>JAAVDX010000010.1:61699-199213 GCA_014801585.1 Bacteroides sp.
TCGATAACTCTTTTTTTTGCTTGACGATTGTAAGCTATGGNCAGGCCGAGCCTGCTCATGATTACTTACGGATACCGAGTTCTTTCTGAGCGATGATCGCGCGGTAACGGTTGATATCCTTGCGGATGAGGTAGTCAAGGAGACTGCGACGCTGACCTACGAGAGCNTTAAGAGCNCGTGCGGTAGCGTAGTCCTTGTGGTTGCTCTTCAGGTGTTCTGTAAGGTGCTTGATGCGGATAGAGAACAGAGCGATCTGGCTTTCGGGGCTACCTGTGTCNTTAGCGCCCTGACCGTACTTTGCGAAAATTTCTTTCTTTTCTTCAGTTGAAAGATGCATGGTAATTGAGAGATTTTATTGCCTTCGGATATTCANATCGCCGGAATCTGATCACTNGAATCTGACTCAACGAAGTACTCACTCGGGCAGTGATGAATAAATAAATTTTTTATGCCTTTATCAAAAAGCCCGCTGATACGTCAGAATAGCAGATCCGACATCAAATCGATTCTTCAATCCTTCCGAATCAACCCGTCCGGAGGCTCTCTCAGCCTATCCGGAACAAGGCCTTTCCTCAAAAAGCACACAAAGTTACTAATTTTTCTCCATTCCTGCAAATTCCTCAACCCCTATTTTTAACTGTTTCAACTCCTTCAAGTCTCCCAAACTCAACCTGCGAAGCAATTCTTATTACTTATTACTTACTACTTATTACTTTTTAAGTTTCGCAAGTCNAAACTTGCGAAACTTAAATTAACCTTTTTTGGGTTTTATTCTGAGGAATTTTTATTAACTTTGCATAAGCAGGATTCAGGGCATATGGCGCCCTTGTTTAATCTTCCGGGGCTAACCGGATATTTTTAATCGAACAGCCCCGTCTTAACTCCATATATAACCCTAAATAAATCTCTTACCCAACCTTACTGATGAAGAAACTTTTTCTGACAGCAACAATGGCTATCGCTTTGCTCGCAGCTCCCTCCTCTTCTTTCGCTCGCTCTGCTTATGACGCTCAGTTTGCAGAGTATCCCGTCTATTCGGGTGATGATCTCGAACTTTCCGTAAATGATTCGGGCACTCATTTNCGCCTCTGGAGNCCTAAGGCTCAGCAGGTNGTAGTGCAGATCTATGACCACGGCCATGGCGGAGTGCCCGTGGAGAATATTAAGATGGATTTCAANCCCTCCAACGGCACCTGGACCGCTTCTTCTCCCGAGAAACTTTATGGTAAGTTCTACACTTTCAAGGTGCTTTACGACGGNAAATGGCTCGATGAGACCCCNGGTGTATGGGCCAAGGCTGTCGGNGTCAACGGCAAGCGTGCCGCTATCATTGATTTCTCTAACACCAACCCTGAAGGTTGGGNAGCGGATAAAGGACCGGAAGTGAAGAATTTCTCCGACGTGATCGTCTATGAGATGCACCATCGCGACTTCTCGCAACATCCCTCTTCCGGCATNACCAATAAGGGTAAGTTTCTTGCCCTTACCGAACCCTTTGCAACCTCTCCGGAAGGATTGGCAACCGGNATCGANCATCTTAAGGAACTGGGTATCACTCACGTTCATATCCTTCCTTCTTACGACTATAACTCCGTTGACGAGGCCAACCCGCAGCTTAATGAATACAACTGGGGCTACGACCCACTCAACTATAATGCCCCGGAGGGATCTTACTCCACTAATCCCAATGATCCCGCTACCNGAGTCCGCGAGATGAAGCAGATGATCAAGGCNCTCCACGATGCCGGCATCGGCGTCATCATGGATGTAGTCTATAACCACACAGCTGAAAATGACGGCTCTAACTTCGAACTGACTGCTCCCGGCTATTATCATCGCCATTGGGACGACGGGCGTTATTCCGATGCCTCCGGCTGNGGCAATGAGACGGCTTCCGACCTCCCTCAGATGCGCGATTATATCATAAATTCAGTGAAATATTGGGCTGATGAGTATCACGTCGACGGATTCCGTTTCGACCTTATGGCTATCCACGATATTGAGACAATGAATGAAGTAGCGGCTGAGCTGAAGAAAATTAATCCTTCGATATTCGTCTACGGCGAGGGCTGGACTGCCGGTGATTCTCCGCTCCCCGTCGATCAGCGCGCGCTGAAGGAGAATGTCAGCAAGATGACTGACATNGCCGTATTCTCCGATGATATCCGCGATGCTATNAAGGGCCATTACACAAATGCCGCTGATCGGGGTTTCGCTACCGGCAAACCCGGAGTTGAGGAGACTGTCAAAATCGGTATCGTCGCTGCNACGGCCCATCCGCAGGTAGATTATAAGAAGGGAGCCAACTCAAAGTTCCCCTATGCTTCTTCGCCTGAGATGATCGTAAATTATATCTCCTGCCACGATGACATGTGTCTTACCGACAAGCTCCGCAAGTCGATGCCGGAGGAGAGCGATTCTATCCGACAGGCTGCCGCCAAACTCGCGCAGACTATCATCTTTACTTCGCAGGGCACTCCTTTCATGTTTGCCGGTGAGGAAATCTTCCGCGACAAAAAGGGTGTACATAATTCTTATAAGAGTCCCGATTCAATCAATGCCATCGATTGGAGTCTGAAGGCTAAGAATCACGATCTTTTCGATTATTACCGCGGCCTTATCGCTCTGCGTAAGGCTCATCCTGCCTTCCGCATGACTTCGGCTAAGGATATCGCAAAGAATCTCGTATTCGATAAGATCGATTCGAAGAAGAATCCCAACCTCATCTCTTATTCTCTTAAGAATCACGCCAACGGCGACNATTGGAAAGAGATTAAGGTGGTTTTCAATGGTGCTGACCACGCTCAGTCNGTAAAGATTCCNAAAGGCAATTGGAAGATCGTTGCTATCGANGGNAAGATTTCTCCTGACGCTGATCTCGGCGCTACCCTCGGTGGAGAAACGACTATCGCCCCNTACTCCGCTCTTATACTTGCTCAGGAATAAAATTTTGAAAATAGCATAAAGAAAACGCCATCCCGAAAATATTTCTTTCGGGATGGCGTTTCTAATTTAGGAGTACACCCATGGGGAGTCGAACCCCAATCGATGGAACCGGAATCCATTATTCTATCCATTGAACTATGGGTGCGTCATGGGATTCACATTGCAAAGTTAGCAATTTAATTCCGATTGGCAAAATATGTAGCTCCGAAATTATCANTCCGGAGTTATTAATTGACTCAAGACGATAANGATTTTCTTATTTTGTAGNGCAGTTTTATTACCTGAATCATGAAGGATATACGTATGGAGGAGGGCTGGAAGCAGGCTCTCCGNGATGAATTTTCTCAGGATTATTTCCGGGTGCTTACTGATTTTGTGCGNCAGGAATATGCGGCAAATCCCGGNGCGGTGTTTCCCCCGGCAGGGAAAATTTTCGCTGCCTTTGATGCTTCGCCGTTTGACAGGACTAAAGTCGTAATATTAGGTCAGGATCCCTATCACGGACCCGGGCAGGCGAATGGACTGGCTTTTTCGGTNGCACCNGGAGTGCCATTCCCTCCGTCGCTACGCAATATCTTTGCTGAGGTAAGTGCTGACACATCGGCGCCGACNCCGGCCGACGGCGACTTATCACGCTGGGCAAAGCAGGGTGTNCTNCTACTCAATTCTACTCTTACCGTACGTTCCGGATCTCCGAAGTCTCATGCCTNCCATGGTTGGGAACAGTTTACTTCNGCTGCCATCCGCAGGCTGAGCGAAGAGCGCTCCGGACTCGTGTTTCTNCTCTGGGGCTCGGATGCCATATCGAAGCGCTCGCTTATCGACTCTTCTCGCCACCTCATCCTCACTTCTCCCCACCCCTCTCCCCTATCCGCTCATCGCGGATTTTTCGGGCAGCATCATTTCTCGCAGGCAAATGCCTGGCTTGAAAGCCANGGTGANACCCCCATTAATTGGTANCNCGCTACGAAGATCCGCTCCCCGATTATTTAGAGTATATTTACTCTTAAGTAACTCAAGTTTCGCAAGTTCACCCTCCGAAGCAGATTTATTACTTAATACTTATTACTTAATACTTGGCGCAAAGCGCCTATTTAATTTATTAAAAATGCGTTCTCTCGATCAAAGAAAGGCGGAAGCTCTCGAACTTCGCCGCCGGGGATTTAACTGCACTCAGAGCGTGCTCATGGTGTTTGACGATGTTCTGGGTCTTGACAAGGCTACTCTTTGCCGTCTCTCTTCCGGACTGGGTTCGGGAGTAGGNGGTTCCGGAGAGCTTTGTGGAGTNCCNAATGCTCTGGCTATCGCTCAGGGCTTTCAATTTCCGGCGGAAGCCTCCGCAAAAGCTGCTTCGATGCGCAATGCGCNNNCNCTGATGGAGGAGTTTAAGGANTTTTCCGGGGANCGCCTTAGATGCGCCGACATAAAAGGNAGCGAANATCCTNTCCCTTGNAATGATCTAATTCTTANAGGGATTGAAATCTTCCACAATCATTNCTCCGGCAAGGAATAATAGTCTCTTGAAGATGTGTAATATCCTCCCAAATTGTAAATCGGCTATTCTGTCGGGGGCTTTGATATTAGTGGCTCATGGGGTTGCGCTGTGCGCAGGTGCGATTGACACGACCACACGTAGTTTCGACCCGAAGTTCCGTACGCTGACCGTCACGCGCAATGACAATCTGATGGCNGATCCGGTGCTGACCCTCTCCGACCCCGCTGACCGACTGACCATATCTTTCGACGAACTGACTGAAGATCGGTCCTACCTGCGTGNGCGGCTGATTCATTGCAATGCCGACTGGCAACCGTCCGCGCTCTCCGAACCTGAATATGTCGAGGGATTCAATCAGGCTGATATTGAGGATTTCGGATATTCGNCCAATACTTACGTGCATTACGTAAATTATAAATTCTCAATTCCGGAGGAGGGTCTTCGCCCCCTCGTNTCNGGCAATTATCTCTTGCAGATTTATGATTCCGATNACCCTGATACTACCCTTNTGCAGCAACGATTNCGGGTATCGGAAAATTCGGTAGCTGTAAACGGGCATGCCGACGGACGCACTGATCGCGGATTCAACTCCGATCTCCAGCAGCTGGAATTGGCATTGACACCGCGCGGGCAAGTCACTTATAATCCCTATGCAGACATCTTCGTAGAGGTTCTTCAGAATTCGCGTCCTGATACGTCGCGTATCCTTCAGACCCCTTCGCGGATGCAGGGGCAGGCTATCATCTATGATCACCGTTCGGAATTAATTTTCCCGGCAGGTAATGAGTATCGACGTTTTGAGACAGTCCGCAATAATTATCCGGGAATGGGGGTCGACCATACNGCCTATGAGGANCCCATGTATAACGCCTGGCTTCAGCGCTCGCTTCCGCGAGATGAAGGTCAGTATATTTTCGATCAGACTCAGCACGGCCGNTTTAAGATTGATGAGTATAATTCCACTGACCCCGATCTGGGAGCAGATTACATTCTGACCCANTTCTCTCTGGAGATGGAGAAACTGCCCGATGCGGATGTCTATGTNGAAGGAGATCTGACAGGCCGTGGATATTCCGACCTTAATAGGATGCATTATATTGATGAGGAGGGAATTTATGCGCTGTCNATTCCGTTGAAACAGGGTTCTTACAATTTCCAATATGTAGCAAAACCTCGTATCGGCAACNGGCCGGCNGAGCCGGGNCGAATAGAAGGGAATCATTTTGAGACCCTTAATGAATATAATACTTATGTATGGCTGCGCACTCCCGGCTCTCGGGCCGATCGCCTCGTAGGTAGCTCTACTATCGTGGCGACGCCCTGAAGCTCGCCTTAGTATATCAGATCGGCTATAACTGCTCTCAACCGGTACGGTTGCCCGGGATTNGANATAANTTATGGCGAATTTTTATTAATNAGATTTACTCAACTCAATAAAAAAATACACNATAAGAAATGCTTCAGATAGGTGATGATACGATTGTCTCTCTNGATCTCGTAGAACGTTTTTTTCATTGTAATCTCGACGACTGTCTCGGNGAATGTTGCATTGAAGGAGATGCAGGAGCCCCTCTCCTCCCGGAAGAGGCAAAACGTCTGANAGCTCTGCTTCCGCGCATTCTCCCTTATCTTTCGGAGAAGGCCGCACGTGTAGCTCAGGAGGAAGGNGTAGCTTATATCGACTGCGACGGAGATTTGGTCACTCAGCTCGTAGANGGCGCCAACTGCATTTTTACTACNTTTTCGGCCGACGGCAAATGCCTGTGCGCCCTCGAGAAGGCNCGCCGGGAAGGGGANACGGATTTTTTCAAACCTATCAGCTGCGCTCTTTATCCCGTCCGACTTAAGGAGTATGATACGTTTACCGCCGTCAACTATCATCGTTGGAAGATCTGTAAGGGAGCGGAAGTAATGGGCCGGGCTAAGGGTATCCGCGCNTATGAATTCCTTCGCGAACCCCTCATTCGCCGATTCGGTAAAGAATGGTATGATGANCTGGCNTTCACTGCCGGCGAATACCTCCGTCAGAATCCGGATGCCGACCATCGTAAATAAAAATTAAGCCTTTTAACATTTATTAATAGTTAATTTTTGTTAGGATCGTAAATAATTTCTACCTTTGCATAGGTAAAAAAAGTCTATGGACCTAACATGTAAGAATTTATTTAGTTAAGCCTTGAGTATGAGATGATTGAGAAATTATCTCATATTTTTTTTAATAGACTTTACTATCTAATCCTCTCTCAAAAATATTCTCCTCAACTGCGCGGATAAGCGCATCCGGGCGATTGAATCTGTAACAATTTTTAAGATTCCGGCGACGTGGATTTCCCACCCGCCTCTACAATATTATTGTAGCTACCTCACTTCTAATAACGAAAGCTTATGATTCTCTCTTTAATGCTTTCTGCCAATTGGCTCTCTATCATTCTCCTGATTATCTATGTCATAATAGTAGTCAGTTGCATTATCGTCGTGCTTTCAGAGAACCGCAATCCAATCCGGTCGCTTACATGGTTTATAGCTCTGATCGCCCTTCCGGGGGTTGGACTGATTTTCTATCTCTTTTTCGGACGAAGCCTTAAGGGGCATTATCGCCTGACCCGATATAACAAACGCCGACTTTTCCATATCACTCATCGACGTTCTGCAGATTTCTCCGAACTCCCAATCTCGGATTCAGAAAAACAGATTGTACGTCTCGCACATTCACTGACTCGCTCTCCGCTGACCGTGAATAATAAGATGAAAATATTCACGACGGGACATGATAAATTCGACAGTCTTTTCTCTGACCTTCGTCAAGCGCGGGAATCTATTTATCTGCAATACTACATCTTTTCCGATGACGAACTTGGATCCGCTATTGCCGATATTTTGATTGATAAGGCCCGGCAGGGACTTTCGGTAAAGGTCATCTACGATCATGTGGGGAGTTTTTCAGCCTCAAATTCTTTCTTCCGTAGAATGAANGAGGCCGGNGTCGACACTCATCCATTCTTCAGGGTGACTTTCCCGCAACTGGCCAACCGAATCAATTGGCGCAACCATCGCAAGCTGGCGATCATCGATAATCAGATCGGATACATCGGAGGAATGAATATAGCTGATCGCTACGTAAAGGGAATGAAGGACGGCTCGGAATGGCGCGATACTCATTTTCGTGTGGAGGGTGATATCGTACANTCGCTGATATTCAGTTTTGCCGTCGANTGGTATTTCCTTAAGGTTCCTGATTATTCCATGAATCTTAAGGCTGTCCCTGCCCGTGTATCCAACGATTGCGGTATGCAACTGATCTCGGATGGTCCCGTAGANCTTTGGAATAATATGTCGCTCTGCTTTCTGAAAGCTATCTCNTCGGCGCGTCGGTCAATCTTCATTCAGACCCCCTATTTCCTTCCTACCGATACTCTGCTTAATGCTCTGGAGGCTGCCGCGCTGGCCAAGGTCGACGTGAGAATAATGATTCCCGCAAAGGGAGATTCCCGTCTGTTGCAATTGGCCACTTATAGCTACGTGACTCGCTGTCTTAAAGCCGGTATCAAGGTATATCGCTATACCCCCGGCATGCTTCATGCCAAATCCATGACCGTAGATGACTCATTCGCTACCGCCGGGTCAACTAATTTTGATTTCAGATCTTTCGAGAATAATTTTGAAGCTAATCTTCTCATCTACGATCGCGAAATCAATAATCGCTTCCGAGATATTTTCTTTGAGGATCTTNAGAAATGCGAAAAATTGAAATATTCAGAGTGGAAATCCCGCCCTATTCTTCAGCGTGCCATNGAGAGCCTCGTTCGCCTTTTCGCTCCAATCCTCTAAGAATAAACGAAGACCGCGGCCTTAGCCACGGTCTCCTCCACTATTTTAATAATTCAATTCGCAATCTGCAATTCAATNCGCGATCTGTTTCTTGAGTAAGTATCGCTTTGCCTGNTTCTTATCCCAAAATATTGGGGATATCAGCGGCCGCCGGATTGACGTTGGCAAACGGTGCGTTGGAATCAAGTCTATTATTCGACTCCATATTCTTTACCTCTTTTGCAAGCACTTTCTTAATTGCTTCCACTGCNTTGGAATCCAGTTTNGGATAAGATGCGTAGCGTTCGGCGCCGGCCTCTCCTACTTCGTCGACACGAGGCGACGTGAAATAGGCAAATGTCTCATCCGGAAACTGTGAACGAAGATATGANTTCAATTCCGATTCAATCTGCGTCAGACGTGATTTCTCTCCGCTTTCGCTATCGCGAAGTAGATACTTATCAGAATTTCCAAAACTTACGAGATAAATCTTTTCGAGGGGGTTATTCTGTGTGTTCATAGTAATTAATCCTTTTATTTTTTATGTTTCTTTCCTAATTTTTTTCATATNTATAACGCTTTCGCTTATTTCTTTGTTCATTTTCTATTTTTTTCGGAAAATATTTTGGTAATTGAATTTTTTGTTTTACCTTTGCAGTGTATTAATCCACTAATACACTAAATAAATACTCTTAGAATTTGATAATTCTTTTAACCCAAGGAGTTAAANTTTACAACAATTTATCAATATCAAATATATTATGAATCTTAAAATCAACAATCTATCGTTTCGCTATCCGCGCGGTAANCAACCCGTCCTCGATGGCGTATCTCTGGATTTTTCAGAGGGTGGAGTTTGTGGTCTGCTCGGGCCTAATGGTGCCGGTAAATCCACTCTACTCTATCTTATTGCCGGAATCCTCTGCCCTACTACCGGAGATATTACCTTCAACGACACCCCAACTTTTCTGCGCCGTCCGGNGGTGCTTGCAAAAATCTATCTCGTACCTGAAGAACCNTCCCTGNCGCGCATGTCGCTGAAGAAGTTTATAGCTCTTAATGCTCCTTTCTATCCTGATTTCAGCATGGAGATCATGAAGGAGGCTCTCAAGGAATTCGATATGTTTGAACCGGAGCGCCTTGATTCTCTATCCATGGGACAGAAGAAGAAAGTCGTGNTAAGTTTTGCTCTNGCATGCCGCACTCCTATCCTTCTAATGGACGAACCTACCAATGGTCTTGATATCCCCGGCAAAGCTGCATTCCGCCGTCTTGTGGCNCATCATGCTTCCGACGATCGTCTATTCCTTATCTCCACTCATCAGGTGCGCGATCTTGATCAATTGCTCGATCGCGTCATGATTATGGATACCCGACGNTTTATTCTAAACCAACCGGTCTGGCGTCTGCAGCAATACCTCTCTTTCGGTCGCAACCTTCGGGAAGTGCCGGCAGATGCACTCTATTCGCTTCCGGCNATCGGAGGGTTCGANGTTATTACCCCGAATCATTCTGACGACGAAACTGAAATCAATCTCGAGATTCTTTTNGAGACCGCTCTTAAGAATACATCTNCTCTGGATGCAATTCTTAAGGAATGATTCATTTGGGCTATAGCGTAATCTCCTTCATTTTATCGTAATCTTATTTATTAGCAATATCATTTAANATTGTGCCNCTTAAGAATGTGCCTNTTNTAAAAATCTGTCGATTTGCTAATGAGATTTATCATGATCAATNAAATNTTANAAATGAATACATCTATCCNCGCCTCGGTCTATTCTGAGGCATCCCCNACTTTCTCTCCGGCAAGATGCCTGGCCTATGCCCGGCTTTATCTTAATGCCAACCGCAAACTGCTGCTTCTGACTCTGTCACAGATATTCGTGGTCAGTTTCATATTCTTTATTTTCAACTTCTACGTCTCCGGCANCTCAATCTACAGCTACGGTGATATGAGCGTAACAAATGATTTCCTATGGAGAAGCGAGACCTCTATAATGGTATTNCTNTTCATGGTCATCATGATGATTTCCGGTTCGATGATGTATGGTGCGGTCTCCGNAAAGCGNGATCGNCTTTATTCGCTCCAGATTCCNGCATCCCAGTTTGAGAAATTCNTGACGTGGCTAATCATNTATCTCCCCCTGACTCTCGTTGCCTGCTGGGTATGCTTCTACGCAGCCGACGTATTGCGAGTAATATGGATTAAACTCTTCACTCCCTTCGGTAATTGCGCTCGTGTTATTCCATTAAAAGATGTGCTATCGTTCGAGANCGNGNCTNTCAATNATCCGGAGTCAACTTTCTCCGTAGTCGCACACTTCTCTTTCGGACTGCTACTCAACTCAATTTTCGCACTTGGTGGAATATTCTTTCATCGATTATCGTTCCTTAAAACTCTGATATGCGGTTTTATACTATTCATGATCTGCATGTTGATGTTTTATTTGGGGATTACGGTATTCTTCGATGGNCACATGGANTCCNCCAACGAAATCTCAACCCGACAGTATTCTTTCTCTGTACTCTTCGCAAGCGTTATGACAGCAATCTCTGCTTTTTGCTATTGGCTTAGCTATAAGCGTCTCAAGGAGGAAGAGATTATNACCAGATGGTAAGTTATGGATTGATCCGTCTCTCACTCCTCANAACTTATTCCATATAACCTTTTATAATACTTGAAACTGTGTTTAAAGAAAACAGCAAAGCAATATATCTGCAGATAGCCGATCGTATTTGCGACGACGTTTTGGCCGGATCGCTTCGACCATCCGATCGCCTTCCCTCTGTGCGTGAATATGCAGCTATGGTGCAAGTCAATCCAAATACGATGATGCGCACCTACGACTATCTCTCGTCGCGCGGCATTCTATTCAATCGCCGTGGCATAGGCTACTTCCTCGCAGAAGAAGCCCCCTCAATAGTAAAGACTCTCAAGCGCGAAGAGATCCTCGGCCAGGAAATGAACGAGATTTTCCGACAGCTCTCTCTTCTCGGAGTGACACCTCTGCAACTACAACAAAAATATCAGGACTTTCTTAATTCCAACAATCCTGAATAACCCTGACTAAAGAAATGAAAAAGACGACAATCATACTCGCTGCGTCTCTTGGAGCAGCAATCGCCGGTGCCTTCTTATTTCCCCTCTTTATAGGAGTAAAAGAACGAGATCATGCGGCAGTTATCGAATTCAGTCATATCGGCACAACTGACACGATAAAATTTGAAAGGAATATCAACTCCATCCATATAGAGGATCCCGAAGCAAACTGCTCTGCTTCAACTTTTAGTATTGTCATTGAGGAATCTCCTACCGCAACGAAGCCTTATCTTATCGCTGACAAATCATGGACGGAAAATATGAAAGTTGTATATGATGACTCAGTGGCCACCTTAACCTATCCCATGGAAGCCGCCCAAAGACGTCAGCCGGATTATTCATATATCAATATACCCAATGATAATCTTTCATTAGGGCATCTGATCGTGCCGGCAGGAACGCTTAGAGTTATCAACAGTCCAAGCGCGACTGTCACTCTAAGCGGATTTAAGAATGCAGATATAACCTTACGTCGGGTGGCAAATCTCACTTGCGAAGACTGCAGCTTCCGCTCTCTGAAAAATCTCTATTAGACCACCAAATACGCAAATCTCGAAAATNGTTAGAGATCTGACACAGTTNGATAACTGAAAATAGATAGAGATCTGAAAATAGTTATATTACAAAGGAAGAGCGCTCCGAAAAGATTCGGAGCGCTCTTATTTATTACCGGAGCCGGCTTTAGCCGACTAATAGGCAACTTGAATTACTCAGCTGCGGGAGCTTCTTCAGTAGCGGGAGCCTCAGCAGCGGGAGCAGCGGTAGATTTCTTACGGCTGCGGCGAGTTGCTTTCTTCTTGGTTGCGCCTGCTTCGAGCATTGCTTCGTTGAAGTCAACAAACTCGATCATGCACATCTCAGCATTGTCACCGAGACGATGACCTGTCTTGAGAATGCGGAGATAACCGCCGGGACGCTCAGCAACCTTCTCTGCGATTGCACCGAAGAGTTCCTTAACGGCATCCTTGTTCTGGAGATAGCTGAAGACCAGACGACGGTTTGCCATATCGTCCTTCTTCGAGCGAGTGATGATGGGCTCAGCGAAAACGCGGAGAGCCTTAGCCTTGGCTACAGTCGTGAAGATGCGCTTATGCATGATCAGCGAGATAGTCATGTTTCTCAGAAGCGCTTCGCGATGGCCTTTCTTACGGCTGAGATGATTGAATTTTTTATTGTGTCTCATCGCTTATTACTCTTTGTCTAATTTATATTTGGAGATGTCCATCCCGAAGGTAAGGTTGAGGTTGGCCAGAAGATCATCAAGCTCTGTGAGCGACTTGCGGCCGAAGTTGCGGAACTTTAAGAGATCGTTCTTGTTGAAGACAACGAGTTCGCCCAAAGTCTCGACTTCCGCGCTCTTCAAGCAGTTGAGCGCACGGACACTGAGATCCATATCCGAAAGCTTCGTCTTGAGAAGTTGGCGCATGTGGAGCACCTCCTCGTCGAATTCTTCCGGATCTTCGTCCTGCTTTGTCTCCATGGTCATCTTCTCGTCGGAGAAGAGCATGAAATGATAGATAAGGATCTTTGCAGCCTCCTTAAGAGCATCCTTCGGAAGAATAGAGCCATCAGTGGTGACTTCGAGAATGAGCTTCTCATAGTCGGTCTTCTGCTCGACGCGATAGTTCTCTACGGAGTACTTCACATTCTTGATAGGAGTGTAGATGGAGTCGATGGCGATCACCGCGGGATCAGCATCACCGATCATTTCGCGATTTTCGTCAGCGGGCACCCAGCCACGACCCTTATTGATAGTGAATTCCAGCTTGAAACTTGCGTTCGGGTCAAGATGGCAGATCACGAGTTCGGGGTTGAGGACCTCAAAACCTGAGAGCACCTTACCCAGATCGCCGGCCTTGAAAACATCAGTTCCAGAGACGGTCACCTCGGCCTTTTCAGCTTCGATATCGAGAGTCAGCTGCTTGAAGCGAACCTGCTTGAGATTGAGGATCATGTTGGTCACATCCTCTTTCACTCCCGGGATTGTGTCAAGTTCATGTGCAACTCCTTCGATCTTGATGGAGTTGATGGCGAAACCGTTCAGCGACGACAGGAGAATGCGTCGGAGAGCGTTGCCGATGGTCTGGCCGTAACCGGGTTCGAGGGGACGGAATTCAAACTTGCCGAATGAATTGTCAGCCTCAAGCATGATGACCTTCTCGGGCTTTTGAAATGCTAAAATTGCCATTGGTCTCTATTGTTTATTATTTAGAATACAACTCGACAATTAACTGTTCCTTAATTGTCTCGGGGATATCCTCACGGGTGGGAACGTGGAGGAAGCGGCCTGACTTGGAAGCTTCGTCCCATTCGATCCAGGGATACTTGCTGTGGTTAAAGCCTGCGAGAGCGTCAGCAATCACTTCGAGAGACTTTGATTTCTCGCGGACTGCGATAACGTCGCCGGGTTTCACCTGATAAGAAGCGATGTTGACAACGTGGCCGTTGACAGTGATGTGCTTGTGAAGCACGAGCTGACGTGCAGCCGGACGGCTGGGAGCGATACCCAGACGATATACTACATTGTCAAGACGGCTTTCGAGAAGCTGAAGAAGAACCTCACCGGTGATACCCTTAGTGCGAGCCGCCTTCTCGAAGAGATTACGGAACTGACGTTCGAGTACGCCATAAGTGTATTTAGCTTTCTGCTTCTCACGGAGCTGCATACCATACTCCGAAGTTTTTTTACGACGGTTAGCGCCGTGCTGGCCCGGGGGATAGTTCTTCTTGACCAGAACTTTATCCTCGCCATAGATGGCCTCGCCGAATTTACGGGCGATTTTTGATTTGGGACCTGTGTATCTTGCCATTTTAATGTTGCTTTTTTCGTGAGTCGCATTGACTTCAGAATTCCGGTCTGACTTTGCAAGCGGATTCAGCGCAGCCGCGACCGTCGAGAGAAAGTTACCATCTGATTCGCTTCGCCCGTTTCACATTCCGGCTTCTCTCACGAGCTACCGAAGGAAACATCTTGGAAGAAGGCGACGACATCATTATTGACGGTCTATTCGCTTTTATATCGCGCTTATTACTGACAGGCGGATATTCCGCGTCCGACTCAGGAGATGAGATGATTGAGTTTTATTGAAATTCGGGTAATGAATTCGAGATTATTAAACTCTTCTTCTCTTCGGAGGACGACATCCGTTGTGGGGCAGCGGAGTTACATCCACGATTTCTACTACCTCGATACCTGCGCCATGCACAGTACGGATTGCTGATTCACGGCCGTTGCCGGGACCCTTAACGTAAGCCTTCACCTTGCGAAGACCGAGATCGTAGGCCACTTTTGCACAATCCTGTGCTGCCATCTGAGCGGCATAGGGAGTGTTTTTCTTTGAGCCACGGAAGCCCATCTTGCCTGCCGATGACCAGGAGATAACCTGACCTTCTGAGTTGGCAAGACATACGATGATGTTGTTGAAAGAGCTATGTACGTGAAGCTGACCCATTGCGTCAACCTTGACATTTCTCTTCTTAGCTGCAGCTGTCTTTTTTGCCATGTCTGTTTATTATTTAGTAGCTTTCTTCTTGTTAGCAACTGTTTTCTTACGACCCTTACGAGTGCGGGCATTGTTCTTAGTGCTCTGGCCACGTACGGGAAGACCGATACGGTGACGGATGCCACGGTAGCAACCGATGTCCATGAGACGCTTGATGTTGAGCTGGATCTCAGTGCGGAGATCACCCTCTACCTTATGCTCGGTCTGAATGACCTCACGTACTGCGGCTGCCTGGGCGTCTGTCCAGTCCTTGACCTTGATGTCCTTGTCGACACCGGCCTTGCTCAGGATTGAATTGGCTGCGCTTCGGCCAATTCCGAAGATGTATGTCAAGGCAATTTCGCCTCGCTTGTTCTGCGGCAAATCTACGCCGACTATTCTTACTGCCATATTTCTATGTTACGTTTATTGCTAAGGTGATTATTAGCCCTGACGTTGTTTCAACTTCGGGTTCTTTTTGTTGATTACATAAAGGCGTCCTTTCCGGCGTACGATCTTGCTGTCCGGAGTGCGCTTCTTGATTGATGCTCTGACTTTCATATATTTTGATGTCGTTGTGGTTTATTTGTATCTGAAAGCGATTCTTCCCTTGCTCAGATCATAGGGCGACATTTCGACCTTGACTTTATCGCCGGGAAGGATTTTGATGTAATGCATTCTCATTTTGCCTGAAATGTGAGCTGTAATTTCGTGGCCGTTTTCAAGTTCTACCTTGAACATAGCGTTTGACAACGCTTCGAGAATTACACCATCTATTTCGATTGCAGCTTGTTTTGCCATTGTTATCTTTTGGATTTTTAGCGTGGTTTGAATTAGTGATTTCTGATATCAGATTATTGGCATCCCTTTTGCCGCGAGAGCTTCTTCGACGTATTTAAACGTGGTAAGAATTTCGGGGTCCTCGGGAGTGATAAGAATCTGATGCTCGAAGTGGGCGGAGGGCTTGCGGTCGCGAGTACGACACTGCCAGCCGTCGCGCTCGATCACGATGTTCTTGCTTCCAAGATTAATCATCGGTTCGATGCAGATCTCCATGTTGGGCTTAAGCACGGGGCCTGTCCCACGTCGTCCGTAATTGGGCACTTCGGGATCTTCATGCATCGAATGGCCGATGCCATGGCCACACATTTCGCGAACGACGCTGTAACCGGCACGCTCGCAATATGTCTGCACTGCATTGGCGATATCTCCTACTCTCTTGCCTCCTCTTGCGGCAGCTATGCCGACGAAGACGGATTCCTTAGTCACTTTGAGCAAACGCTCGGTCTTTTCATCGATCGGACCTACGGCGAAAGTATAGCAACTATCGCCGTGCATACCGTTGAGTTCGACTACACAGTCAGTACCGATAATGTCGCCTTCACGAAGGGCATAATTCGACGGGAAACCGTGTACGACCGTTTCATTGACTTCGATGCAGAGAGTGCCCGGGAAACCGCCGTACCCCAAGCAAGCGGGCTTACCCCCGTTGTCGAGGATAAACTCGCGAGCTATGGTGTCGAGGCGCATTGTCGTTACTCCGGGTTCGATCCATTTAGCGACTTCGCCCAGAGTGCGGCTAACGAGATCGCAAGCCGCACGCGACAATTCAATTTCTTCCGGTGTCTTGAGATAGATCATTCTTTTCTGACTTGACTCAAACCAAAAAACTTGTTACAATCAATTTGAATTAGAAGACGCCCTTACCGGTAGTGCGACCCTGGATACGTCCGTCCTTCATGAGGCCGTCGTAGTGGCGCATCAGGAGATGGCCTTCGACGATACGGAGCGTGTCGAGGATAACGCCGACGAGGATCAGCAGTGATGTACCGCCGAAGAACTGGGCGAAGCTTCTGTTAAGACCGCAGACATGAGCGATTGAGGGAAGGATGGCAACGATACCGAGGAAAATAGAACCCGGGAGGGTGATTCTCGACATGATAGAATCGAGATATTCCACAGTCGGCTTGCCGGGTTTAACGCCGGGGATAAAGCCGTTGTTGCGTTTCATGTCCTCTGCCATCTGCTGCGGACGCACTGTGATGGCTGTATAGAAATAGGTGAAAGCTACGATCATCAGGAAGTAGATGATATTGTAGGTCCAGCTATACATATCAGTCAGCGAGCCCCAGAAGCCGGTATGGCTTGTGGAGAATCCCGCTACAGTCACAGGGATAAACATAATGGCCTGGGCGAAGATGATCGGCATAACGCCGGCCGCATTCACTTTCAGGGGGATGTACTGGCGCGCACCACCGTACTGCTTGTTGCCTACAACACGCTTAGCGTACTGCACGGGCACTTTACGTGTGCCCTGGACAAGCAGAACAGCGCCGGCAATCACAGCGAGCAGAATTACGATCTCGAGGAGGAAAATCACGAGGCCACCGCCTGCAGAGTTCATGAGGCGCTGAGTGAATTCCTGGAAGAACGCTTCCGGCAGGCGGGCGATGATACCGATAAGGATGATGAACGAGATACCGTTGCCTACACCCTTCTGATCGATTCTCTCACCGAGCCACATGATAAACATTGAGCCGGCTGCAAGCACGATTGTCATGAAGACCACAGTCCAGAAGCCCATATCCACGTATCCGCCGGCAGCAGTGACCTGATATTTCAGGTTCATGAGGTAGGCCGGACCCTGCAGGAGCAGGATAAGGACAGTAAGATAGCGGGTGTACTGGTTGAGCTTCATCCGACCGCTTTCACCTTCGCGCTGCATTTTTTGGAATGCGGGGAGGACCATGCCGAGCAACTGAATCACGATAGAAGCAGTAATGTAAGGCATGATACCGAGTGCGAAGATAGAGGCCTGAGAGAATGCGCCGCCCGAGAACATATCGAGCAGCTGCATAAGGCCGTCGGAAGTGAAGTTCTTCAGCGCCATGAGTGAATCCGGATTAATACCCGGAAGGACAACATAGCAACCGAAGCGATAGATCACCACCAGCAGCAGAGTGATACCGATGCGATGGCGAAGGTCTTCGACGCTCCAGATATTTTTAACTGTTTGAGTAAATCCCATTTTAGATTAGTTATTTTTTGACCACGCTTCCGCCGGCAGCAGTGATTGCATCTTCTGCTGATTTGGAGAACGCGTCGGCTTCGACTTCGAGTTTGTGAGAGAGGGAGCCGTTGCCGAGAATCTTCACGAGGCAATTTTTAGCCACGAGGCCGGCGTTGCGGAGATCCTCCACGCCGATTTTTTCAAGATTCTTAGCAGCTGCAAGCGCCTCGAGAGCATCAAGGTTGATAGCCTTATACTCCTTACGGTTGATGTTCTTGAAGCCGAATTTGGGGACACGGCGCTGAAGGGGCATCTGGCCACCTTCAAAACCGATTTTGCGGCTATAGCCGGAGCGAGACTTCGCACCCTTATGACCGCGAGTCGATGTGCCGCCGTAGCCCGAACCTGGGCCACGACCGATGCGTTTGTTCTTCTTATTGCTGCCGGGAGCGGGTTGAAGATTATGAAGTTCCATTTTTATTTGCTGTCTTTAGATCTGTAATTAGAGATTTGTCACTGCTACGAGATGACTAACAGCCTTCACCATGCCGCGGATAGAGGCATTGTCTTCGTGAACGACTGTGTGGTTCATCTTCTTGAGGCCGAGAGCGTCCAGTGTGCGCTTCTGCACAGCGGGGCAGTTGATGCGGCTCTTGATCTGTTTGATTGCTATCTGTGCCATTTGGGATTTTGATCTTATTTGCCGTTAAACACTTTTTCGACCGAAACACCGCGGGCAGCCGCTACCTGAGCGGGCGAACGGAGCTCGCCGAGGGCGGCGATAGTGGCCTTAACGAGGTTGTGGGGGTTGGAAGAACCCTTAGACTTAGCAAGGACGTCGGTGATACCAACGCTTTCGAGCACGGCACGCATAGCGCCGCCGGCTTTCACACCGGTACCTTCGGAAGCGGGTTTGAGGAAAACTCGAGAACCGCCGAACTTAGCAGCCTGCTCGTGGGGGATAGTGCCTTTGTGGATGGGCACACGGATAAGATTCTTCTTAGCAGTCTCAACGCCTTTAGCGATAGCAGCCTGCACTTCATTGGCTTTGCCGAGGCCCCAGCCGATTACGCCGTCTTCATTACCGACTACGACAATCGCTGCGAAGCTGAAAGCACGTCCACCTTTTGTAACCTTAGTCACGCGGTTGATGGCCACAAGACGGTCCTTCAGATCCAGATCATTAGTGGATTTTACTCTATTGATTTTTGCCATTGGTTCATTTAGAATTTAAGACCGGCCTCGCGTGCGGCGTCGGCCAATGATTTTACTCTGCCGTGGAAAAGATAACCGTTACGGTCGAACACTACTGTAGTGATGCCCTTTTCGAGCGCTTTTTTAGCGATCTCAGCGCCAACCTTAGCTGCGACTTCAGACTTAGTGCCGCCTTCGAGGCCCTTAGAGGAAGCAGCTACGAGAGTAGCGCCGGCGAGGTCATCGATTACCTGCACGTAGATGCCCTTATTGGAGCGGAAAACGCTCATACGGGGACGCTCAGCAGTGCCGGAGATTTTACCGCGGATGCGGGTTTTGATTTTATTTCTTCTTGCTATTTTAGATACCATTGCTTCCTAATTTTAATTATTTAGCATTTGCGGACTTGCCGGACTTGCGACGGATAATCTCGCCCACAAACTTGATACCTTTACCCTTGTAGGGTTCGGGCTTACGGAGCGAACGGATCTTGGCGCATACCTGGCCGAGGAGCTGCTTATCGGCGCTTTCAAGAATGATAAGGGGATTCTTGTTACGCTCAGATTTAGCTTCTACTTTGATTTCCTTAGGAAGTTTGATGAAGATGGCGTGGGAGAAACCGAGCGCGAGTTCGAGCACCTGGCCCTGAGAAGTAGCGCGGTAACCTACACCTACGAGTTCCATCTCTTTCTTATAACCCTCGGATACACCAACCACCATGTTGTGGATGAGAGCGCGATAGAGACCGTGCTGAGCGCGGTGTTCACGCTGGTCGTCGGGACGAGTCACGACAACGTGACCGTCTTCAACAGCTACGTGGATATCGGGGTTGATTTCTTGTGACAGTTCGCCTTTGGGGCCTTTGACAGTCACTACGTTTCCATTTACCTGGACAGTTACGCCGGCAGGTATCTCAATCGGGGCTTTACCTATTCTTGACATTACTGATACCTCCTATTAATAAACGTAACATAAAACTTCGCCGCCGATCTTCTGGTCTTTGGCTTCTTTGTTGGTCATTACACCTTTCGAAGTAGAAAGGATTGCGATACCGAGGCCATTGAGCACACGGGGCATATCTTTGTAGCCTGTGTACTGGCGGAGACCCGGGCGCGAAACGCGCTGAAGGTCTTTGATCGCGTTGATCTTGTCGATCGGATCATACTTCAGGGCGATCTTGATGGTGCCCTGCGGATTCTGGCCTTCCTCGAACTTATAGTTCAGGATGTAGCCCTGGTCGAAAAGGATTTTAGTGATCTCCTTCTTCATCTTTGATGAGGGAACCTCCACCACGCGATGACCGGCGTGGATGGCGTTTCTCAATCTCGTCAAATAATCTGCTATTGGATCAGTCATTTTTTTGATTGTTAAATTGATTCAGATTTTCTGAACAATATTTAATACTCTCATGTGTTTATGGGCCTATCGACGGGTGCTGACCCACCGATAAGCTCAAAAACATTGCAAAGATACTCTGAATTTCCGAAATTTCAAAATTTTACGGGCTCAAATTATGCTTTTCTGCTTATTTTTCAGTATTTTTCACCACTAAGCCATCAGCGACCCTCGTATTTTGAGTAAAAACGGCCGTTATAGAGTAGAAATAAGAAATCCCGATTGTCGGTTGAGACAATCGGGACTCTATAACGTAATCATTGAAGTTAAGCCTTGTATGGGCTTACTTCATGATGATTAAATCGGATTTACCAGCTGGCTTTCTTCACGCCCGGGATGAGACCTGCAGAGGCCATTTCACGGAACTGGATACGAGAGATGCCGAACTGACGCATGTAGCCTTTGGGACGGCCAGTGATCTCGCAACGATTGTGGAGACGCACTTTGGAAGCGTTCTTGGGCAGTTTCTGGAGCTTGGTGAGCGCTTCATAGTCGATGTTACCCTCGGCGTCGGCCAGAGCGGCCTTCTTGAGAGCAGCTTTCTTAGCAGCGTATTTGGCCACCAGCTTCTGGCGCTTTACTTCGCGCGCCTTCATTGATTCTTTTGCCATATTATATACGAGGGTTATTTATTATCGTGTTTGAAGGGAAGACCGAATTTCTTGAGCAGAGCGAAACCTTCCTCATCGGTGGGAGCAGAAGTCACGAAAGTGATGTTCATACCCTGAAGTTTGGGAACGCTGTCGATATTGATTTCGGGGAAGATAATCTGCTCCTGGATGCCGAGAGTATAGTTGCCACGGCCATCGAGTTTAGAGTTGATACCCTTGAAGTCGCGGATACGGGGAAGCGCAACTTTCACGAGACGCTCGAGGAACTCATACATCTTATCCTTACGGAGAGTGACCATCGCGCCGATGGGCATTTTCTTACGGAGTTTGAAGTTAGAGATATCCTTCTTCGAGAGAGTGGGGACAGCCTTCTGACCGGTGATAGCAGTAAGCTCGTTGAGCGCAGTCTCGATAAGTTTTTTATCCTGAGTAGCAGCGCCGAGGCCCTGGTTGATCACGATCTTTTCCAGACGGGGCACCTGCATTACAGTGCTATAGTTGAACTCCTTCTGAAGTTCGGGAACGATGCGTTCCTTGTAGTCATTTCCAAGTGTCGTGCTCATTATTTGATCTCCTCTCCAGATTTTTTAGCGATTCTTACGAGTTTGCCTGCTTCGTTGAGCTTACGGCCGACGCGAGTCGGTTTGCCGGTCTTAGGATCGAGCGGGTTAAGCTTAGAGATATGAAGCGGGGCTTCCATTTTTACGATTCCTCCCTGCGGATATTTTGCATTGGGCTTCATGCTCTTGGAGATGATATTGATGCCCTCTACAATAGCGCGTTCCTTTTTGGGGAACACTTCGAGGACGCGGCCGGTCTTACCCTTGTCGTCGCCGGAGTTGACGTAGACCGTGTCACCCTTTTTGATATGTAATTTTGCCATTGTTGACTTGATAAGTTAAAGACTTTATTAAAGTACCTCGGGTGCGAGGGACACGATCTTCATGTTAGTTGCGCGGAGTTCACGAGCAACGGGGCCGAAGATACGAGTGCCGCGAAGTTCGCCGGCGTTGTTGAGAAGAACGCAAGCGTTGTCGTCGAAGCGGATGTAAGAGCCGTCGGGGCGACGGATTTCCTTTTTAGTACGTACGACTACAGCCTTGCTGACTGTGCCCTTCTTAACGTCAGACGAAGGGATGGTGCTCTTAACAGTAACGACGATGATATCGCCGACCGAAGCATAGCGGCGGCCAGTGCCACCGAGAACATGAATGCAGAGAGCTTCTTTAGCACCGCTGTTGTCTGCAACTGTCAAACGTGATTCAGTCTGGATCATAGTTACTTAACTTTTTCGATTATTTCAACGAGTCTCCATCTCTTGGTCTTGCTCAAGGGGCGAGTTTCCATCAGGCGAACNGTATCGCCGATAGAGCATTCATTATTCTCGTCGTGAGCGTGATACTTCTTTGTCTTATTGACAAACTTACCATAGATCGGGTGTTTCTCTTTCCATTTGATTTCGACAGTGATAGTCTTGTCGCACTTGTTGCTGGAAACAACCCCGATTCTCTCTTTTCTTAAATGTCTCTTTTCTTCCATTTTTTAAAAATACTTTTCGGGGGTGATTACTTGGAAGCTGCCTGAGCAATTTCCTTCTGGCGCAACACTGTCTTCAGACGAGCAATCTCCTTGCGATCCTTAGTGATCTTAGAGGGATTGTCGATGGGAGATATCGCGTGCGCTACTTTCAATTCACGATAAGCCTTCTCGGAAGCTTCGATCTGAGCGCGGAGTTCCGGAATGCTTAATTCCTTGATTTCTTCCTTTTTCATTGTGATTAATTGAGATTTGGATTGCGAAATCTGAGCCGAACAGCCGAGGTGACCGGGCACAGAAATTCAATTCGACTGCAAAATTAATGAAAATATTTTAATTATCAGCTATTTCANCNCNNNNTTCTTNNCTNNTTTAACGATTTTTCNNNACTTCTCCCCTATTTTAGTTAAAAATTAGAGCTGGGAAGGGGGACGAAGGGCATAACCGATGAGGATAAGGCCACGCCTGTCAGGCGCTTCACTGAACTATGCTCAGAAGGGGACGAATGGCATAACCGAGGAGGATCAGGCCGCGCCTNTNAGGCGCTTCACTGAACTATGCTCNGGAAGGAATACTAATTAAAAATGAGTAAAAAGGGATATGNNNAAAAGAAAAAGCGGCGGGGAGGAACANAGTCCTCTCCGCCGGCTTTATATCGGAATCTAAAGATTTAGACGTTCTGGCTGGGATCGTAGTCGCGACGCACNACGAACTTCGTGATAACGGGAAGTTTCTGAGCTGCGAGGCGAAGAGCTTCCTTAGCGATGTCGTAGCTAACGCCTTCGACTTCGATGAGGATACGACCGGGAGTAACAGGCGCCACGAAACCTTCGGGGTTACCTTTACCTTTACCCATTCGGACTTCGGCAGGCTTCTTAGTGATGGGCTTGTCGGGGAAGATTCGGATCCAGATCTGACCCTGACGCTGCATGTAGCGAGTCACGGCGATACGAGCGGCCTCAATCTGACGGCCAGTGATCCATTTCGACTCCAAAGTCTTGATGCCAAACGAGCCGAAAGCGAGCTGATTGCCTCTCTGAGCCTCACCTTTCATGCGGCCCTTTTGCGAACGGCGGTATCTGGTTCTTTTAGGTTGTAACATGATAATATCTTGTTATTGGAGTGAATACTACGTTAACGATTGTTGTTTTTCTTGTTGCGGAAGCCACCCTTACGGCCGCCGTTGCCCTGCGGACGTCCGGGTTCTTTCTGACCGATAGCGTAAGAGGGAGTGAGTTCCTTCTTGCCATAGATCTCGCCGCGGCAGATCCATACCTTCACACCGAGGATACCGACCTTAGTGAGCGCTTCAACGAGAGCGTAGTCGATNTCNGCACGGAGAGTGTGGAGAGGAGTACGGCCTTCCTTAAACATTTCAGAGCGAGCGATTTCAGCACCGTTGAGACGGCCGGAAACCTGCACCTTGATACCCTCAGCACCCATGCGCATAGTAGACTGGATAGCCATCTTGATAGCGCGACGGTAAGCGACCTTATTTTCGATCTGGCGAGCGATATTGCTTGCTACGATTTCAGCGTCGAGTTCGGGGCGTTTGATCTCATAGATGTTGATCTGAACTTCCTTGCCAGTCAACTTCTTGAGTTCCTCCTTGAGAGCGTCAACATCCTTACCGCCCTTACCGATGATCATACCGGGGCGAGAAGTGCAGATAGTGACGGTCACCATTTTGAGGGTACGTTCGATGATGATTCTTGAAACGCTTGCCTTTGCAAGACGAG
The DNA here is from genome assembly GCA_014801585.1 of Bacteroides sp. Taxonomy (GTDB): domain Bacteria; phylum Bacteroidota; class Bacteroidia; order Bacteroidales; family Muribaculaceae; genus Lepagella. Next base: position 86,018 of record JAAVDX010000010.1, read on the forward strand.
TGCGGAGATACTTACGGATCTTAGAATCTTCGAGAAGAGTCTCGCCGTATTTCTTACCGCCGTACCAGTTTGAGTCCCAACCGCGGATAACACCGAGACGGTTGCTGATCGGATTAACTTTCTGTCCCATCTTGCGATTAAATGTTTTCGTTATTAATAGTATCNACGTAGATAGTCACGTGGTTGGAGCGTTTGCGGATACGATAGCCGCGACCCTGCGGGGCGGGGCGGAGACGCTTAAGCATGGGGGCAGCGTCTACGAAGATAGTCTTCACATAGAGTTCGCCGGCCTCAGCCTTNCGATCATTTTTCTGTTCCCAGTTGGCGATAGCCGAGCGGAGGAGTTTTTCCACGCGGTTAGAAGCCTCTTTATTGGAGAATTTGAGGATGCCGAGGGCCTTGAAAACCTCCTGACCGCGCACCATGTCAACGACGAGGCGCATTTTGCGGGGAGAAGTAGGCACATTGCGGAGCTTAGCGAAATATTCGCTTTTGCGAGCTTCCTTAATGGCATCTGCTGCTTTTCTTTTTCTTAAACCCATTGTATTGAATTTCTTATTTTATCTATTTTGAATATAGGGCCATTATTTCTTCTTGTTGCCTCCGTGGCCACGGAAGGTACGAGTCGGTGCGAATTCACCGAGCTTATGTCCTACCATGTTTTCAGTCACGTAGACGGGGATGAACTTGTTACCATTGTGCACTGCGAAAGTGTGGCCGACGAAGTCAGGGGAGATCATGGAAGCACGGCTCCAGGTCTTGATGACCGATTTTTTACCGCTTTCCTCCATAGCAGCCACCTTCTTTTCGAGTTTGACGCTGATAAATGGTCCTTTTTTAAGCGAACGACTCATAGTTGTCTCTTTTAATCAAATATTATTTCTTTCTTCTTTCAATGATATACTTCGAAGAATGTTTCTTCGGAGAGCGTGTCTTCAGGCCCTTAGCGTAGAGACCAGTGCGAGAACGGGGATGACCACCGCTCTGACGGCCTTCACCACCACCCATGGGGTGATCGACAGGGTTCATAACGACACCACGGTTGTGAGGGCGACGACCGAGCCAACGAGAGCGACCGGCTTTACCGCTGCTCTCGAGCGAATGCTCAGAGTTGCCAACCACGCCGACAGTGGCGCGGCAAGAAAGAAGGACCTTACGGGTTTCACCGGAAGGCAATTTGATGATCGCGTAGTCACCTTCGCGAGAAGTCAACTGAGCGAACGTGCCGGCGGAGCGAGCCATGCTTGCACCCTGACCGGGCTTAAGTTCGATACAATGGATGAGCGTACCTACGGGAATCTTCGAGAGGGGAAGAGTGTTGCCCACTTCGGGGGCTACATCTTCACCGCTCATAACGATCTGACCTACTTCAAGGCCGTTGGGGGCGATCATGTAAGCCTTAGAACCATCCTTATAATAAAGGAGGGCGATGCGAGCAGAGCGGTTGGGATCATACTCGATAGTCTTCACTACGGCGGGGACGCCGTCGTTGACACGCTTGAAGTCGATGAGACGCAATTTTCTCTTATGGCCGCCGCCACGATAGCGAGTGCTGAGGTGGCCGGAAGAGTTACGGCCGCCAGTAGAGCGCTTACCGACGATAAGAGATTTCTCTGGTGCGTTAGCAGTTGATTTGCAAAGTTTGGTTTCGCCATTGATAGTGACGTTCTCTTCGCGTTTGAACACACCAATAATCTTGTGTCTTTGGCCCGGAGTAGTGGGCTTGAATTTTTTTACTGCCATTGGAACGTTTAAATATTGCTGTAGTAATCGATTGTCTGACCCTCAGCCACAGTCACGTAAGCCTTTTTGTAGGCGGGTTTCTGACCGCGGATGAGNCCGGCCTTAGTGTAGCGAGCTTTNCGCTTGCCNGCATAATTGGCCGTGTTAACACTTACGACGCGTACATTGTAGAGCTTTTCTACGATGTCTTTGATCTGAAACTTATTGGCCTCGGGAGACACAGCGAAAGTGTAGCAATTCTGCTTTTCGCTGTAGGCGGTGGCCTTTTCAGTCACGATAGGTTTGATATCGATATTCATATCTGTAGATCTCCGTGGGTTTAAAGTTGATTAAGGACTGTAACGCTGTCTTCAGTGAGAAGGATTGCGTCAGTGTTGAGGACAGTGTAAGCGTTCAGGTCCATAGCGCGCTGCAGGAGAGCGTTGGGGACGTTGCGAACAGAAAGGAGGACATTGTCGTCCTTTTCGGGCATAACTACGAGCACCTTCTTATCCTGAAGTTTGAAATTCTTCGCCAGCTCCATNTAGCTCTTAGTGCGGGGAGCTTCGAAAGAGAAGTTTTCCACAACGAAGATGTTGGGAGCCTTAGCGGTAAGAGCGATCTTACGAGCGAGAGCTTTCTGCTTCTTATTAAGTTTAGAGCGATAATCGCGGGGACGCGGGCCGAAAACAGTGCCACCGCCGCGGAGCAGCGGAGAATTGATATCGCCACGGCGAGCGCCGCCACCGCCCTTCTGGCGGATAAGTTTGCGAGTAGAGCCGGAGATTTCAGAACGCTCCTTGCTCTTGTGAGTACCCTGGCGCTGATTACCGAGGAACTGCTTCACGTCGAGATAGAGAGTATGATCTGCATTACCCTCAGTGAGGTCGCGGCCAAACACTTCATCATTCAGGACCACCTTGCGGCCTGTGTCTTCACCTTTGATGTTATATACTGCTACTTCCATTACTTCTCAACTGAAACGATTGAACCTTTGGGTCCGGGGATAGAACCCTTGATAATTAAAAGATTGTGCTCGGGGAGAACCTTGATAACCTGAAGGTTCTGGATAGTCACACGCTCATTGCCCATCTGGCCGGCCATACGGAGNCCCTTAAACACCTTAGCGGGATAAGAGCAGGCACCGATAGAACCGGGAGCGCGGAGACGGTTGTGCTGACCGTGGGTAGCCTGACCCACGCCGCCGAAGCCGTGGCGNTTAACTACGCCCTGGAAACCTTTACCNTTGCTTGTGCCGACAACATCGACAAACGCACCTTCCTGGAAGAGATCTACAGTGAGAGTATCTCCAAGAGCAGGTGTAGTCTCAAACGACTTGAACTCGGCCAAGTGGCGCTGCGGAGCTACTCCGGCTTTCGAGAAATGGCCTGCTTCGGCCTTATTGGTGTGCTTCTCCTTCTTATCGCAGAAGCCAACCTGAACAGCATCATAGCCGTCGTTCTCGACAGTCTTGATTTGAGTAACAACACAAGGACCTACTTCGATAACAGTGCACGGCACATTCTTGCCGTCGGCACTGAAAACGGATGTCATTCCGATTTTCTTTCCTAATAATCCTGGCATTTCTACTTGTTTGGATTGTGAAGCATTGCGAGTCGAATTCCGGGGTCGATCCGGCCTTCCTCTACAAGAGGCTTCGAATGTATTACTTAGATTTGTTGTAAAATTTTAAGATTTAAGAATCCGCTTGGAAATATTGAAAACCGATTCCGGGCCAAATCGGAGACCGGGTTAGCCCGGAATCGGNGAAATATCATTCAGACGGATTCAGATTCCATGAAAAGGAACTGAAGAGAATATCAGACCTTGATGGAAACGTCCACACCGCTGGGGAGTTCGAGTTTCATAAGCGCGTCGACAGTCTTAGCGGTAGAGCTATAGATATCGATGAGGCGCTGATATGAGCTGAGTTCGAACTGCTCACGGCTCTTCTTATTGACGAATGTGGAGCGGTTGACGGTGAAGATGCGCTTGTGAGTCGGCAGGGGGATAGGACCGCTGACGATAGCGCCGGTAGATTTCACTGTCTTGACGATCTTCTCGGCAGACTTATCGACGAGATTGTGATCGTAGGATTTCAGTTTGATTCTGATTTTTTGGCTCATTGTTATATCAGTATGCTATATTATTTCAACAGATCTACGCGGCCCTGAACCTCTGTGAGCACGTTGCGCGCAATTGAGTTACTAACTTCAGCATAGTGGCTGAATGTCATAGTGCTGGTAGCGCGTCCGGAAGTGATAGTACGGAGAGCAGTCACATAGCCGAACATTTCAGCGAGAGGAGCCTTAGCCTTCACGATGCGGGCACCGCTNCGGCTTGTTTCCATGCCTTCTACCTGACCGCGACGCTTGTTAAGGTCGCCGATNACGTCACCCATGCTTTCCTCGGGAGTTACGACCTCGATCTTCATGATAGGTTCGAGAAGAACGGGGTTAGCCTTTTCAGAACCGTGCTTGAAAGCCTGGATAGCGCAGAGTTCGAAAGAGAGCTGGTCAGAGTCGACGGGGTGGAAAGAACCGTCGAGCAGAGTAACCTTNAGCTGNTCTACGGGGTAGCCGGCGAGCACGCCATTCTTCATAGCGGTCTGGAAGCCCTTCTGAACAGAGGGGATGAACTCCTTAGGCACGTTACCGCCCTTAACTTCATCGACGAACTGGAGGTTGCCCTCGAAGCCCTCGTCAACGGGTTCGATGCGGACGATGATGTCAGCGAACTTACCACGACCACCGGTCTGCTTCTTGAATGTCTCGCGAAGTTCAACGGGCTTAGTGATAGCTTCCTTATAAGTAACCTGCGGGCGACCCTGATTACATTCCACCTTAAACTCACGACGGAGACGGTCGATGATGATATCGAGGTGGAGCTCACCCATACCGGAGATNACAGTCTGACCTGTTTCCTCATTAGTCTCTACGCGGAAAGTCGGGTCTTCTTCAGCGAGCTTCTGGAGACCNACGCCGAGCTTATCGAGNTCCTTCTGAGTCTTAGGTTCAACAGCGATACCGATAACGGGATCGGGGAACTCCATAGCTTCGAGCACGATGGGAGCGTCTTCAGCGCAGAGAGTGTCACCGGTGCGGATATCCTTGAAGCCAACGCCNGTACCGATATCACCGCAACCGATTTTCTCCATGGGGTTCTGCTTATTTGAGTGCATCTGGAAAAGACGCGAGATACGNTCNTTCTTACCGGAACGAGTGTTGAGGACATAAGAACCNGCAACGATCTCACCGGAATAGACGCGGAAGAAGCAGAGGCGACCTACATAGGGGTCAGTAGCGATCTTGAACGCGAGAGCCGACATGGGGACATCNGGACGGGGTTCGCGGATCTCAACCTGATCGGGATCGCCGGGAGCGTAACCTTCGACAGCACCGGAATCCTCAGGAGAGGGAAGATAAGCGCAGACAGCGTCGAGCAGAGTCTGCACGCCCTTATTCTTGAAAGAAGAGCCACAGATCATCGGGTTAACCTGCATAGCGAGGGTAGCCTTACGGATAGCAGCCTTAATTTCATCGACAGTGATAGAAGCGGGATCATCGAAATACTTCTCCATGAGGACGTCGTCGAACTCAGCGAGAGTTTCGAGCATCTTATCGCGATAAGACTCAGCCTCATCCTGAAGATTAGCGGGGATNTCCTCAACGGAATATTCAGCGCCCATGCTCTCGTCGTGCCAGAAGATAGCCTTCATGTTGATCAGATCGACAACGCCCTTGAAAGTTTCTTCAGCNCCGATGGGGATCTGAATGGGGAGCGGGTTAGCGCCGAGGACCTCCTTCACCTGGCGGACAACCTCAAAGAAGTTAGCGCCGGAGCGGTCCATCTTGTTGACATAGCCGATACGGGGAACATTGTACTTGTCAGCCTGACGCCACACAGTCTCAGACTGGGGTTCAACGCCACCGACAGCACAGAACGTAGCGACAGCGCCATCGAGGATACGGAGCGAGCGCTCTACCTCAACAGTNAAGTCCACGTGTCCCGGAGTGTCAATAAGATTGATTTTGTATTTATCGCCGTTATAATTCCAGAAAGTAGTAGTAGCGGCAGAAGTGATAGTGATACCACGTTCCTGCTCCTGTTCCATCCAGTCCATAGTAGCGGCACCGTCGTGCACCTCACCGATTTTGTGAGTCAGACCCGTATAGAACAGGATACGCTCGGAAGTAGTGGTTTTACCGGCATCGATGTGAGCCATGATACCGATATTACGAGTGTATTTAAGTTCGTCGTGTTTAGCCATTTTGTTATTCTCCGATTAAAATCTGAAATGAGCGAATGCGCGGTTGGCTTCAGCCATGCGGTGCATATCCTCTTTACGCTTATAAGCGCCGCCCTGGTCGTTGAATGCGTCTACGATCTCAGCAGCGAGTTTGTCGGCCATAGTTTTGCCGCCACGCTTGCGGGCGAAGATGATAAGATTTTTCATTGAGATAGACTCCTTGCGGTCGGCACGGATTTCAGTGGGGACCTGGAAAGTAGCGCCACCCACGCGACGAGACTTAACCTCGACCTGGGGGGTAACATTTTCGAGCGCCTTCTTCCAGATTTCGAGTGCAGACTTTTCCTCGTTAGGCATTTTAGCCTTAACGGTTTCGAGAGCCGAATAGAAGATAGTATAGGCAGTGTTCTTCTTGCCGTCATACATCAGGTGATTAACGAATTTAGTCACCTTAACATCATGAAAGACAGGATCAGGGAGAATAACCCTTTTCTTTGGCTTTGCTTTTCTCATTTTTTCTAAAATGTGGTTTTGTTTTTGGTTGCTTCGGTGGGCTTACGTTAAGATGTTTCCGCCCGATTACTTCAGCGCCGCTCTCTNGCGGGGCTTACTCAACCTTTCAGCGTTCCAATAAATCAGAAACCGGGGGTGATAGATTGTGATTTAATTGATTGAAGTTGTCGCGACTTACTCCTCCCTCATGTTAAGAAGCCTTTGGGAGAGACCTTCAGGCGGCGACAGACCAGAGACGCTTTTGAAATTTGCTTATTATACTAAAGTATATAATAACCTTATTTCTTGGCAGCCTTAGGACGCTTGGCTCCATATTTCGAGCGACGCTGAGTACGACCCTGCACGCCGGCTGTATCGAGAGTACCGCGAACGATGTGATAACGCACACCGGGAAGGTCTTTAACACGACCACCGCGTACCATCACGATCGAGTGCTCCTGGAGGTTGTGACCCTCACCGGGGATGTAGGAGTTNACCTCCTTGCCGTTGGTCAGGCGCACGCGAGCCACCTTACGCATAGCGGAATTAGGCTTCTTCGGGGTCGTAGTGTACACACGCACACATACGCCGCGACGCTGCGGACATGAATCCAATGCCGGCGATTTGCTCTTGTCTTTAAGAACCGTACGTCCTTTTCTTACTAATTGCTGAATAGTAGGCATTCTGTTAATAATTATATTTAGTTGTTGTCTTCGAGATAAGAATCATGCNCAGACNACTCCACACACAATTCAAGCACCAACTAACCGACTAATAAATAGTCAATTAGCGGGAGCTTTGCCGAGAAACTTCTTCAAGGCAATGCAAAATTACTAAAAATAAACGATTTACGCAACCCCCGAGGCAAAAAAAAGCTGAGAAAGAAAAAGTTTTTCAGATTTTTTATGTTGCATTCATCACTTTTTATTAATTTCGTAAAAAAATCATAACTCACAGCGCCAAGTCTGTCGGAGGGGAGGCATAGAGAAAGNATACACATAGACGAGCGCTCCCCCATCGAGAGGCAAAAGCGAGCAAACAGATTCCTAATACCAAATGGAAACCCGCATCATTGAATGTGTCCCCAATTTTTCAGAGGGACGCGATCCAGAGAAGATCAAACAGATTACAGACGCCATCACTTCAGTAAAGGGTGTACGGCTGCTTGACGTAGATCCCGGAGAGGCCACAAACCGNACNGTAGTCACCTTCGTCGGTGTGCCCGAGGATGTAGTAGAGGCAGCCTTCCGCGGCATAAAGCGTGCAGCCGAACTTATCGACATGCGCACGCATCACGGAGCGCACCCCCGCATGGGAGCGACAGACGTATGTCCGNTGATACCCGTAGCCGGCGTTACACTTGAAGAGTGTGCCGAACTTTCACGCAAACTCGCCGAGAGAGTCGCAACCGAACTAAATATCCCCACCTACTGCTATGAGGCAGCCGCCTTCCGTCCGGAGCGCAAGAATCTTGCAGTGTGCCGCGAAGGAGAGTATGAGGCACTCCCCCAGAAGATGGGCAATGAAGAGAAAGGGCCGGATTTCGGCAATCGAGCATACGATGAAGGAGTAGCGCGGACAGGCGCGACTACAATTGGCGCACGCGACTTCCTGATTGCCGTGAACTACAACTTGAACACCACCTCAACGCGGCGTGCGAACGCCATTGCATTCGACGTGCGCGAAAAAGGACGTCCGATGCGCGAGGGGGGTAAAGTGACAGGCAAACCGGTGAAAGATGAAAACGGNAAACCCGTAATGATCCCCGGCACATTGAAGGGAACAAAGGCGATCGGCTGGTATATCGATGAATACGGAATTGCACAGGTATCGATGAATATTACGGATATAGCCACAGNGCCACTACACGTAGCATTCGANGAAGTNTGCAAAAAGGCCGANGCACGCGGAGTGCGCGTGACGGGNACGGAGATAGTAGGACTCGTGCCGAAACGTACGCTCATTGATGCGGGNAAATACTTCCTCCGCAAACANCATCGCTCAACGGGCATCCCCGAAGAAGAGATAATCCGCATCGCAGTGAAATCTATGGGACTTGACGAGCTCAAGCCCTTTGATCCCCGCGAGAAAGTGATCGAATACCTTATAGAAGACACCTCCAAGAAACGCCTAATCGATCTTACGGCCAAAGGACTGGCNGAAGAGACAGCGAGTGAGAGTCCGGCACCCGGCGGAGGTTCGATTTCCGCATATATGGGTGCGCTTGGAGCAGCCCTCGGCACAATGGTAGCGAATCTTACGGCACATAAGGCAGCCTACGACGACCGCTGGGAAGAATTCTCCAATGCAGCCGAAGAGGGTCAAGCCCTGATGGACCAATTGCTTCACCTTGTAGATGAAGATACAGCTGCATTCAACCGCATCATGGATGTCTTCGCTATGCCCAAAAAGACCGAAGAAGAGAAGGCAGCCCGCGCGGCAGCTATGGAATCGGCAACGCTTTACGCTACGGAAGTGCCACTTCGCACGATGGAGACAGCCTTCAAGGTGTTCCCGCTACTGCGTAAGATGGTAGATGAGGGAAACCAATCGTCAGTGACAGATGCCGGAGTAGGCACACTTGCAGCTCGTGCGGCAGTACGCGGAGCCTTCCTTAACGTAAAGATCAACGCAGGAGGCCTGAAGGACCGCGCAAAGGCGGAAGAACTGATCGCCCGCGGAGCAGAAATCGAGAAAGAGGCAGCGCGTCTGGAGGCAGAGATACTCGCCGATGTCGACTCCAAGATTTGATTAAACCATACATTGACACCTTATAATATAATTGACACCTTATAATATCAAGGTAGTATAAATTGGGCCTCGAAGATCGGTAAGATCTTTGGGGCTCATAATTTCTTATCGCCCAGAAAAATACTAAATGAATCGAAGGCTTAAGCTATGAAACTTCCNCCGATAATTATTTGCTTAATTATTTATATTTCCTTCACACCATTCATGGTCACGATGAGTGGAGCTACACAGCAGCCCACACTCACCCGATTAGACGAAGCCATACGCAATCGCGGGCAATATGAAACTATTAAGCGCGAAGCAATTCAGAAAGCACGTAGCGAATACGAAAAAGCATCGCGCGACGAAGACCGCTACAATATTCTCCGAAGTCTTTATGANGCCTATCGTTCATATCGTGTAGATTCCGCTTTGATTGCAGCCAATAAACGCCTTGAAATTGCGCGTAGACTGGGTAATCGATCGAAAATAACATCAGCTTCCATAAACTTGGCAGAGGGATATACACGTTTGGGCTCGGCAGATATGGCCCTTAATATCCTCGACACACTCAACACGTCGCATCTTGAAAGTTATCATATCAAGTATCGTAATGCCGTATGTAGGGAAGCNTATCGATCCAAGATAGAGAACTGCGTCATTCAAAAAGAACGAGANCAAGCCCAAATCCGCCTAAATCAACTGACAGATTCAGCGTTGACCGATAGCCAGGAAACCNCTCGGAGCTATTACACGCTTACAGCCGAGAAACTATGTAGCGCAGGNTTNTATCAAGAGGCAATTAATATCATAGAGCAAGCCAACAATCAATTCGACTTTTCCAAAGATGCAGCGATGCTTGCCACCATGGGAGACATCTATATGAGAGCCGNCCAAAGAGATAAAGCGATAGAATGTCTTGCATCCTCCGCTATCATAGACATCACAAGCGGCACAAAAGAATATCGCTCACTTATAACCNTGACCAATCTTCTTCTCGAAAAGGGAGACATCAAACGTGCCTTCGAATATATCAACTGCGCATTTGAAGATGCTGAGTTTTCACATGCCAATCTACGAACGGCTGAAATCATGAAGATAATGCCTGCAATCGACAAAAGATTTCATGACACNGAAAGTAAGATAGTNAGGCGTACCCACATCTTNCTTGTAATTGCGGGGNTACTCATCGGACTATTACTGATAGCCATAATATGGTATATCAAAGCGTTGCGAGCCAATCGGCNAATGATCGAAACAATAGAGAAAATCAACAAAAGCCTTGCCGAGAAAAANACNGCNCTGATGGAGGCGGATGCTCTAAAACTCCATTATATAAATATCCTGATGCGGGCNTATTCGGAATACATCTCTCGACTGAGGGACTTCCGAAAAAACATATANAGGTGTATGAAGACCAATCAATATGAAAAGGCCTACGATATGGTAAAGAGCAAACGTAGCGAGGCAGGAGACATCGCGGCATTTCAAGGGCTCTTTGATGAAGCTTTCTTATCCATGTTTCCCGACTTCATAGAAGATATTAATTCCTACATGAAAGAAAAGATCGAACTTAAAGATCCCCACCATCTCACACCGGAGCTCCGCGTCATAGCTATGATGAAACTCGGGATGGGCTCTACAGAAGATATTTCCACACTTCTGCATTATTCCAATCAGACAATATACAATCTACGGACGTCAATCAGAGGGATGTTAAACATCTCCNGGGAAGAGTTTGAAAATCTACTTACACATCAATCCTTTACAACGTTATAATCCTAATAATCAAAATATTACCTTCTCGCACATTCTACTTCACACATCTACTCCCCCATCCGATTCTCCTGAATCTTATATTAACTTTGCAGTGTTAACCAAAATAACACTGACACATGAAAAAAAACATTTTCAAGCAACTACTATTAGGAGTGTCGGTCGGGCTAATGTCCGGATGGACAGCGCAGGCCATAACACTCAACGTGCAGGTTCCTGAAGGGACAAAGAAATGCTACGCATGCGGAAGTTTCAACGGGTGGAGCGCTGCGGATGCTCCACAGATGGAAGCCATTGGTGAAAATCTATTTCGCCTTGATCTTCCCGAGACAGATGCGGCCAAAATGGCAGAAGGCTATAAATACCTCTGCGGTCAGGACTGGCTCTATGTAGAGAAAGGGGCAAACGGAGACGAGATCGGCAACCGCACCATCCCCGGCAATCCCGATATAGTGGGATCTTGGCGATCAATGCCGGAATGGACTGTAGAGACGGTAGAACTCGTCGTGAACGGTTATCCCAGACAAGTTAAGATCTATCTTCCGGAAGGATATGATGAAGATGAGACAGCCACATATCCTGTAATATATTACAACTGCGTACAGCAGAGGTATAATAATGCCGGGGATGACAATGACTGTGGTGATTACTTCTTCGGGCCATTGTCATGGAACGCCCATGTCACAATGGAGAGTCTACGCACTGAAGGCTCCCCGGCCTACATAATGGTGCAGGTGCCCAGCTTTCTTGCAGAAAACACAATAGTCCCTCATCCGGATTATGCAGGTACCGGCCAAGCCGAGCGCTATCTCAATTCATTTAAAGAGGTAGTGATGCCCTATATAGAGAATAATCTTCGCGTGAGGAAAGGGGCTACCAACACGGTGATAGTCGGAGCCGATTTTGGGGCTCTATTCTCAATTTATGCATCAGCCACTCACCCCGAACTATTTTCACGTTGCGTTGCCATNTCGCCAATGCTCTGGATCAATAAGCCAGAGTTTATTGAGATTGCCAAGAATGCCGGAGCAGACCAACGTTACTTCATCTCAGCGGGCTCGCTTGAACCGGCGTGGATGCAGCAAGACGTGGCAGATCTTGCAGAGGCATTCAAGAACTCTTCAGCCACCTGCTATAATACGCTCTATATTGGAGGGACACATGACGATGATTCGTGGGGCAGTTCATTCGCATCAGTGCTACAAGGCATATCGACCGACTCTGCGCCGATTGTACCCGTAATGAAAACAATCCCGTCGCTGATTGATGAAACTTCCTCACTTGAAGATGCAATCTACACACTCTATGCCGGTCCGGACGCAGACAATCTTGAATTGATAGGCCAACTGACATATACGGAAGATTACCACAAGAACAACTCAGCCGAGACGGTAAAGGCGCAGGTCATCACATATGATATCCCNGTAGCATATAAAAGCAAATACTACTGGAATATTGCCTGCGGACCTGACAATACTTNNCCATGGCTTCTTGAGACTCCCGGGGATATTGGCTTCTCAAGTAAAAAATCAGATACATCCTGGCATAATATCGCCCTATTTGAAGACGGGAGTCGACAGAACACAGCTGCCCACTCAAAGGGATTCCGCGTAGTGACCTCCAAAGAATCCATACTTATGACGCCAGACAGCGGCTATTCATCGAAAGCTACCGTAAAATTTCCCGGGGAGGATAAGACTTTCACAATCCACTTCGGAAGTGTAAACTCTGCCTCCGATATGGGCGCACTAACTCCNTCATATAGTGTCAGCGATAGTTGTATAGAGGCTGAAGTCAGCTATGATTTCAATCTCAATCAGGTCACCATCACCGAGACGCAATTCGGAGAGAGTCTGGACAATGTAAAAGTTACGTCATTCACAGCGGTTCCGGCCACAGCATATGCGGGTTCTGACATAAAGGTTGGACTCTGTCTCAGCAACGATTGCGACGTAGAAATTACCACCACCCACAACTTCAACGAAAGCATAGGGATTCCCATTGTAAAAGATTCAGCGGGCCACTATTCACTCTCCCTGAAAGATGTAAAAGAGGGCATCTATACCTTTAAGGTAAGCCTTACAGCCGGGGAAAATCGTTTNGACGACGCAGCCGAAATAAACGTACGTGTAATACCCGGCGCAGGGGTCGACCAGAAANAGATAACCGTGAATGCCTATAAGGATNTTGATTGGCANACAATCGGTCGGTATAAAGCCAACTTCCACACTCATACGTCCCAATCGTTCGATACCAAATTCACGACAACGCAGGTTGTGGACAAATATCATGCAGCCAAGTATGACATATTGGCACTCACAGACCACGACGCCAACCCATATCCCTGGACAATGTTCGACCTTTGGAACGCATCGGCAGAAAGCCGTGATCCNTCAGCTATGGGCATGCTTGCAATCCCCGGCTGCGAACTTAGTAAAGACCGTCGCAACAACTGGAGCGAAAGTACCGGTGGGGAATTCAACCATCATACAGATCTTTTCACCGGCCGCAAAGGGCAGGAATTTATGTCGCTTAGAGAATCTTACGCATATACAGAAGCTCTGGGAGGGTTGCAGATCATCAATCATCCGGGACAATACTGGAATCTGGCGACAGAGTATAAGAATGGAGAGAAGAACTCTCCGGAATGGCATGCCGAGAACTTCATGCTTTACAAGTCGCTCGTAGGGTTGGAGGCGTATAATCAGGGAAATCGCCGCCCGAACGACCGTATTCTCTGGGATCAGGTGCTGACCCTGACGATGCCATCACGGCCTGTATGGGGATTCTCCTGCGATGACACACACACAGCCGAGCAATACTTCCGCAACTATCAATTTATGCTTATGCCCGAGTTGACCGAAGATGCACTTAAGGAAGCTCTGATCAATGGCAATACCATATTTTCATACGAGTATACCGGTTCAGGCAAGGCACTCTGCCCAACTATCGAGAGGATCAGTGTAGATGAAGATAATCATCTTATCACTATTGATTCTGACACGGATGACATCAAATGGATNTCATCGTTTCACCGCACAGGGTCGTCGGCATCGACTGCTACTAACACNATAGTGGGCTATGGAAAGACTTTTGACTACACCGGTTTCCAAGGGACATACGTACGCGCCCTGCTAACGAACAAATACGGAGAGACCGCCACGCAGCCATTCGGTTTTGCATCCGCAATCGAAACAGGCGTTAATATGCCGGAGACAGTATCTGAGAAACACTTATCAGTGGCATGCAACGGAGATGAAATTTTCGTAAAATGCCATGAAGGACTTGACCGAATATCTGTCATCAANACAGCCGGGATGATTGTGAAGTTCATGCAATGCAACGGCAATCAAGAAATCACATTCTCTGCGGGTGATCTTGGCAAAGGGGTATATATCATTGTAGCCGCGGGGGNACATGCTGCATATACCGAGAAATTCATTAAAGAATAAAAGCTTTTTTTAAGTAATTTAGGTGGAGCCNCGCTTAATGCGTGGCTCTGTCTGTTGTATTTAAGNNTAAGTTGAGAGAAATAAGGAATTGAATTTTTCATAATCTTGTTGGAATTTTCTGCAAAGTTAATACGAGGCGGAAAGAAAATGATGTTTATTTTCCATTTTGTTTTAGAAAAAAATTCCGGGAAGGGGTGGGAAGTCACAAGTGACTTCTGCACTGACGAAACGAGGATAATATATATAGAATTGGATTACTGCTTCTTAAGTAGATATACGGAGGGTAGATATACGGACGGTAGATATACGGAGGGTAGATATACGGAGGGTAGATATACGGACAGATAAAGGGGCCGTTTGCTTAAAACGGCCCCTTACTTGGATGCTTGCGGTCAATCACCAGGTTGACCGAGTAGCAGTAGGATGAAAATTAGCAGTTATTGATTCAGTTGTGGTCGATCCGGACATTATTCGCCGAAAGGATCTTCGACGGAACCTCCATCCTGCCAGACTTCCTTGCTGTGGTCATCACCATCCTGCTGAACAGTGGAGTCAGTGTTGGACAGATCCCAGTCTAATATCGTCACTGTGAACTTAATCTCAGAGCCAAGGATTGGAGTGTATTCGAGCTTAACCCACCAATCATTTTCTTCGCTATAGTCTTCATCACCGGGTTGCGGACCCCAGGGATGCATGAAACCTTCAGCACCAGGAGCTACGAAACCTGCACCCTTTGAGAAATCGACCTGATAGTCGATATAGTTACCAGCCAGCCAATTTGTTGATACGGGGAAGATAGCCCATGCATATTCTTCGCCATTTACAGTCTCAGTGATGTTAGCTACGCCTTGAGCAAAGGGATAAACCACTTCATCTTCCCCTTTGAGATTCTTCTCAGTGATACGGATAAGGAGTCCGACATACGCTACACCTTCCTGACAGACGAGATTGTGGACACCATCACCTTCATCTTCGATACCTTCTTTAGTCACATATTGCAACTGCTGAGGGATAAGCAGGAAACTGCCATCAGTGCCTTCATTAGACATTAACGCAGTGTTGCCATCGATCTCCACACCTTCCTTGAAGATGTATTCAGCCTTATCAGTAGGATTCTCGGCTACAGTCCATTTAAAGTAGTCGGAATAGGAGTCGCTATAACCATAGGGATCGTACATACCGTTACCCGTCATAGCGATGTTACCGAAGCGTACGCCGGCAACCTTATAAGAATAACGCTCGTCATTATTCATAACATGCGATACGAACACCTTAGAGAGAGCATGCTTAAACGTGAGGTCATAGGAAGAATATTCCTCATCACGCATAGAGCTACCGCCATCGACAATGATATCCTCCTGAGCATTGATATCTGGGTTGACAGTATAGTTACTGATAAGGAGGTTGCCATGCTCATCCGGATCGGAACTATCCAGCACCGGAGAAACGCCTCCGAGCTCAGCAGGCGCGTAAGCGAGGAAAGTCACGAAGGAATAATCAGTGGGGTAATACATCGGGATATCCGAACGGAAATAACGGCCGTAGTCCTCATGATCATCGCCTTCTACAGTAGAGCGCTTAAACTCGATTGCATCCCCCCACCACTGGGTCAGAGGTTCGGATTGAGTACCGTCGCGGTATTCATCTATGCTACCCTTAAGGCCGAACACCTTAAAAGACTGCAGATCATCAGCCACCATATCGACTCCGCGAGTTGCCTTTAACGTACGCACACGGAAGTTGATAGCGTTGTCGGCACCATGATTGGCCGCAACGTCAAGCACATCCTCCTGAGAGCAGGAGGCGAGAGTGGCAGCTGCCACACACATCAAAAACAATGATTTCTTCATGTGATTGTTGATAGTTAGTTAATATTAGGGTTAGTTAAATCTTCATATAGTGAAATTAGATTAATAAGTCAACTCACATCCCAACGAATTCAGTCTTTCCCTCCCAATCGACAATTGTCGGGAGCCAACCATCTTCTTCTACCGGCTTAGGGAACACAACTGAATCCAATTCCACCACCACGTCGGCAATTTTAGATTGATGAATCTGCTCCGTCACGTTATGAGCTGAATACCATGATTTACCATCCGGCATTACGGCACTCACGACCAGATGATGGTCGGCCACATTAATGCTACCATTTCTTGAACCTATCGGACTCCGGGCGCAGTGGCCAAAAGTCAGCAAACGACCGATAAGACCACCTCCGGCGAGAGGCGCCATCGAGAAGGTATGGGTGACGGTCTCCTCACCTGTCAATCGGAGTCCGGGATGAATAGTCCCGGCCATTCCTGACACAGCAGCTTTTATCGACATAGAATTCGAGAAATTTATTGGATTATGGATGATAAAAGTATAAGTATTAATTACGCTCTGCATGTCGAAATCCACGACCTGCACCTCACCACCGGGCGCTTCCCGGATCTCAACCGTCTCCATCGAACTGATCCAGATAGCATCAGGCGAAGTTGCGAATCGCTCCTCACCAAAGCCTGAGGCGTCTGCCGAGCGAAAATTAAAACCTTCACCATCGCGCAGATTAGTAAGTCGCAATCCAAAATCCGAGTATTCATTATATCCGACATATCCATGCCTATCGGAATCATTATTATGGCAAATAGCCGCATAACGACCGGGCACCAGCAACAATCCCCCGCCGTCCCTACCTTTAAATTCAAAAGTAGCGGGTGCAGCTTTAGTAGCCCGAGAACCTTTAGTGTCGAGTCGGAAGAAATAAACGACCATACCATCGGGTGAAGCATCCGGATCGTCGTCCCAATGAAACGCCACTTTTACCTTTACCGGCGCAGCTCCACCGGTAGGATAATCCAAATCGATATGATCGCATGCACCCAATATCATCCCGAAGAGGATGATACATCCGATAAGGAATACCGAAAAGGTCTGATTATAGAAGCAATGTCTCATAGGCCGTAGGATTTAGAGACAGCTTCCTTGGGAGATTCAGAGGAACTGTGACGAATATTGCGATTACCACGCCCCAACAGCCATACGAGAGTGATTTCAGCCTTTGTCGGGCCAATCCACGTCTGTCTGACAGTAGATTTCCATACATGGCGGTCATCTTCAGAAGTAAACTTCTCGAGAATCCCACCGAGATAGCCGATTCCGATGGTAAAATCTATATTAAAGCGTGAATGTACAGGGAGAGAGTACCCATACTCCACACCTGCATTAATCCATGCACGATCCCAGAGGCTATGCCCGGGACGCCCACCCATATATCCTTTTGAACCGAATTCAAAACAGAAAGTCATGATTCCGGCATATAAACCGGCATGATGCCCGGAAAGCGGTTTTGTTTTCGCAGCCGAGCCAAACCAATATCGGGCTCTAAGTTCGCCCCCATAAATACGCCACATTCTATGGCGGCTCTCGCGACTCCACCAGGCATACATCCATTGAGTATCAATAGAAAAGCCCTTACCCAGATAGATCTCAGCTCCGACGTTAGGCACAGCCAATGCGTCGTATAGAAGATTAGTTTTTATTGACGCATAGAGAGGTTTGGTTATATGCTGAGAAGCAGCATATAACCCGATAATATTATCGGCCGAATCCGGCATTTCAGCCGGAGGGACCTGCGCACACACCTTAAACGATGATAACAGAATACATAAGAAAACCGAATACCTTGCCCATAGCACGCCGGTCGGCGTATTTTGCCTACGCCAGACAAGCCGGATCAGATATCGGATTCTCCTATATTTCATGTAAAGACAAGTACAGATGTCGAAATGACTCTTTCGAGTAAGTAAGAAATGAGTTGCGGAGAGTAAGAAAGGAATTGCGGAGAGTAAGAATGGTTGTAGTCAACCGTCACTTGTATTTGGCGGCAACTTCGAAGACTCGTTGGTAGATTCGTCGGTCGGAGTCGGTCAGTTGGATTCCACGTCGGCCCATCACACGCTCTGCTATCTGATAGAATTTCTTAAGGGAGACGTCGGTCATACCTCCGGAGGGGGAACCTTCGAGGAAGCTGGGGATGAAGACGCGGGGGAAACCGGCACCGTGGAGATTGACTCCCACGCCTACAACTGTAGCCGTATTGAACATGCAGTTGATGCCGGCTTTGCTATGGTCGGCCATAATCAGTCCGCAGAACTGGAGATCGGTGCGCATGAAGGTGTGGCGCGGATAATTCCAGAGTCTTATCTTGGAGTAATCGTTTTTGAGGTTGGAGGCGTTGACCCCGGCACCGAGATTGCACCACTCCCCTACTACTGCATTGCCGAGATAACCATCGTGGGCCTTGTTGGAATAACCGAAGATTACCGTATTCTGCACTTCGCCACCTATCTTGCAATAGGGTCCGAAGGTAGTGGCACCATAAATCTTTGCACCCATCTTTACCTGCGCATGTTCGCAGAGAGCCAACGGACCACGCAGACAGGCACCCTCCATCACTACGGCATCCTTTCCGATATATATGGGACCCTCCTTAACATTCAGGATAGCACCTTCCACTTCCGCTCCCTCCTCAAGAAAGATCATGGGGCGGCCTTCGGAATCGGTGAGGTTGCCGATTACGCGATTGCTCTCGGAAAGCGGTAGAGATGTCTTACCACGAGTCAGACGGTCATAATCAGCTTTCAGTGCTGCGGCATTATTGAGAAAGATATCGAATACGTAACGAATCACGACCGCCGTACCCTCCGGAAGCACCCATACCTTATCGAAGCGTTCGCCATCGAGCTGGTCTTCACTTCCGCGATAGGCCACAATCTGTCCATCGATCTTGAAGGCCTCGCCGGGCTGAAGAGCGGATATTTTCTCGGCTATTGATTCGTCAGGCATAAGATTGCCTGCAATGAAGAGCAGATCCGAATCATCGGCAGGGCATGAGCCGAACTTCTCACGCTGAAACTCCACCGGGCGATAGCAATAGTCGCCAGGGAGGATTTCCTCCCACACCTGCCGGAGCGTGCGGATACCGATACGGAAATCGGCCACGGGGCGAGTAAACGATATCGGGAGCAGGTCGGCATGAGTCTGCTCAGTATCGAAAAGTACAATCTTACGCATTAAAAAAATTCATTGAATCGTATTATGGAAGCATGAAAGCACGTTAAGGACCTCCATGCGACTACAAAATTAATACAAATTTAACTTAACAACAAATTTTTAATGAGATAATCAAATTAACCAAACAGTTCGGAATGGGAGCCGAGACGCACCAGACTGATAACGTCACTGTGAGGATCAAACCATATAAGAAGGAAATCCCCCTTTATATGACATTCCATGTGTCCTGCATAGTCACCAGTCAACGGATGTGGACGGTTCTCTTCCGGAATAGGTTTCTCCTGACGTAACAGTTCAAGAATGTCAAACAGCTTCTTCAGCTTTTTCGGATTGTTCCGAAATCGCTTATAATCCTTCTTATATTGCGATGTGGGCTTAAGCTCCTTCATAGACCCATTGATTTTTCCATGGCTTCAATAGATGACATATCCAGAGACGGCACGTCGTTCATCGCGTCGCTCTCGGCCTCCTTCATAGCGGCAAGCGTCATAGCATTGGGTTCATGATAGGCTACATCGAGCAGTACAGTCTCCACATAGTTGTTGAGACTGCGGTTCTGTCGTTTTGCAAGTTGCTTCAAACGATCGATAAGTTCCACTGAAAGACGGAAGCTCTGATTTTTCTTTAATGCTATATCCATTTCAATATTATTTTATACTGCAAAGTTAGTGTAAATGTATTACAAAAACAACATTTCTACAATGATTGTTATATCCTATAACTCCCAAACTCGAAAAATTAATACAAATTTAACTTAACAACAAATTTTAAAGGAGAATAATCAAATATACAGAATCGTGGATAAAGAAGAAGAGGATTAAACAATTTACGGGATTTATATTGTTTTATCGATGGGGTTTCGGATAATTTTTGTATATTCGCAACAAAATAAATTAATTCGAAACTTTAAATCACTATATAAAATCCTTTATGGAAAAGAAAAATCTTACCTACCTCGCAAATCTTCGCGAGGCGATGAAAAAACACAATGTGGATGTCTGCATCATTACGGGCACTGATCCTCACCAATCAGAGATTCCGCCTCACCACTGGCGCGGACGCGAATGGCTGACCGGATTTGAATCATCCAACGGAACGAACGGCACGGCCGTCGTAACGGCCGACGACGCCCTCTGCTGGACCGACTCCCGCTACTTCCTTCAAGCCGAAGATCAATTGCAGGGGACAGGCTTCCGCATGATGAAAGAGGATGGACCGGAGGCAGTGGACCTCGTAGACTGGGTCACTGAACACACCAGCAAGGGTCAGACCGTGGGCATCGACGGCATGACATTCTCGATTGCCTTCGCACAGCGCCTTCAGCAGGAACTGAATGACAACGGGGTAAACCTGAATACGGACTTCCCGCAGTTTGACTACATTTATCCCGATCGTCCGGAGCGCCCGAAGAACAAGCTCTTCATACATGACGAAAAGATCGTAGGCGAGACAGTCGACAGCAAAGTGAGCCGCATACTTGAAGCCGTGAAGTCAGAACTCGCCAACGCAGTGATGATCTCGGCTCTCGATGATATCGCTTGGGCTACTAACCTCCGCACAGCCGGAGATATCACTTACTCCCCTATCTTCGTAAGCTATCTTTATCTTGCCGATGACAAGAGAGTGCTCTTCGTAGACGCTGACAAACTCACACCTGAGGTAGAGGCACATCTCAAGAAATACAACATCGAAGTTCAGCCCTACGACGACGTGCTGAAATTCGTAGGCAGCCTTCCCAAGACAACGCGCCTGCTCGTGGATCCGCAGAAGACATCGCGCGGGCTTTACGACCATATCGACTGCACACCGGTGTTCGGGGGTTCGACAGTAGCCAAACTCAAGAGCATAAAGAATCAGACCATGCTTGCCAACCTCGCTACGGCGATGGAGAAAGACGGAGTGGCACTCACCCGCTTCTTCATGATGATCGAGAAGGAATATCCGACAGGCACACTGACTGAGGTTGAGCTCGGCAAGCGGCTGCGTGCCCTGCGACTTGCCGACAAGTCATGCGTCGACGAGTCATTCGCGGCAATCATCGGCTGGAACGGCCATGGTGCGATCGTGCACTATGAGGCAACTCCTGAAACCGACGTTCCTATCAAGGGCCAGGGTCTGCTTCTCGTAGACAGCGGTGGCCAATACACATTCGGAACTACCGACATCACCCGAACAATCGCGCTCGGCGGGGCCACTGATGAACAGCGCCACGACTTCACTCTCGTAATGAAGGGACATATCGCACTGGCACGTGCAATCTTCCCCGAAGGCACACGCGGCGCACAGCTGGATGCCCTCGCCCGCCAGTTCCTCTGGGCTGAAGGTAAGGCTTACTTCCACGGTACAGGCCACGGGGTAGGTTTCTTCATCAACTGCCACGAAGGTCCGCAGAGCATCCGCCTCAACGAGAACCCCACTCCGCTACAGCCGGGCATGATCACGAGCAACGAACCGGGACTTTACCTCACCGACAAATACGGCATCCGTTGCGAAAACCTGATTGTGACGGAGCCCCACTCCACAACGGAATTCGGCAACTTCTACGACTTCAAGGTGATGACCCTCTTCCCCTTCGACCGCACACTCTTCGAGACGGAAATCATGACCGACGACGAACTGAAATGGCTCAACGACTATCATGCCATGGTGGCCGAGCGCCTCTGTCCGCTCCTGACTCCCGCAGAAGCAGAATGGATGAAAGCGAAATGCGCGCCTCTCACCCGCTAAAAAATTTAACTCATCACTTATTACTTTTCTTAGAAACAAGTGGCAATAATTCAGACAGTAAGAGGATTCACTCCCAAGATCGGGCCCGGCACATTCCTTGCGGCCAATGCAGTGGTAGTAGGCGACGTGACTATGGGTCGTGACTGCTCCGTATGGTTCTCGACGGTGCTTCGTGGCGATGTAAATACCATCACAATCGGCGACCGCGTAAATATCCAGGACGGCAGCGTGCTTCACACACTCTATGAGAAATCTACGATTGAGATCGGCAACGATGTATCGATCGGCCATAACGTAACGGTTCACGGTGCGAAAATCCACGACTATGCCCTCATCGGCATGGGCGCCGTAGTGATGGACGATGCAGAGGTAGGCGAAGGTGCGCTGGTGGCGGCCGGATCGGTGGTGCTCAGCCGCACCAAGATCGGGGCCCACGAACTTTGGGCCGGTGCTCCCGCCAAATTCATCAAGATGGTAGAGCCCGAGAAAGCCAAAGAGATGAACGTGAAGATAGCCAAGAACTATCTCATGTATTCAAGATGGTATGAGGCTGCCGAAGAGGCTGCGATGAATCAGCGGGTGCCCGAAATTGAAGAGGAACTCGAAGCGGACATCAAAGGCTGAAATCGACGTCGAGAATATCGATGAATCTCCCTCCCCGAGCCCCTGAAAAGAGGCAAAACGGGGATAAAAGACAAAAAAGATTGTTTCAACCGAATTTTTTCGCAAAAAAATTTGGTTGAAACAATTGAAATATATAATTTTGCATCCGCATTGTGTAGCCGCTTCCGCGGGAAAGGGGAAAAAAGTTTCCTGACTCAAGCAAGGGAGTGACGAAGCGGGACGGAATGCGTAAACACTAAAAAAAAGCAAATCAAAGTAAAAAAGGAAAAATGATAATCGTACAACTCAAAGAAGGCGAAAACATCGAGAGAGCCCTCAAGAAATTCAAACGTAAATTTGAAAAAACCGGTATTGTAAAAGAACTCCGTCGTCGTCAGGCATTCGAAAAGCCCAGCGTAGCGAACCGCAAGAAGATGATGAAGGCTGTCTACGTGCAGCAGCTTCGTCAGGAGGCAGAGCAATAATCGGCTCATCGCTCTCCCCGGCGATACATCAATTTTTCTCCAGCCATATCTTCCGGCGCAGAGTCTCCAGGGAAACGGAGATTCTGCACCGGAAGTTCTTTTTTTCTTGGGGAATATGGGGTATGGCAACTTCTAATACTGCTGACGTAAACATCTGCTTTCAACGATATGGATGAATTTCTGAGTTATCTGCAATATGAACTGGCGCGTTCGCCACATACGGTGGAGGCATACGCTCGCGACCTGCGACAATTCATAGAATTCTGTACGGGTCGGGACACGTCGCGCTTTGATCCGTCGCTGACTGACACGCGAATCATCCGCCAATGGATCGCCACTTTAGCCGAATCCGGTGACGCACCGGCCTCGCTGCGCCGAAAGACGCAGAGCCTTCGCGCCTACTTCAAATTTCTTTGCCGGAGAGGAGAACTAACCTCCAATCCGGCCGACGACGTCATCCTGGCCAAACTTCCCAAGCCACTCCCCGACTTCGTGGCCGACAAAGACCTGCTCCGGCTAATCGAGTCAGAAACACCGGACTCAGATTCAACCGACTTCACGACATCCCGCGACCACATAATACTTCATCTGCTATATGCCACCGGGATGCGCCGCTCCGAACTATTGGCGCTGACTGACCGACATATCGACCTATCCCTGCGACAGATAAAGATAATGGGTAAAGGACGTAAAGAGAGGATAATTCCGATTGCAGATGCCCTGATATCAGATCTCGGACGCTGGCAGACTATCCGCGATGCCCACCTTCCCGATCTGCCGGAGCCGCGACCGATCGTTGCCACACGCAACGGCCACATGTCGGCCTCCAACCTTGAGTTAATTATCAAGCGCCTGCTGAAGAATGAGAATGCCGGCCGGAAATCGCCGCATACACTCCGCCACTCCTTCGCCACATCGATGCTCAACGGAGGAGCCGACCTCAACTCCGTGCGCGCGATACTCGGCCACTCCTCCCTCTCCACCACCCAGATATACACCCACCTCCAATTCTCAGATCTGCGACAGATATACTCCGCGGCCCATCCGCGAGGAAAAAGGGGAAAAGAGGATGACCCAAAAAAATCGTCGGATTCCGAACTCTAATCCGAAGAATTTTGTTACCTTTGTAAAGAAGTTTTTCAACTACTTCAAAGAGATCATCAGAATCATCCGAGAAGAGAAACCGACTACTTCAGATCCCGCCTCGAAACACTCTCTCCCCGACATTCGTAACTCCGCGGCAAGGCTTCCGGGCCGGATCCGCGAAATGTCTAACCTTATTAAAACCCTACGATTATGGTAGCAAAAATCAATGCCGTTCATTTCGAGATTTCCGAACGCCTCAGCGCCTTCATTCATAAAAAAGTCGATAAACTGTACCGTCGGTTTGATTTTATTTCAGAGGCGGAAGTGACTCTGAAAGTAGTGAAGCCCGAGACTTCGCTCAATAAAGAAGCTCAGGTAAAACTTCACGTGCCGGGATCTGCCGAGCTCTTCGCATCCAAGACCTGCGACACCTTTGAAGAGGCAGTCGATCTGAGTCTTGAGGCACTCGAACGTCAGCTCGAAAAGATTAAAGAGAAGAAATAACAGAGTCGGGATGAGTCCTCTCGACAACGTAAGAATATTGGAATTCCCCGGGGTGGCAGATCCGGCCCGGGGAATTCTTACTGTGGCCGAACGTCTGCACTTCGACCGCATCCTACCCTCCGGAGGGGCAGAGAGCTACACCTTCCCGATCCGCAGGGTCTTTTATATCCACGGGATTCCCGAAGGGGGCCGACGAGGGGGACATGCGCACACTTCCAACTGCGAGATACTCATATGCATCAACGGAAGTTTCGACCTTACCCTTTCCGACAGCCGGCGGGAAACCACCTATCATCTTTCCGACCCTACACGCGGCATCGTGATTCCACCCGACGCATGGACGCGGATGGAGAATTTCGCTCCGCAGACAATCCTGCTCGTGCTATGCTCAGAGGAATACTCCGAAGAGGGGTATATCCACGACTTTGAAGCATACCGCCGCTATATCACAGAGAAGTATTCAACCTCATGAACTACGAATTCCTGAATCTTGCCGATTCCAACCGCCGATATGCCGACGCACTGAAAGAGGCGGCATGCCGGGTGATCGACTCGGGACGATTTCTGAATGGTCCGGAAATCGGAGCGCTCGAATCGGAGATCGCCGAATATGTCGGAGCCGATCATGCAATCGCAGTCAGTACCGGTCTGGATGCCATACGCCTGATTTTCCGCGCATATATGGAGGAGGGGCGGCTTAAGGAGGGGGATGAAGTCCTTTTCCCGGCCAATACCTTCATAGCCTCCGTGCTGCCACTGACCGAACTTGGATTGAAAGCTATGCCGGCGGCCGTAGACCCGGCCACTTCCAATATCGACTTCAAGCGTCTGAAGGAGTCACTGACGGAGCGGACAAGAGCCGTATTAGTCGTGCATCTCTACGGGTCGCCCTGCTACGACGCGCAGGCGTATCGCGAACTTAAAGAGAGAGGGATACTGATAGTAGAAGACTGCGCGCAGGCTCTCGGGGCACGTGCTTCGGAAGCCGGACTTAACGGCTCGGCATATTGCGGAGCACTTGGAGACGCCGCGGCAATCAGTTTCTATCCCACGAAGAACTTAGGGGCACTCGGGGATGCCGGGATGGTCATCACCTCAGATGACCGACTTGCCTCCGACGTAAGGACGCTTGCCCAATACGGATCAGAAAAGCGCTATCACAACATCTATCGCGGCTATAACAACCGCATGGACGAACTTCAGGCAGCATTCCTCCGCGTAAAACTTCCCGGACTGGATGCAGAAAATGACCGTCGCCGCGAGGTCGCCGCGGAATATTGTTCCCGCATCACCCATCCGGAAGTGGCCACTCCGTCACTGATAGAGGATGAGCGGCAGGTGTGGCATCAGTTTGTGGTCAGGTCGCCCCGCAGAGACCAACTGAAAGAATGGTTAGCATCGCAAGGAGTGGCGACGGATATCCATTATCCGATACCTCCGCATGCACAGCCATGCTATCAAGGAGAATTTCCGCAGACACCGGCACTTGACGAAGCAGAGAAATTAGCAGGAGAGATTCTGAGTCTGCCGATCGCCAATATCACTCCGGCCGATGCGCGAGCAATAGCCGACATCATCAACAGATTCCCAACCATATCTTAATGAACTCCTCATCTTCCACCCCGCCCAAATCCAATCGGGCAGTAAAGAACAAAAAATCCGGAAAAGGGAAGGCTATGAATGAGAAAGGGGGTCGCCGCCCGCTGAAGAATCGGAAGGCACTATGGATAATGCTCCCTCTCACAGTCATAGTCATTATAGGCGTGATCATCGTTGCGCCCTACGTCGTCACATCGTCGGCTCACGCTGCGATTATCAAGATACCGGCAAAGGCTACCGAGAAAAATCTTCGCGACACACTCGAAAGATATTTTGATCCGGCTTATGCGGGACGCACTTTCGACGCATTCCGCAAGTTGGGCCGGACACCGGCAGAGCGCTATGGGGCATACGAAATCCCAAAGGGGACGTCGCCACTGCAGGCTGCAAGAATACTTTCACGCGGGATGCAGACCGAACTGTCACTGACAATCAACGGAGTGCGCGAGCTGGATTCGTTTCTACCCCGGATTGCCGCCAAGCTGAATTTCAAGTCGGCCGATCTGGCGACCCTGCTTGCAGACTCCGCGACTATGGCCCTCTACGGGCTGACCCCTGAGCAGGCACCGGCACTCTTCCTTAACGACACCTACCGCTTTTACTGGACGGCCACTCCGGAGGAGGTCGTAAAGAAATTAGGAGCCAACTACAATCGTTTCTGGAATGAGACAAATCGCAAAAAGGCGGAGGCATTGGGTCTGACACCGGCAGAGGTAGTGATCGTGGCCTCAATCACTGATGAGGAGACACAGGCACAGCAGGAGAAAGGGCGAATCGGACGGCTCTACATCAACCGCCTCCACAAAGGGATGCGGCTGCAGGCCGATCCTACCGTAAAATTCGCACTGAAAGACTTTTCAATCAAGCGTATCACAGGCCAGCATCTTTCGGCTCCGGGACCATACAATACATATCGCGTCAACGGGTTGCCTCCAGGGCCGATCCGCACAACCTCCACGGCTACTATTCAGGCTATACTCGACTCAGCGCCATCGGAAGATCTTTACATGTGTGCGAAGGAAGACTTTTCGGGCACTCACAACTTCGCAACGACCTTTGAAGAGCACAAGGAGAACGCCCGGCGTTATCAGCAGGCTCTTGACGAACGCGGCATTAAATAAGACTTCAGATATCCACTATATCAAACTCTCTCTAACTCACTCAACCAACCTAAGATTGATGAGAAACCGAAAATCCAAACTACTTCATAATTCACTTGATAATCTTCTTGGAAAGATATTGTCTGCATGTAGGACTAAGATTGCCATTGCGGCAGTCGTGGCTATATTGGTTTGCCCGGCCTATGCGCTCGCCCTCACTTCAAATCCAAAAGTCACTCTGGAGGAAGGGATAGAAATAGAGAATGATATTCTACGTAAAACCGAAAAGGGAGCGGAAGGAGAGGTAGAGGTCGATTCGATTTCGCTCGTCGTGAAAGATCATCCGCTGCTGCGCCCGGTGATGAAGAGCGTATCGGTGGTGAAGATGTCGGAGGATGAAGATACGATGCCTGTCACGGACCGCAACTGGTGGCATCTGCTTCGCAAAGGGGAATTGAATCTGCGAGACACTACTGTGGAATATCCCCGCTTCGTCAAATTCTGCCGCGACGTGTATCTCTGGGGCGACAAGACCTTCAACACCTACGACACTACCTACGTAGTCGGGACGGGTACGAACTGGAAAGCGCGTGTGGCCTTCGACGGCTGGAGCGATTCCTATCACATGAATCTCGACAGGAAAATGCCTATCACCCTCTTCTCCACTCCTTATATGAGTGCGGGTATTTTTCTGCATTTTATGGCAGTCAGCGTAAATCAGACTATTGACCTTTCCAATCTCTGCTTCAATAAGCCGGTAAATCACCATAAGTTTGAGTTTGGTTTCAACTGCGCCCGATTTAATCTGGACTTGGCCTTTAATTCCAATACGGGCGGATCTGATATCCGCAGCTTCGGCGACTATAAGAAAGGGCATTTCTTCAAGCAGTATTTTTCGGGGGTGAACCTTCATTCCTTTAATGCCAATCTTTATTATTACTTCAATAATTATAAATATGCCAATGGAGCTGCTTATTACTTCTCGAAGATACAGAAGATAAGTGCGGGGTCATTTATTCTTGGGTTTACGTATGGGTATGAGGATATAGAGCTTGACTTTACGAAATTGCCGGAGTTTCTGATACCTTATATGAAGGTTGATCCAAGAGATTATAAGTTTAACTATTATAATTATTGTCTGCTATTCGGGTATGGATTCAACTGGGTGTTAGGGAAACATTTCCTTTATAATGTGACGGCGATGCCGTCGATCGGTGTGCTACATTGCACGGAGGAATCGGAGGATAAATCGGCTAAACTATTGTCGCTGAATGCCAATTGGAGAATGTCGCTGACTTATAATAAGGATAACTTTTTTACTTGCTTTATTGTGAAGGTCGACGGGCATTGGTATAAGACCTCCCGGCTTTCTGTCTTTAATGCTATTGAGAATGCATCGCTGTCGGTGGGGGTTCGGTTTTGATTTGGCCTATATTGCTCCCCACTGCAGGGGATGAGGCTAAGTAAAATAAAATTCCGGCGAGTTCCGATTATCGGGACTCGCCGGAATTGCTTATTGAGAATCAGTAATTTATCAGTCGTTTTTGATTTCTGACTTCAGGTTGGCGAAGGGACGGTTGCCACCTTCGCGACGGGGACCGCGACCTTCGCTTCGGTTGCCGCCTTCGCGACGGGGACCACGGCCTTCACCGCGATTGCCGCCTTCACGACGGGGACCTCTGTCGCCACCTTCACGACGCGGACGAGCCTCACGCTCTACATAGCCTTCGGGCTTCTCGGTGAGCACACGCATTGAGAGACGATACTTGCCGGTCTTCTTGTCGATTTCGATAAGTTTGACCTTCACTTTGTCGCCTTCCTTGATGCCGCTCTGCTCCATTGAGTCGAGACGATTCCAAGAGATTTCGGAGATGTGGAGGAGGCCGTCGCGACCGGGCATGAATTCTACGAACGCACCGAAGTCGAGAATCGAACGGACTGTGCCTTCATAGACCTCACCCTCTTCGGGCTGAGCAACGATAGCCTTGATGCGGGCGAGAGCGGCATCGATGCCGGCGCGGTCCTTGGATGCGATTTCAACGCGACCTACGCCTGTCTTTTCATCTTCATCGATAGAGATAGTAGTGCCGGTCTCTTCCTGCATTGCCTGAATCACCTTGCCCTGCGGGCCGATAACCGCACCGATTGTCTCTTTGGGAATCTCGATAGTCACGAGACGCGGCACGTGGGGCTTGTAGTCCTCGCGAGCCTCGGGGATAGTGTCGGCGATGATGCCGAGGATGTGCATACGGCCTTGGCGAGCCTGCTCGAGAGCCTGCTCAAGAACTTCGTAGCTGAGACCATCGCACTTGATATCCATCTGAGTGGCGGTGATACCGCGGTCGGTACCGGTCACTTTGAAGTCCATATCGCCGAGATGGTCTTCATCGCCGAGGATGTCGGAAAGGACTGCGTACTTCACATTGTTGGTGTCGGAGATGAGACCCATAGCCACGCCGGCCACGGGGCGCTTCATCTTCACGCCTGCGTCGAGAAGGGCGAGAGTGCCGCCGCAGACAGTAGCCATTGAAGAGGAGCCGTTAGACTCGAGAATATCGCTGACGATACGGCAAGTGTAGGGGAAATCATCGGGGAACATGCGCTTGAGGGCACGATGAGCGAGATTGCCGTGGCCGATCTCGCGACGGCCTACGCCGCGCTGCGGGCGAGCTTCACCGGTGGAGAAGGGGGGGAAGTTGTAGTGGAGGAGGAAACGCTCCTTGCTCTGGTTGAGGACGTCGTCGACGATCTTTTCGTCGAGAGTAGTTCCGAGAGTGGCAGTGACGAGCGCCTGAGTCTCACCACGGGTGAAGACAGCGGATCCGTGAGGGCCGGGGACGTAGTCGATCTCACACCAGATGGGGCGGATCTCAGTGGTCTTACGGCCGTCGAGACGGATACCTTCGTCGAGTACGCAGCGGCGCATAGCTTCTTTCTCTACGTCGTGGTAGTAGCGCTTCACCATTGCGATGCGCTGATCTTCATTATATAGAGCGAGCTGATCCTCGGTCATTTCGGGGAGAGCGTCGATATATTCATCGCGGACAGCCTTGAACGACTCGTTGCGCCAATGCTTGTCGGCGCTTCCGGCCTTGGCGATAGCATATGCCTTGTCGTAGCATTTCTCGCGAACGTCGGCACGGAGAGCGTCGTCGTTGATTTCGTGGTTGTATTCGCGCTTCACTTCCTTGCCGGCCTCCTTCATGAGTTCGATCTGAGCGAGGCAATGCTTTTTGATCTCCTCATGGGCCACTTTGAGAGCTTCGAGAAGTTCAGCTTCGCTGACTTCGTTCATTTCGCCTTCGACCATCATGATGTTGTCGTAAGTGGCGCCGACCATGAGTTCGATGTCAGCGCGTTCGATCTGATCGAAAGTAGGATTGATGACCCATTGACCGTCGACGCGAGCTACGCGCACTTCGGAGATGGGGCCGTTGAAGGGGATGTCGGAGCAGGCTAAGGCAGCGGAAGCCGCGATGCCTGCGAGCGCGTCGGGAGCCTCATTTTCATCAGCGGAGAAGAGAGTCACGTTGACGAAAGTCTCGGCATGGTAATTATCGGGGAAGAGCGGACGGAGGACGCGGTCGACGAGACGCGACGTGAGGATTTCATAGTCGCTGGCTCTGCCCTCTCTTTTGAGGAATCCGCCGGGATAACGGCCGATGGAGGCGTACTTTTCTTTGTATTCTACTGTGAGGGGCATGAAATCGACACCCTCGTTAGCCTCCTGGGCGGAGCAAACGGTGGCGAGGAGCATGGTGTTGCCCATGCGCACTTCCACTGCGCCATCAGCCTGCTTGGCGAGCTTGCCAGTCTCGATAGTGATCTGACGGCCGTCGCTCAGCTCGATGGTCTTTTTTACCGGTTTAAGCATAAGTTTCTTTATTGTTTTCTTTCGCTGCGTTCTATTTCGGCCGCGCGTCAGCCCCGCCTGAGAGCGTCGCTAATTAGCGCGGCTCTACAAAAGGTGAAGCCCGACCGATGTCAGGTTACTGCATATTTTCTGCAAAGTTAATCATTTATGTTCGCTTTCCCAATGATTTTCACCTATTTTTTCTTAAATTTGCATCAGAATCCGCCTTCCTCCCGGATATTTCTTTCTTCGGGGAGATAGCGGATAGGTAGATAGTTACACATAAACAGTTATCTTTCATCAAAATATGAAATATCATCATCTTCTTCCAGCTCTGTTCCTGCTTGGGGCAGCGGCGTGTCAGGATCCCTCCTTCTCCATCAAGGGGAATATAGAGGGAGCCGACGGCAAGACCCTCCTGCTTGAAAAGGCCGACAATGCCGGACTTTGGGTAGCACTCGACTCGGCTCGATTGGACGGGAAAGGGAAATTCAGTTTCAGCGGTCATGCACCGGCAGCCCCGGAGATATATCGACTTGCCCTCGACGGCAGTTATATCTATTT
Source organism: Bacteroides sp. (assembly GCA_014801585.1). Classification (GTDB taxonomy): domain Bacteria; phylum Bacteroidota; class Bacteroidia; order Bacteroidales; family Muribaculaceae; genus Lepagella. The sequence continues at coordinate 118,015 of JAAVDX010000010.1, forward strand.
CCCGGTAGATTCAATCGATCATCTGACTCTGACGGCACCGGCGGCTCGCTTCGCCACTGACTTTATGCTGGAAGGTTCGGAAAACGCCGTGAATATGGCGGCTTTTGAAAAGCAGTTGCTGAAGGCTATTCCGAATCTGAATATTCCCGATTCGGCCAAGGCCTTCAAGCGCGAAGTATTTTCGCGATATCTTCAGAACGCGCGAGGTTCGGTCGTAAGCTATTATATACTGACCAAGACGGTAGACGGGCGCCCGCTCTTCGACACGGCTGAAGATGCGGCATATTTCGGTGCGGTAGCCACGAGTTTTCATGAATTCCGCCCTCAGGATCCGCGTTGCCAGCTACTGGAGCGGACAGCTAAGGAAGGACTCCGCAAACGAGCTCAGGCGTCGGGCAAGCATCGAGTGATGGAAGCGACGGAAGTCAGCTATTTCCCGATCTCACTCCCGAATGAAGAGGGGCATGAGACGGCTCTCTCCGAACTTGTCGGCAAGGGGCTTCCGGTCGTGCTCGCATTCGAAGATCTTTCAGATCCGGAGACGGCCAAACTGAATTCGGAACTTAAGGCGATAGTCACGGAGGGCAGAGCGAAGGTGTACTGCGTCGGACTCGATGCCGACCAGCTCGTATGGCGCAACGCCGCGCGCAATCTCCCCTTCACTACGGTGTATGCCAACGTCAGTCAGGCCCGGGAGATCTGCCTGAAGTATAACGTAAACACAGTGCCGACCCTCTTCCTCATCAACTCGGCCGGTTCGCTCTCGGCTCGCCCGGCCGAGGTAGCCGCTCTTAAGAAACTTCTGTAGCAAAAGGCAGATGTAGGAAATTTCTAATCAGCCCAACTTAAGACCCCAACCAACAAGAAAAGTTAATACGGGGATCTAAAGGCCTTATATAGCGACGGTTGTACCTCATCAGGTATGACCGTCGCTTTCTTTTTGTTAACCTTATTTTAAATATAGCCGTAACTTTTTATGCTATCAAATGTTAAATAATTGTTAACGTTTGTTAAAATGGGGGGGGTATTTCTTTTTGTTGTACCTTTGCACTCGCTTTTTAGGGCACTATGCTACACGAAAGCTTAAGATCGCATCATCTTTCTAATTCATCTCTCCATCGAAAAGCTGTTGCAGCTCCAATCATATTATCTTTAAACTCTCTCTTTCACCTCTCATTCAACTGATACCTTCAGTTGCTAACATCACCCGTTTCGTTTTTTTCGTAAAAGACGGCGGCAACAAAAAACTCTAACATTAGTGAAAAAACTTATCATCTCAACATTTATGTTGATCTCTGCGGTGCTGCTTATCCCTGCAAAGGCACAGGAGGTAGCGCTGAAGACCAACGCGCTTTATTGGGCTACGACCTCCACCAACCTTAGTGCGGAGGTGAGCGTAGCACCCAAATGGTCGGTCGAACTGATGGGAGCCTATAATCCCTGGACCTTCAAGGACGATAAGAAAATGAAATTCTGGCTTGTGCAGCCGGAGGGGAAATATTGGTTCTGTGAGGCCTTTGAGGGACATTTTGTCGGCCTGCATGCCCATGGCGCCCAATACTTCGGAGGATTCGGATCTAAGCGCTATGACGGATGGCTCGTGGGAGGCGGCGTCAGCTACGGATATGACTGGATACTCGGGCCGCACTGGAACCTTGAGGCAGAAATCGGAATCGGCTATGCTCATCTATGGTATGACGAGAGCGAGCGTATCCCCTGCTTAAAAGATAAGGTACACAAACACAAGAACTACGTAGGCCCGACTCGCGCCGCGGTCACTTTCTCTTATATTTTCTAATCCCCAACCGCCGATCACATAATGAAACATATAATTTCATCATCACTAATTCTTTCGGCGGCCATCCTTATGACAGGATGCTCGTCGGGACATAAGACATTTACCTCCTCTCCCTCCCCTATTACTGTGGAAGCCAGTAGGAAATCCACAGTAGACGTGAATGTAGACTTCAATATCCCTGCAAATTATATCGCATCGCGCAGTCGGGTTTTCATCACTCCGGCCTATATGCTCGGGGATGAAATCGTGAAGGAATACAGCCCGATTGTGCTTGACGGACCGATATACGACAAGAAGGTAGTGCGCAACGCAGTGCTTCACGGGAAGATAGATCCATATGCGCTGACGGCGATTCACGTGCAGAACACTCATAAGCCCCATACCGTGAACTTCTCCGAGACACTTTCGATTCCGGAAGGAGTGAAAGAGGGGCGCATCGTAGCCGTGGCTTCGGCTGACGGTTGCGGGCAGTGTACGGGAATGGACACTATCGTCGTGGCAGTGATAGAATTTCCGCGTTTCGAGCTTCCGAAGGCACGCAAGAGCCGGTTGAATCCGGAATTTAAGGTTCGCGAGAAGATCCATCAGGGCAACGGCGAGGCGAGACTGCAATTCGTAGTGAACAAATGGGATATCGTCCCGTCGCTGGCCGACAACAAGGCTGAGCTTCAGAAAGTGGTTGAAACTTTAGGTCCGATTCTTTCCGACACGCTGGCGACTGTCAACAGTCTGAACATCTTCGGATCGGCATCGGCGGAGGCAAGTTATCAGCACAACGTGAAACTTGCTACGAATCGTGCCAATTCGGCGAAGAACTGGCTTGTGGAGAATCTTAACATTCCTGCTACGCTGAGCAAGCGCATCAAGGTAGGAGCGCGTCCGGAAGGCTGGGAACCGGTAGTGCAGGCTATGATAGCAGCCAACGATCCGGACAGTATCAAGGTAAGAGAGCTGATGATCAAGTATCCCGGTCCAACCGATGACGCAGCGGAGAAATATATCCGCCGACTCCCCTGCTGGAAGCGTATCCATGACAACTATCTGGCGAAAGACCGTAAGGTAATCTATGATTATACGTGGACCGTCAAGAACTTCACCAACGACGAAGAGATGATCCAGATCTATAAGACGCGCCCGGATGCACTCAGCGAGGATGAATTCCTGCGCGTAGCCACTTTGGCGAAGAACGACGATGATCGTCTGCTCGTATATCAGGATCTGCTGAAATTCTATCCCGGTTCGGTCACTGCCATCAACAATATGGCGGCCATCTATCTCGACAAAGAGCAGCCGGCCAAGGCGCTTGAGCTGCTTAAGAATCTCAAGACAGATTCGCCGGAGGTGCTCAACAATCTTGCTATCGCATACGCCGCACTTGAGGAGGAAGACAAGGCTATCGAAATTCTGTCGAAACTCTCTACCGACGATGCGAAATATAATCTCGAACTTTTGCAACCCAAAACGGCTAAAGCCGCTAACTAAAATCAGGAGGACAACTAACACTAACGCATGAAACTGTCACAATACGCCTATGCGGCATTCGTAATGGCAGGAGCTGTAATCGCTTCCTCCTGCATACGCGACGAGATACCAGATTGCCCGGCACTGAAGGTGAATATCGTCGTGAAGGATAAGAATTATTTCAATGTAGATAAGGTAGAACTCGAAGATAGAGTGGCTGAGGATCTCCCTTTCAGCGAATATGTCAAGACGCTCTACTGGGTGCTACGCGATGTGGAGACAGGGAACGTGGTAGACGGCTCGAACGGAGTGGTCCGTGTAGAGGGTGAGGCTACCTCAGTGACACCCTCGATCTGCCCCTGCATCCCTCATGGCAAGTATGTGCTGACCGTGTGGGGCGGTCTGGAGAGTTCAGACCACCTGTCGGAGAATATGGATAGAGTGAAATTCCATCCGGGAAATACGCAGGGCGCGGACGTCTACATGACCAACGATACGATTCTCTACGACGCCTGGCATAATGACCACACCGTAGAGCTTGAGCGCACGAAGGGAAAACTCATCATCGAGAAAATCAATATTCCTTCGCAGATTGTCAAGACGGAGAAGAATATCACGGGAATTTACGGCGAACTCTATCATCACGACTTCGTCTACTCCGGCGAGACAACAGTGCGTCATTTTCTCGATATCGAAGATAATATGCGCACAGTCAGCAAGACCTTGCTTGCGCCCTCTGTGAAAAAAGACGGGACGGGACTTAATCTGCGTTTCCTTTCAGCTACGGGAGAATCGGATATCGAGACGAAGAATGTCAACATCAATATGCGCCGCAATGAATTGACCGTGCTGCGCTACGTATGGGATGCTCCGAGCCGCTCCTTCAAAATCTACATTAAGCTGAACGACTCGTGGGAACTCGTCAATGACATGGGTCTTGATTAAGAGGCTAACTGAATCTAAAGAATACAAGCGTAAAAACAATAAACCATCATTAATTAATCACAATTTCAAACATCATGAAAAAGAGTAATCTTTTCTTCGCGATGGCTGCAGGCGCTATGCTCGTCACTTCATGTGCTTCAGAGCAGGAGATGCCCAACGCACCTGAGAACAATGGTGCTGACAAGCAGATCATCACTCTGACAGTAGAGAACAACAACAGCACACGTGCGGGTCGTCCGCTCCTCAGCAGCGAGGCAGACCAGAACATCGACTTCGTGAAGGTCATCATCACTGACGAGGCCGACAAGATCGTATGGACCAAGACTATTGAGAACTGGAACGGTAACAATACAACTCCCGGCGTAGAAGCAGGTTCAGGCGAATACTTCAATGGTAATGTCCCCTACGGTCGTCAGACTTCCTTCGAGATTTCCAAAGAGGAGGTTAACTTCCTCGAACTCGCAGGTGAAGATGAGGATTATAAATTCCACATCTACGCTGTAGGCTACTCTGACGACTCTGCATACAATCTCACTGCAATCGAAAATGCAACTGTAGACAAGACCTTCACAGCTGACCTCGCTATCGCTCTTAAGGCAGGCATGGCTCAGAAAGAGAACTGGGCAGAAGAGATCTTCGCAGGCGACGCTGAATTCGCAGCTTCCCGCAGCATCAAGGCTAACGTAGTGCTTAACCGTCAGGTTGCAGGTACGATCGGCTATATGCATGAGATTCCCTACGTGACTGACGAAGAGGGCAATGTAGGTCAGTATCTCCACCTCGTAGCTTCCAACTACTGCGATCAGCTCGTGCTCGGCAACTTCGTAAATGCCGATCACGCCAACAATGCAGGCAGCAAGTTTGTAGTAAACGGTACGAACGCTACCAACGAAAAGCAGATCATCTACACTATCAACCTCAACGACTGGTTTAAGACACTCACACCGCTTGTGGATGAGCAGACCAACTCCAGCATCATCGATCCCGCTAACTGGAAGAACAAGACTGATAACGAGCCTAAGCATTATCACTTCGTGAAGGGTTCGGTATTCGCAGCATCTTTCCTCCACCCCTTCAAGAAAGTGACTGACGTAAATACTTTCCGTCTGATCCTCACTACTGACGCAGCCGGCGAAAACGAAGTGGCTCACTGGGACGTAACTCTCAGCGGCGCTCAGACTAAGCAGCACACTCTTACCTGCTTCGTAGGCGGCAAGAATCCCTGGGCAGAGACTCTGAATGCTGACACCAAGACAATCTACAACGTGCTCCGCAACAACCTCTACTCTATCGGTAACAAGCCTCACGTAGATCCGAAGGATCCCACCGATCCTGAAGATCCCGATCCGGATCCGAATCCCACTCCCGATCCCGATGATGACGATCCCACTCCGCTTAACAACAAGCAGCAGATCACTATCAAGGTGAACAGCAACTGGGAGGTTATCCACCAGATGGGTCTTCTCTAATTCTCTGATTACAGAGCAACATCATTCCAATAGTGTCTGATACGTCAGACATCCGATCAGAACTCCGCCGGGACGTGTAGCTTCCGGCTTACCACACAGACCGGTAGCGACAATGGTCGCGGCGGAGTCCTGAATCAGGGAGTCAAGGGCTGATCCCCTTTTCTCCCACTTTCGGCAGATAAGAGTTTTTTCTGATCTGCCTTCAATATTCCCAACCTACTCATGAAACATCTTTTTCTACCGGCTATTTTCATCTTTTCGGTCCTTCTGAGCGCTTGCTCGACAGAGGAGGCTCCGGAGGGTGTCGTCATCGATGGCGAGAGACTCTATGAGGTGGATCTCGCTTTTGATCTGACTGTAGATCCCTCAACGTCGAATACGAGGGCATCGCGTCCGCTGGAGTCGTCGGACTGCTGGCAGCGTGTGACCGATGTCAGAATCTACGTGTTCCGCTCTGAATCGGGCGAGGACGGTTCTTTCTATTATTATTATCCCACAGTATATAATCAGACGACTGACGCAACTTCGCGGCAGCCTTACTTCAGTGTGGAGGATTTCGCTAATAAGGGCGACGGCAATTGGGACGATCATATCTCCGGAAATGAGACGCACACTTATCAGGTCACTCCCTTGCTCGGGAAGGGTTATTACCGCTTCTTGGCAGTAGGCCGCGATGATGAGCCGGCATCCTCTCCCCTTTCCATCACCTGGAAAGAGGGAGCGACGGAATGGGGCGACGCACTGATGGAGAATACGGCGGGGCATCCGCGGGTCACTGAGATTTTCTCCGGATATCCGACGGAAGAGGGATCGGCCGATGTGAAGACCCTTGCTCTCTCAGGCGAGAAGTATTTCCACGAGACTATCACTCTGCATCGCGCCGTGGCGGGAGTGCTTCTGCACGTAAAGAATATCCCGGCTACGCTGAAGTCGGATTTCTCATGGTATTCTATTGATTCTCCTACGGGCGTCATACGTCAGGATCTGGAGAAGAATCAGGAGTATGCGGTCAATGAAGTAGCGATCGTCTGCGCGGGTTATTATCCGACGCTTGATCTCGTGAGCCGCCGCTGGCATGAGCCGAAGCCCTTCCAGCCGGATGCTTCGCGCTTCTTCGCAACGCGTCTGGCTTCGATCTCAACAAAGGGGCTGAAGCAGGAGCAGGGGAAGTATGGCTATCCGATATATAACGGGTCGGAGCCGACGGGCAATTTCGTATTCCCGGCTAAACTTGTCGACCGCGTCTTTTATGCCGATTACTATGGGGGCGAGAAGGAGGATCCGGAGCATCTGACAGCGTTTGACCGCAGTCTGTATCTCTGCTTTTATACCATATCACGTACGGGAGCCTACTATCCGATCAAGATGATTCCTATCAAGATCGCGCGCTCCTTTATCCATGATCCGGGTGCGCATGAGAATTGTGCGGGTGATGATGTCATCGATCCTACGGGGACCCACTTCAATCTCGTGGCTAATCACATGTATTGCCTCGGAATGCGCAATCATGGCGACGACACGGATATCCCTATCGACCTTGAAGATGCTCTGAGCCATCCGGAACTGGAGATCACGGTGGTAGGCGCATGGCAGGTAGACATCGACATCGACATGAACTTCTAATATCTTTTCCTCATAGCTCAACTTTTCACAGGCCTGAAGCAAGGCCGACTGACAACAGAATTCTGATTACGATAATGAAATTTCAATCCTTTATACATATAGGAATGGCGGCGGGCGCGGCTTTCCTCACCGGATGCGCAGCTGACGCTCCGGATGAGATCGCCGGAAGTACTCCTGCCGACATCGCCGCCGGCGATTCCCGCATTGAGATATTCGCCGGGACTCCGGCTTCAATCGGGGGAACGACCCGTGCAGTTGAGGAGCCATCACGACCGGGGGTCTGTGATGCCGACCGATGCAAACTATGGTTTTACCGAGGTACGAAAGGCACAAGCAGCCTGTCGTCGCAATCATTCGGAGCAGGGGATGTAACTCCGATTTATTCACAGATTGTGCGTGCGGAGCGCTTCGGTGATCTTTATGCTCAGAATAAACTGGCCTCGTATCTATATGACTTCGAAGCTGTGAGAGGAGTTGGATATACCCGCTATTATACTGCTATGGCAGTTCCGGCATTGGGCTATACGGAGAAGGATAGCGAGAAATTCGTCACCGATACGATTTCTTACGGAAATAAGCTGAATCAACTTACTCTTAGTCTGACGGGGAGCGATACGCCGGAGCTTTATTTCGGTCGGCTGGCATTCCCGGTATATGAAGATTCGGAGAAGAAAGATGATGCGATGAAAGCTTCGGATGATGGGGTGTTCTATTATCAGGCGGGTCCGGGCGGCAATCAAAAATTTCCTGAATGTCCGGTCAACGGACGACTTTACCGTATCGTCAGCCAGATGAATATCACTCTGAGCGACGTGCCGGAGGGGGAGATTGAGAAGCTTGAACTCTACGTATCGGACTTTCCTGACCGCATGACGCTTTTCGGCAATCACGGCGCGTTTTACCATGTAGCGACGGCGTCGCATCATTCGGGTTCGGAGAATGAATATGTCAGCGTAGCCACCTGCGATCATTTCCATAAGGGGGAGGCGCGTCTGTCGACCTTCCTGCTCCCGTCGGATCTGGGCTATCGGATGAAGATCCGTGTATATTATCCGGAGGGAAAGGTGTTTGACTCTGAGGGTAATCCTGTAAGATATAAGGATTGCGACATACGTCCGGCCAAGAGCGTAATGATGCAGGGGAATGATGCAGAGGTATATTTCGACGGGGCTGCGGAGCATCTGAAGCAGGGTCGGAATCTCTTCGTCTACAACGATACGGAACAGCGCTTCTACTCCTATTCCAACGTAAGGATTAATCTGAGCGGGGATTTCGATAATGTGTTGCGCGAGGTGACTCCGGTCGATATCCGGGTGGAGGTTTGTCCGGCGTTCCAGAACGACCATTATTTTGACATAGAATAAGAGCAATATTGAATAAAGCAATGATAAAGAGATTTTCAAAATATATTGTTCCGGCAGCTTCGGCAGCGGTGTTAAGCATGGCCGTGGCAGCTTGTTCGGCGGATGATCCGGACTATCCCGCTCTTCCGAATGAGCCCTCGACTCCGGCTCCGGAAACTGAGGTGAGCAATGCTCCTCTTTGTATACTCCTTGGGGGCTCGGACTGGAATGTGGAAGATCCCGGCTCGGATGAGGCAACGCGTGCAATGCCGCCGGGCACGGGTAATAACCAGCAGACGGAGAAGCCCGTGGACGGTTCGGCTGAAACGGATCTTATCGATAAGGTAAGAATCGTGACTTTCCGCAGGGTCGATCCGGAGGAATATCGCGGAGATGGAGATAAGGAGAGCTATTATGAGCTTCAGCCTTTTATCTATGACAGTTCGAACGACTTGTTGCTGCAGGTGGAGAAAGGTCCGGATCTGCCGGACTCAGATCTTTTCCCGGGGAACGACTCTGAGCCTAACCATACGGCTCACAGCTATGCGGTAAGCAAGGAGGGAATACGTAAGGTAAAAGGGTTTGAATATAGGATTGTGGCTATCGCCTATAGCGACGTATCAGAATCGACGTTTAAGAATATCAACTTATCGGGTAGCGCTTCATTTGCTTTCCCCAATGGCGACAGCGATAAATTCGATCTTAACCTTCACGATGGTCTTACCTTCGAAGATTTTCAGGCGTCGCTGACGCATACACATATTGAGAGAGCCAATAGCAGTTGGCGAGACTTCTTCGCCGGTGAGACTTCCGGCATCGGCAGCACTGATAACGGCGCCGAGCTCGGATCCAATATCGTGGAAACTCCACAGTTCTTTTTCGGGGAATGTTATACTTCGGCCGGAGGTTCGACCAATAAGATTATCAAATATTCCGAGGCGGATTCGGAGGGAGAACTGACAAGCACGCTCCCAATCGGGGGAATCCTTTATCGCGGAGTTGCTAAGCTGGAGATTAATATCACCGTGTATGAGCATCAGGTTCTACTTTCGCATTACGATTCGCACTGGGTCACGATTATGGCGGATCAGGTGCCGGCAGGGGTAGGGCTTACGGGGTATGATCGATTCCTTAGACCATCGGCTCCGAACGAAGCCGGGAAATTTGTGCCGATCTATTACGAAGCGGTCACTGCCACGAGGAATAACCCCGTCACGAGGAAGATTGAGACTTATATACTCCCTTGCGCAAGCAGGCTTGCCATACGAGTGAAGCACAGCAATGGGATACGTAATGCCTGGCTCAGGGCTTCTGATCAGGAAACTTCGGGCAACGGCACGGGTATTATATCTCCTGACTCCCACGACGGAGTGTTCTATTTCCGGAGAAATCATAAATACGTAATCAACGTAAAGAATACCGAGGACGTAATCAGTAAATATTCATTCAAGTAAACTACCTTATTTTCCATCATACGAAATGAAAAGACGATTAAGACTTTCCGCTTTCCTGGCCGTAGTCATGGCTCTGACGGGACTCGACTCATTGGCAGCCAACGGAAATGAGAATTTCTTCGACGACGTATTGGTAAGAGATGAGCTCAGCCTGAAGGGGCGTCCCATCTATTTCGACAATGCGGAGTATGCCGATGCATGGCATGACAAATGGGAGGCCAACGGCATGGAGGGTATCAACAGTTACCTTCCGGAAGGGGGCCGGCTCCATTATCTTTATCTCGACAACCGTAGGGCACTGACCGGCGAGTCGTGTAACATTAACCAGATTCCCAACAGCGTAGTGGTTGCCGCTGTGACTACTAATCTCGGTAATATTCTGGATGATGACCTTACCAATTATGGTGAAGTTGACGCCGGAGTGAACGCGGATGTTACGGTAGGTCCTGTGTTGAGCGTACGCGACAAGAGTTGCTATTACGCAAAGGGCACGACGGCCGGATTTACCATCGTAGCCGGATCAGGGAGTACGGTGCTCGACCTTTCGGTCATTAAAGCTATGGCTATCGGCTTTTATCGCGATGGAAAGCTGGTCGGCACGGCTGCCGTATCGGATGGTCAGGATGCAGGAGGCGTCAGTCTGTCGCTCGTAAATATTCCGGGGTCGGATGATACGGGGTTTGATATCGTAGCTGAGGCTCCGGGAGTATTTGATGAGATTTCGCTCGATCTTGCGGGAGGTATTCAGGCAGGGGTGGGGCGTGTGCTCAGAATCAAATATGCCTTTGTCGGAAAGCCCGCTCAGACGCAGATCAAACGGACGACGGATGACGGGATGGTGATTGATCAGATTAAGGGTTATAACCCTGTGCTTTTGGGTATCCCCTTCCCCTTGGATAAGAGTCAGTATGAGAAATTTTTCTCTGAAGACGATACGGAGGGAGCCATCATCAGTCCGGTAGTCGGTCTTGCCTTCATGGGCTCGCTGGAATACGTGATGAAAGATCCGGCCGATGAGGTAAGAGAGGTGTATGAAGCGGGCTCGGACGTCACGTTTGAATATCGCTACACCGGAGCACTGTCGCTTGATCTCGGAAGCACTATTCAGATAGAGCTGCTTGACCGTAAAGGGAAGACTGTGCAGAAATCTACGGTAGAAGCCGGAGTATTGGCTCTGGACGTGGTGAAGACGGGGAAACAGGTTGTGACTATATCCTCAAGCGTCCCCTTCTCAGGTGCGAAACTTTCATTCTACGGAGGTCTGAAGGTAGGAGCGGGGGGATTCAGCATCGTCGGGTCTTATGTACGCGACAAGGCTGATGTGCGCCATCATTGTCCGATCGATCCGACGGGCGCTACTTCGGCGTGTTCGGATCAGTCATCGTTCCAGTTGCGCAGCAATCCGGAAATCAGTGTGACATGGGAGCTCGTAGAGCAGCCGGAAGGAGCCAGCGCTCAGGTGACACCGGGCGGTAAGGTAACCTTTATGGACGTTCCGGGTGAATACGTATTCCGCGCTACTGCAGCCGACGGCTGTTATGACGAAACAACAATCACCGTATGGGATGAGAATAATGCCTCAAATCAGGAGACTTGCGGATTGCCGTTGTGGAATAGAGACGGCTATGAGGGTAAGTATGAGGCCGGACAGGTTAGTTCTACAGTTCAGGGCGGTCTGATTCCGATCGACTTAGTAAAGAATCTTCCTAATGTGGTAGATGGTAACCCTGACACTTATGCGACGTTTACGGGCGTGAACGTTGCCAATAACAATTGCCTCGTAGGCGTTATGCGCACTGATATTGACCCGGAGACGAACGAACCGGCTCTTATCTATGATGCGACACGCGAAATCGGGAGCACCGGCAAGCGTCTGGGCTTTATGGTGTCGTCGCCGGTAGAGGTGCTGAATCTAAACGTTCTGGAGTTCGTACAGATCCGTTGCTACTATAAAGGGCAGGAGGTATATCGTCATCTTGTTGATGAATCGAATGCCATATCAGCCGACATCGGAGGTGCGAACGGAAATATGAAGATGCGTTACAGTGTGGCAGTTCCGGATATCGATGATCACGGCGCTCCCACTAAAATCGATGCTTTCGAGCTCTGGACTTCCGGCCTGATCGGAATCACTGACGAACTGAATATCTATTATGCTTTCTCGGAAGAGCTTGATGATAATTGCAACAGTCCCTTCGGATGTCAGACCGAACTTCTCGGCTACGACACGACTCACACTACTCTTGATTTCAATCAGATGAATTCGGGGAGCGCTTTGAGTGTTGCATCGGGGGTAAAGGATCTGGACTGTCTGGTAGACGGCAAGTTTGATACTTTCTGCCGACTTTTCAATACGGCTGATTCTTCGGGTACGGTATTTTACGTAAAACTCGGTCGCACCTATGATTACCGCCACAAGCTTGGCTTTGTGATGGATGACAAGACCTTCCTGGCAGGTGTAGGCGTGGGCGGCTGGCTCACTATCGAGACTTATTATAACGGGGTTCCGACCGGCAATAAATATACCGACTGGAATGCTGTGGATGCCAATGTGGCCGGTTATGGCGACAAGCGTGTATTGTTCGTTAATCCCGTCACTCCTTATAATGAGGTGAAGGTGACGATCGCCAATGTGCTTGGTGCTTTGGATTTCGATTCGAAATATTACGGATTCGGCGTGCTGAGCGATATCGACAATGATGGTCTGGCTGATTGCCGCGACACGGATTCATGCCATGCCGATATCGAAGGGATCGCAATCGGAGAGGTTTGCGAGCGTGACGTTATCGAGGTGGAAGCTTACGGCAATCCAACCACGGAATATTACGTATCTTACGGACGTCCGGGCGACACTCCGATCAACTTTATGACTGACACTGAAGGGAAGTATAAGATCTCGTTTGAGACTTCGGGCGCCGGAATGTACACAATGATGTTCTACAATGGTTCGGGCACACCGATTCATACGCTGACCTATGTTGTGCATCCGAAGGAGACAACGTGGAAGAAGAACGCTTCTAATAATGACTGGAGCAAGTGGGACAACTGGACAGCGGGCACACCCTATTGCTGCTCTAACGTGATCATCCCCTCTGATGCCCGAATCTATCCTGACCTGGTAGCCGCTGAGGAGTATCATCCCGATCTCTTCTGCTGTCAGAATATCCATTTTGAGCCGCGAGGCGAAATCAACAGTATCCAGAACCTTAACTATGATAAGGCCTGGGTGGAGCTTGAACTGACCCCCAACCGCTACCATCTCCTGTCGGCTCCGCTGAAGGATATGGTGACAGGTGATATGTTTGTGCCGGCGGCTATGAACGGCGTGCATACCGCTCCCCTCTTCACTGAGATAAATGAACAGAATGCTCCGCAGAACCGCTTCAATCCGACTATCTATCAGCGTCGCTGGTATAGCGCTGTGCAGGATCGTCTGTGGTCGACCAACGCAGACAATATGTATCGCGATCTTTTGGAGCTTGAGCAAATCGACGGAATGACCACTACTTTATGGTCGAAGAACTTCAATCTGCTCAACTATGGCTATCGTCTCGGAGAGGGCTTCTCTCTTTGGGTAGACAATGGGGAACTGCCGGAATCTACAGATTTCCGTTTCCGCTTCCCGAAGACTCAGAAAGAATACGTCTACTTCAACGATTTCACCGGGCTGCCCATCGATGGAGTCAGCGAGACTATCAGCCGCTCGGATGATCATACTTCACGCTTCATCTATGAGGACGCGGAGAATATGGAGACCTCTACTTTCAAGGAGACTATCTGCGAGAGAGTGTATGACCGCACTGTCTTCAACGGAGCTGCGGATATTACTGTCAATGTGAAGGCTGATGACAATACTGATTATTTCCTTTTCGGCAATCCCTTCATGAGCAGTATTAATGTGGAGGAATTCATTGAGGAGAATAAGGAGGTAATTTCGGGTGTGATGGCATACGATGGCAATACGGTTTCTACAGTGCGCCGCGCTGCTTCGGGAGCATATGTCAAGACGGCTCCTTTCGCTACGATTGCTCCGATGCAGGCCGTATTCGTAATCGCCAACGCTGATGCCAAGAGCCTTGACCTGAAGATCAATCCCGAGATGCTTAAGGGTAGCGGAATTGTAGGCGATGAGGAGACTGAGGGTCCGTCGATAGCTACTCTCCGTGTGCGGCTTCGCGATGGTATTCATGAGTCTGCGGCTTTGATTGCTGATGTGGCTGATTGTCCGTCGAATCCGGCTCTGCTTGACAATGAGGTGGCTCCTGCTTTGGCCGTTATGGCTATGACTGACGGCATGGGCTATGACATCACGGCTGCTTCTGCTCAGATTCCTCTTGCAATTCTGAAAGATGCCGCAACTGAGGCTTGGCTTGATTTCAGTGCATGCGCTGACTTCTCTGCTGATGAGTATGAACTTCTGGACGTGGCTGAAAACAAGACCTACGAACTGACTGAGCAGGTATGCATCCCGGCGGGCACTTCAGCTTCGGCAGGCCGCTATGTCATCGCCCGCAAGACGGGAGTCTCTACAATTGTCGATATCAGCAACGATGCTAATTCGGGAGTATATGCCGAGGTGATCAACGGCGATATCCGCATCAGCACGTTCGGTAGTCAGATTTCTGACGTACAGATCTCTGATATGGCAGGGGGAATCCTTGCAGAGCGCCATGCGGTAAATGCTCCTGAAGTGACACTCTCAGCAGGTCGCGGCATCAGAATCGTAAGTGTAATGACTGAGGGCGCAGGACGTCGTGAAGTATTCAAGTTGCTCGTACCCTAACTCGGTGAGTTAGTAGCAATAAGTTAGTAAAGTGTTAAAAAGCCGGTTCCCGTTAGGGGAATCGGCTTTTTATGCTTTATAACATATTGTTTTTCGAAACTATTATTTGTGGGCTTCGTTAAGATTACATAACCGCTCTCCACTCCTCTCTTACTAAACTTGGAATCATTAAACCTTTAAATCACGTTTGCTATGAAAACACGTCTACAGCTTCTGGCGCTGACTGCTTTATCGCTCTTCTGCACCGCTAATCTCTCTGCTCAGCAACATCCCGGTTGTAAGGATCATTCTACGAATCCTGACGTCTATTTCCTTTATGAGGGGGCGACTCCCAACAGTCTTTATATCCTGCCGGGACCTCCGGATTCGGGATCAGTGCAGTTTCTTTATGATCAGGCCCGCTATAACTGGGGCAAATCGCTTCGCAACACCGAACGCGGCGAACAGGCAGTGAAGGATGCGCGTGTAGGAGGTCAGGATCTTCCGGATGCGTTCTCAGAATCGTTCGGCATTCATATCACTCCGGAAGATACTCCGGAAATCTATAAGCTCGTGTTGGGCATGCGCGAGGATGCAGGCGATCTGGCCACTCGCGATGCCAAGAACTATTATAATCGCGTGCGCCCCTTCTCTTTCTATGGCGAGGAAACCTGTAATCCCGAGCAGCAGGCCGAACTATCCACGAATGGGTCGTATCCTTCGGGTCATACGTCGATCGGCTGGGCAATCGCGTTGGTGCTGGCTGAGGTCAATCCCGACCGTCAGGATGAGATTATCGAACGCGGCTATCAAATGGGCGATTCGAGAGTGATCTGCGGTTATCATTGGCAGAGCGATATTGACGCCGGCCGCGTGACGGGTTCGGCAGTGGTAGCTCGTCTGCATGCAGATGAAGGATTCCGGAATCAGCTTGAGAAGGCAAAGAAAGAACTTGAGAAGAAGAGAAAAGAGGGTAAGGTAGCCCCCGGATCTCATCCTAAAGGTAAATCTCCCAATTTCCGGTAAACGACCTGAAACACTCCTCTTTAACCTTAAAATCCCTTTTAACCTTAAAACTTAGCTGCTATGAAAAAATCTCTACTATGTTGCGCCACTGCTCTTTTAGCAGCCACGCCTCTTATGGCTCAATCAGCAGCCGTCGATTCAGTCGCTTCTCAGCCTAAGGAAGAGAAGACTAAGTTTACAATCAAACCGGGTGGACGAATTCTTCTTGACGGAGGACTCTTCATCTCTCCCGATAAGCCCCTTTTCAAGGATGGCGTAGCGCTTCCTGACGCTCGCCTGGGCGTCAAGATGAAGTATGGTAAGTGGGATGCCACGGTGGATGTCGGTTTTGCTTATGGCAAGGTCGGATTGAAGGACTTATTCATCGGATATACTTTCAATGATCAGATGAATATTAAGGTAGGTAGTTTCATCCATCAGTTTGGTCTGCAGAGCGCAACTTCAAGTTCGATGAAGCCGACTATGGCCGAACCTATCTCTAATGAGATTTTCAATGATTCGCGTCAGTTGGGTATTCAGTATGAATATAGTGGAGATAAGTTCCTGGCTACGGCTTCGGCTCATGTAGAGCCCTCGGCTACGACAGTGATCCTCAGTCCGGATCAGTTTACTAAGGAGGGCTACGGCTTCCGTACACGTCTGGTGTATCGTCCGTTCCATGAGCTGGGAAAGATGGCTCAGGTCGGTATATCCGGAGCATTCGGCACTCCGCAGAAGCATGGAGATCCGGATACTCACGACGGCTTCCTCTTTAAGGCTAATTATCCTACGAGTATCACTCAGGTAGCGGCTCTTTCGGCTGATATCGGTGACGCGAAGAATGTATTCAAGCTTTCGCCGGAACTTTTGCTGAGTTATGACCGCTTCGCTCTTGAGAGTCAATATTTCTGGGTAAATGTCAATCGTAAGAATGGTCTGTCGGCCTTTAACGGTCAGGGTGCTTACGTGACGCTGCGCGGACTGCTCATAGGCAATTCTTATAGCTATGATATGTGGAGCGGCGGTATCGCCACTCCGGCTCCGAAGACTCTGGAGCTCGTGCTCGACTATAACTATACGCAGCTTTCGGATGCCTCAGCCGGCATCTACGGCGGTCGACTCAACGACTTCTCCGCGACCCTCAACTATCAGATCAATAAATACATGATAGCACGTCTTCACTATTCTTACACTCATACGTGGGACGGTTCGCCCAACCCGACATCTGTCAATATGATCGCAGCACGCCTCCAGGTAATCTTCTGACAGGATTTAAAACCAACCGAAAAACGGGGTATTCTTATCGATTGATATAAGAATACCCCGTTTTTCGGTTTTATGGCAATTTCATTCAACTCTAACTAAAAATTTCGGATCAAGTACATAACCCTGTTAAAATGTTAAAAAATTTAAGGTGTTAAGCCTGAGCGAGCCCTCTGCACCTCTGCGTGAGATTAAGAGAGTGTTTGAATTTAAATCAAATATAATTTTGTATACATACTCCAAATGTGCCATCCACAATTGGATGGTGAAATCGATTTTAACAGGGTTTTGTGCTTGACTAAAAATTTCTAAGGATTCAGAAATTGCATTCATCGGTAACTTCTTCAATATAAATAATGTTATTATCGCTACTGCCTACAATGGTTGGTAATTAAAAAATTTAACAATTATCAATATTTATTTGGAATTGAGATTTATTTTACTTACCTTTGCCACTACAAAATTAGTGTGCTGAAGGTCATTACAGTCTAACACTCATTTTCTTATCTTTGCTAACTCAAAACAAACGTAACAGATATGAAGGTAATTTCAATTTTAAAAAGGATAAAGGCCACGTATAAGATCCTTCTCACTCTATCGATGTTGCTATTTACTATGTCATCAAAGGCAAGTGTAGTAATAAAGCACAACGCTCCTTCGGCCGAGCCTGCAAGAACAATAGAAGTCTCCAACAATGTTATCATCGTGACCTACGACTTCTCCGAAATATCAGAAATCTCTGAAGAAAACGGTTCTATCCATCACTCAATCCCGGGATTCGGGAGTTGCTACGAAGAAGGCTACCCGCAGGTGCCAATGAGAATTGATACATTCAAGATTCCAAAAGGTTACACTGTCTCTATCAGCACTTCGCGAACTAACTCATATCAGATTGAATGTAACTATACGTTAGCCTCCGGATTAGAAGACTATAATACTGCTGAAAATACAATATCAGAGCAGGAAGTACCAATAGCCGTCAACGAACTTTTCCCGACCAGAATAGCAGAAATCAATAACTCTTACACTTTTCGAGGAGAGCAGTTGGTAGACGTTAAGGTTCACCCTATTCAATTTGATCCTATAAACCATATCGCCTCTTATAGCGACCAAATCAGTTACTCCCTCACTATTATGCCTGAAGACCTTCAAACATATGGTCTTATAAACGATGCAGAGAAAACCAATACAGTTTGTAATATTACACTTCAGCCTGAAGATTGTCTCGTCACTAATATCAATGAGGTCGGTAATGTGCTTACATCTGACACTTATGGATTTGAAGGTACAGTCGGCTACATAATCGTTACAACGGATGAATATCTGGACTATGCCGGAGAGTTTGCGAACTGGAAGAAATATCTGGGCTACTCTCCTTATATTATCAGTAAAGATAACTGGACAGATTGGGAAGAGGTCAGAAATGAGATTATAGCATGTGTCAATACCCATCAGAACATTCAGTATCTTCTGATTTTAGGAGATACTGATGATGTTCCGGCAAAAGAAAATGAGGGAGGCTCACACCCAACCGATTTATATTATGGTAACAGTCACGAGAATCAATATATACCGGATTTATTGATGGGTAGAATTAGTATTGATAATGTAACTGAGGCACAAGCTGTGTTACACAAATTGATGAGACTTGAAATGTGTCCTGTAATGGATGAGGATTATTATACGCATGCCGCACAGTGTGGTTATTTTCAAGCCAGACCCGGCACAATGGGTCAGGAAGAACTATATAGGTTCATCCTTACTTCCGAGGAAATCCGAGATTACGTAGCACAATATGGAATTCTTGCACAAAGACTATATAATGCAGATTGGGATGCAGATCCAATTTCCTATAGTTCCTCTTATGCTGCGTTGCAGAACCAACGTTTGCCTATAGATTTACGATTCCCTAATTACTTCTGGGATTGTCAGCCGGAAGATATCGTAAATGTAATTAATGATGGAGCATTATATACCATGTACCGTGGACACGGAGAACCACACGGATGGTTTAATGCGGAATATGAATCTGATCCGCTTTTTGGAGACAAACTTCTTTTTGGAACATCTCATCTTAAATTCTTAAAGAATAATCCCACTACAGTATTCAGTATCACATGTTTATCAGGAAAATTTAACAATGAATCTGAACACAACATGCCTGACTGTTTTGCTGAGCAGTTTCTTAAAGTAACAACCGGAGGTGCTTCGGCGGTTATTGCAGCCAGTGATACTGCATCTACAGGAATAGATGATTCAATCGCAGAAGGTATAATGGACGCTATATGGCCTACACCCGGGCTATACCCAAAATTCAAAGGTTTTGATACTCTTATACCCTCCCCACAACTCGTACCATCCTACAGATTAGGACAAATTCTTTCGCAAGCCTTATTCAAGATGAAAGAACAATGGGGCGCGCAAGACAACAAGGTTAAGTATCATTATGAAATCTTTCACCTGTTTGGTGATCCCTCAATGTATTTCCACACTAAAAATCCAACTCAAATAAAAAATGTTCAAATCTCCCGATACTCAAATGCAGTAAGTGTCACAACAGATGAAGACCAAATTTCCATAGGTTTTTATGACAAAGTGGCTGATAAAATGTGTAAATTTGAGAATTCCTGCGCCACATTCTATTCAGAGAATCCACAAGATGTCATAGTTTGCCTCACGGGTCATAATAAATTAACCTACCTTGATGGTACTGAAATTCCTGTGCCGGCTGTAGAGGATCTTGAAATTCCGGAAGTTTCCTGCCAATGGATTAATAATTCTACTGTTGGAATAAAGATGCTTACCAAACAGCTCAAGTCAGATTATCTCGTAACCATTTCAGATCTAAATGGTAGAGTTGTATTTAGAGAGAGGTTGGATGATTCCATATTGAATAATACTGTTATGATTCCATTTTCGTATTCTAATGGAATATATATTGTCAAAATTGAAGAGAATGGCAGAACAATTTTGACTAATAAACTAATCAAAAAATAACCAAATACTCAAATAATATGAAAATATCCGAATGTCACAAGTGGATATTCCGAGCAGTTGCTCTTATGATCGGAATTATCTACGAAGTTGCCGCTTTTGCGACAACGGTGGACGTATGTTGTCCTTACTATAAGAATGAATTCGAATATGAAGGCATGACATTTAAATTCATGTGCACGTATACAGAACCTCTGACTCTGTCGCTAATTGATGCATCTGAAGAAACTAAAGGTGAGATAATTCTACCTGAAGAATTCCTGATTCACTGGGAGGCGGCAAGTTTTCCTCCTACGAAGGCGGTGATAAAACGAATAGAATCAAATGCATTTATAAACTCAAATGCAGACTCTGTTACACTTCCGTCCTCAGTAACAGAAATTGGAGACTATGCATTTTATACTAGTCCCGTAGATAAAGTATATTTGAATGAAGGGCTACGCACAATAGGTTCATATGTATTTTCCAATACCGGTCCCCAATGGACAATCTATATTCCGGAATCTGTGATATCTATAGGTTATGGATGCTTTGAGAATTGCGGTGCACTTGAACACATCTATCTTCCGTCTACACTTAAAGCATTGGGGGGTGGAGTATTCAGGAAGTGCCGGATGTTAGAGGATATTTATTGCAGTGCTAAAATTCCACCTATTGCAGATCCTTCGGATTTCGGTCGGGAAGAAGATGTCGTTACACCCATATTAGATATGTACCCGCAACATAATAGAGTTCCATATAATTGCTTAATACACGTACCTGAAGAATCAATAGAACTTTACAAAAACGCTCCGGGTTGGAACACATGCGCTTTCTTTGTTCCTCTTACGGAAGAGGACATCATCGCTTCCACGCAGAAGCCGGAAAATTCTGATCCTTCCTCTTCTGAAATCAAGTATACCGTCATAGACGGCGAACTGCTGGTACCCGTCAGACCCGGCGATACTGTAGTACTCTACGATACCAATGGGATTCGCCTTAAGATGGCTTCATACACTACTTACGATACATTCTCGTACAAAGGCTCAGGAATCGTAATTCTTTACCTGAACTATAGAAGCGTTACAATCTCTCTATAATTTAGAAAATATATAACAAAGGCAGTACTATAACCCATCTAAGACTCCGTTTGCTCTGACATTTGAATAAGTCGTAAAATTTCATTAAATTTGTACCTTCTTCTAACGTAATGTAATATGAGCAAGATTATTCGCCATAACCAAACGACTCTTTCACCTGAAATTATAGAGCCATTATATAAACGTGTATCTTCTATTATTGAAGATGCGCGAGTCAGTGCGTATCGTTTGGTCAACGAAAGCCTTGTTCGCAGAAACCTGGATTTAGGAAAGATTATAGAAGAAGAAGAATTCCTACAATTTTCCAATCTATGATTGGAAAATCTGCCAACCTATTATCATGGACTCATCGATTTATCATGGACTCATCGATAAAAAATAACATGGCACGGCGAGGTAGTCGGCGTTATTTGTTATAGATGCATTGTAAACGCAGATTATGGATATGAACGATAATGAGATTAAGGAACTTCTCGACGCGGAGGCGGAGAGAATCAATACGCCGGCTTTCATTGCCGATGATCCGGTGCAGTTTCCCCGACGGTTTGAACGTCAGGAGGATGTGGAGATTGTGGCTCTGCTTTCGGCGATTATCGCTTGGGGCAACCGGAAGATGATATGTCGCGATGCGGAAAAAATCCTTGATATCATGGGGGATCATCCGGCTGATTTCGTACGCGACGGGGCTTATGAGGATCTGGATCCGAAGATGAACCTCCATCGCACGTTCTTCGTAAGCAATTTCCAGCATCTGCTCAGGGGATTGCGCGAGATATATCGTAAATATCCTAATCTTGACGCTTTTTCGGAATCGATCCACGCGGGCGAAACCGAGGCTCCGGCCTGGCATCTCGTCGGAGCGATGAATGAAATTATCGCGGATGCCAACGGAGGACTACGCGATCCGCGTTCGCTTCCTCAGAATCTGAAGACTACTGCCCTGAAACGTATCAATATGATGTTGCGCTGGCTGGTGCGCGACGATGGTATCGTCGATATGGGGCTCTGGAAAAGTATTCCCAAAAGTAAACTGTTTATTCCGCTCGACGTGCATGTGGGCAATACGGCCCGCGAACTTGGTCTGATCAGCCGTAAAGCCAATGACCGCACTACCGTTGATCTCCTCACAAATCGCTTGCGTGAATGGCGACCGGATGATCCCTGCATCTACGATTACGCCCTTTTCGGCATCGGCATGAAACTATAAATTTGCTTATTAGAGCTTTTTTGATTAACTTTGCGGTCAGATAAACCAACTTTAAATAAATTTTGGACGCAGACCCTTTACCGACCTCTTCTCCCCTATTGACGATGATTCTTGCAGCGACATCGGCAATGGAATTTCACGCCCCTGAAAACTGGGCGTCATGGATCGTATTAATCATATTGGCCGTATGCTGTCTTGGAGTTTCAGCTTTTGTATCGGGCAGCGAGATCGCTTTCTTCGGCCTTTCACATTCCCAGATTGATGAACTTAAGGATGAGGACTCTCCGGAATCACGGAGGGTGCTTGATCTATTGCGCAATTCCGAGCGCCTATTGGCTACGGTTCTGATTGCCAATAATCTGGTGAATATCACGATGGTGGTGCTTCTTACTTTCGCCATCTCTCAGACGGTAAAATTCAATTCGGAACTGCTGAATTTTCTTCTGCAGACCGTATTCCTCACTTTCCTGCTCCTGCTATGCGGGGAGATCTTTCCGAAACTCGTGGCCAGGGGCAACACGATGAAGTGGGTGCGTATGGCTACGGGAGGTATGCGTTTTCTGGAGCGACTTTTCCATTATCCGGCGGGACTGATGGTGAAATCCACTATCCTCATCAATCGGATCGTCACCAAGAAGCAGGAGCAATTGTCGACCGACGTGCTTGAGCGCGCTCTTTCCATCTCCGATATTAAGGAGGGGAAGGAGAAGGAGATGCTGGAGGGTATCTTGAGTTTCGGCGAGAAGGAGGTTGGCGATATCATGATCTCGCGTGTAGACGTGACCGACGTGGAGTATCATGCCACATGGAACGATATTATCCGCGTGATTCTCGACTCGGGTTATTCCCGAATACCTGTCTATGATACTTCGCAAGACACGATACGCGGCATACTTTATTCGAAGGATCTTCTCCCCTATATCGGGCGGA
Organism: Bacteroides sp.; assembly: GCA_014801585.1. Classification (GTDB taxonomy): domain Bacteria; phylum Bacteroidota; class Bacteroidia; order Bacteroidales; family Muribaculaceae; genus Lepagella. The sequence goes on from JAAVDX010000010.1 coordinate 141,348, forward strand.
GCGATGACTCTTTCCGCTGGCAGACGCTTATCCGCGAAGCCTTCTTCGTGCCGGAATCCAGAATGATCGATGATCTGCTTGAGGATTTCCGTAAACGTCGCATCCACATAGCCATAGTAATCGATGAATACGGCGGCACTAAAGGCATTGTCACACTCGAAGATATCATAGAAGAGATCGTAGGCGAGATCGATGATGAATATGACGAGACGGCCTCGATGTATCGTAAGGTGGCTCCCAACACGTGGATTATGGATGCAAAGATCTCTTTGGGCGACCTCTGCAGGGTGTTGGATATTGATGAGGAAACGCTCGGAGATACCGGGGAGGCGGAAACTCTTGCCGGGCTCTTGCTTGAGATCAAGGGGGATTTTCCCGTAGCGAAAGAGGTGCTCAACCGCAATGATATTAAATTTCAGGTGCTGAAAATGGAGAAGCACCGTATCACAAAAGTAAAAGTTCTCTATGGAAACTGAATTCGTATATTGGCGCCACGACACGAGCATCGGTGTGCGCGTGGAAGAACTCTCCGGCGGAGAGGATAAGTCACCTCGATTGTGGAAAATTCTGGCTCTTCAGGTGTTTGGCGAGAATGGTTCTGACCGCTATCGGGAAGTGGAGCATTTCCCTTCGGGGGCGCCTTTCATTGCTGAATCAGCACAGAGAATTTCTATCTCTCACACTCCGCATTTTATGGTGGTGGCCTCTCTGCCACGTACTCCGGAAGCGCATCTCGATGAATTCAGCCTGCGCACAGCAATGGGAGTCGATGCCGAGAAGGCCGACCGCGAACAGGCTCTGCGCGTGGCAGAGCGCGTGATGACCGACGAGGAGATCGCTCTGATGGAGGAATATGCGTTTCATTTGGCTGAGGGCGACACTCTTCGTTCCCCTATTCAGCCCGACAAGGCAAAGACAATGGCAGCCGTACTTGCATGGACCATCAAGGAAGCACTCTACAAAGCAGCGTTGGAGGAGGGTGTAGACTTTCAGCATAATCTGCGCATTAAGCGCTTCCCGGAAATATGTAAGTCTCCTCTTGCCAAGTCCCCTCAGTTGGGGGAGGCAGAGATAATCCTCACCGACCATCCGACCCCGATAGAGATGCGACTCTTCTCTTATTTTTCCGAGGGACATATCGTAACGATAGCTCTCTCTCTGAAATGCGCCACTTTCAAGAAGAACTGATAAGAATCACATACTGCAAAGGCTCTACGAAGCGTAATCTTTACAACTTCTTGTCTTTTTATAAGATGTACAGTTCGCTATATTCATACGATAATGGAATTGTGCAATCAGTGATTGCACAATCTTCACCAAGTTTATCGTGGACTCATTAATTTGCGAAGACATAAAATCCCCCTGCAAAGGCTCGCCTTTGCAGGGGGATTGCTTTTTAGGACATCCCTATGTATCAGAGATGGATTCGTCGGGATGTGGAATGACCGTCAGTAGTAAGTCGGACTACATAGACATCTTTCGGGAGGGCATTGAGATCGAGTTCCTCTTCTCCACTACCGGAGAAAGAGGTAATCATAATGCCGTCGAGAGTTACGACCTCAAGTGTGTAGTCACCCTCAACATTAACTCTTACCACACCATTAGATACGCTGAATCCGTCGCCGACTACCGGCACTGAACGGACCTCTGTCAAAGGATTTTTCGGATCAAGAAGCTTGTCAGTACCTTCCGCAAGATCCAATTCAAACTCATTGTTGCCCAGTACGAGAGTATAATGTCCCGGCTCGATTCCCTCGAATGATGCCGCCACATCAAAACTACAGATACATGTTGTGATCTCATACCCTAATACCGGCTGAATCGAGAACGTAAGTTTGTTATCCTCACGCGTGTAAGAGCCCCACTTAAACCACACCGAACAGTTGTCAATGACGTTATACCATGTAATGTCAACAACTCCGTCATGATACTTTACGCCATACGTAGTATCAGCTGAAGCCGCTCTTTTAGCGGCGGATGCTTCGTTTTCGGAATCCGCAGAGAACGGGAATCCTTTGCATTTCGAAGAATTGGCGCCATCGGAATATTTCCATTTAGCAGAAGCGTCTTCAGGAGTAAGGATGACTGACATTCCCTCTTTTAGGGTCACATCATAGTTTACGTAGTCGAGCATAAACACATACTCTCCCGGCTCTACATTTTCATACTTTGCTGTCACATCGAAGAGACATATGCAATCAGTTATACACCACTGAGTGTTATAGGGTTGGAAGAATATATGATTACCTCCCGTTGAACGTGACTCCACGTAGGAATAATTCGCATCGCAATAGTCGGAGATATTATACCATGTCAGAGTCAGATTCCCCTCGGAATATTCTATACCATAAGCTATCTGTCCGTTTGCGACCGGATCCTCGGAGGATGCAGGATTCATTTCGACTGTGGGCGCATACCGACGATTGTTGTTGCAGGCGGACATCTCCACACCTACTTCCGTAAAGTAAGCCTGAGCCGTAATCCCCAGCGATGCTCCAACAAGAGAAAGCAGAGTAAAAATTCGTTTCATATAACTTGTTTTTATAGTGGTTGTGCTTCTGATAGTTAGATAGTTTTATCACACTTAGATAGATTTACCATTCTCTAATTATCAGTTCAGGACTGAAAGAATCGCAAACTATTGTATCTTAAGAGTTTATTCTATTATGCGGCACAAATATAGTCAAAAAAAAAAAAAATACACAAATAAATTTTCAAGAATTAACAGTTATTAACTTTTATAAGTGTATTCTCATAAAAAAACCGAATCGGTCAGGAAAAGGCCGATTCGGTTTTTTATGGTTGTTGGGGGTGGGCTTAGTCGCGGCTGCCGCCGAAGATGCGGAGGAGGAAGAGGAAGAGGTTGATGAAATCGAGGTAGAGATTCATCGCGCCCATCGTAGCGAGACGGTCAGTCACTCCGGGATCGAGATTTGACTGAGCGAGTCGACGCACCGTCTGGGTGTCCCATGCGGTGAGACCGACGAAGAGAAGCACTCCGACAATCGATACCACCCATTCCAGCGTGTTGCTGTGAAGGAAGATGTTGACCAGCGAGAGAATAATCAGTCCGAAGAGAGCCATTATCAGATAAGAGCCGAATTTGGAAAGATCCGTCTTGGTGAAATAGCCGTAGACTGACATTGCTCCGAATGTGCCCGCGGTAATAAAGAAAGTGTATACGATAGTTCCGAGCTTGTAGACTACGAAGATCGGAGCAATCCATGCTCCCATCAAAGCCGAGAAGAGGCAGAAGCATCCCAGAAGGGCACCCTGGCTCATCTTCATCATACGGGCCGGAATAATCCACGCCATAGCGAACATGGCTATCAGCATTACCCAGTATACTACCTTATTGGCGAAGAAGAACATCATAGCCGCCGGAGAAGAGGCTACACCGAGTGCGCAGAATGCTGAAATCAGCAGACCGATAAACATGCGCACGTATACCTTACGCATTACAGCATTAGTCTGCGAGGTGACCGAAGTCTGACTGCCACCGTAGTAAGGGGGCGGAGTCTGAGGGGTCTTGTAATCCATAATTTAAGAGTTTTGGTTTTAGAGTTAGTTATTTTTATTTGACAAATTAAGACGCGATAAGTTTAAGTATCTCTTTAAAATAAGTTGATATTATCCGGTACTCCGAGAAATACTTTCTTATTTTAAATAGTTACTTCTTACATGCGTTTTACATGCGTTCGGGCATTTCCATGCCGAGAAGGCTTACGCCGGCACGGAGAGTGCGGGCCACGAGTTGCGAGAGGTTGAGACGCAGGCATCGCGTAGCGGCGTCTTCCTCTTTCAGGATGGAATAGTCGTGGTAGAACTGATTGTATTCCTTTGCAAGATCGTAGCAATAGTTGGCGATTAGGGCCGGGGAGTAACTGCGTCCGGCTTCGGCTACTACAGAGGGGAAGTCGGCAATCTTCTGAATCAGCACCTGCTCTTTCTCATTGGGCACAGCCTCGGCATAGGAGCAGGATTCGAGTTCTTCGGCGGCACGACGGCATACGCTGCGGATACGCGCGTAGGTGTATTGCAGGAACGGGCCTGTATTGCCGTTGAAGTCAATCGACTCTTTGGGATTGAAAAGCATATTCTTCTTGGGATCGACCTTAAGAAGGAAATATTTCAATGCACCGAGGCCGACGACGCGGGCAATTTCGGCAGCCTCCTCTTCCGGCATACCTTCAAAACGGGAAGCGGAGGCCTCGTGGGCATTGGCGATCATTGTGTCCATCAGATCGTCGGCATCCACTACCGTACCCTCGCGCGATTTCATCTTTCCTTCGGGGAGTTCTACCATGCCGTAGGAGAAGTGGGTCAGAGATTTGCCCCATTTGAAACCGAGTTTGTCGAGAAGCAGGCTGAGCACCTGGAAGTGATAGTTCTGCTCATTGCCTACGACGTAGATCATCTTGTCGATGGGATAATCCTGATAACGGAGTTTAGCCGTGCCGATATCCTGCGTCATGTAGACCGACGTGCCGTCGGAGCGCAGAAGCAGTTTGTGGTCGAGGCCGTCGGGAGTAAGGTCGGCCCATACCGAGCCGTCCTCCTTCTTATACATTATACCCTTCTCCATGCCGCCGAGCACGAGATCCTTGCCTTCAAGATATGTGTCGGACTCATAATAGATCTTGTCAAAGTCTACGCCGAGACGCTTATATGTCTCATCGAATCCGGCATATACCCAATCATTCATCATCTTCCATAGAGAGCGAACCTCTTCATCGCCGGCTTCCCAGCGACGGAGCATCTCGCGAGCCTCGGCCATGAGCTCCGACTGAGCCTCGGCCTCCTCTTTCGACAGACCTTTTTCATCCATCAGCGCCTTGACCTCATCCTTGAAATGGCGGTCGAAGAGCACGTAGAAGTCACCGATAAGATGGTCGCCCTTCTTGCCGACGGATTCGGGAGTGGCACCCTGCCCCCACTTTTTCCATGCGAGCATCGATTTGCAGATATGGATACCACGATCGTTTACGATATTGGTCTTGACGACCTTCTTGCCGTTGGCCTTGAGAATCTGCGAAAGGGAGTAGCCAAGCAGATTATTGCGGACGTGGCCGAGATGGAGCGGTTTGTTGGTGTTGGGAGAGGAGTATTCTACCATTACGAGTTCGGAATCATCCGTCGGGGCAGTGAAACCGAAATTCTCATCGGCCTGAATCTCATGCAGGAGATTGCGCCAGAATTCCGCGCTTATAGTAAGATTGAGGAATCCCTTAACAGCATTGAAGGCTGCGACGGCTTCCACATTCTCCTTCATCCACGCACCGATTTCCTGAGCAGTAGCTTCGGGAGCTTTGCGGGAGGCCTTGAGGAATGGGAACACTACAACAGTCAGATGTCCTTCGAATTCTTTCTTCGTGGGGGATACCTGCACGCTTTCCGGCTTGATGTCGGCGTCATATAGAGCCTTGACGGCGTCGCTGACACCCTGAGCGATAATCTCTTCTATCTTCATTTTCTATTCTGAAATATTCTGAAATTCAAAATTTACGCTATATTCATCTGCGATAAGCGACTCCTATCGCGAATGAAATTACAAAGATACGAATTTTTCCTTTATTCTCCAACCTTTTCTATCACACCCTCTTTGACATACCACAGATAGCCTTCCACCATCGGGGCCTTTCCGTAGGCTTTCAGACGGTTCATGTAGCCCCGGACCTGCCGGCGATATGCACTCTTGTTGGTTGTGCCGAATTTATAGTCGATTACGGTCATAGATCCGTCGGAATCGACCAGCACTCTGTCGGGGCGTTTCATCATTTCTCCACGCTTTAGGAGAGCACGTTCGGTCATTACCCGCTTCGAACCGTCGAACCATCCGCGGTCGGCCACGGAGTCGAGGGCGTCTTTAAGGACGGGATAATAGAATTCTATCTCGTCGCGCGTGATCATTCCTCTTACTCTTACCTTTTCGAAGGCGCGACGAAGGTCGTCGGCCGTATCGACATGCTCAAGCACTGCGTGGAGCATACTTCCCTCGGAGCGGGGATCGCTGCGGTCGTCTTCGGCCGGATCTTCAAATTTCGGGCGCCCTTCCTCCTGATACTGCAACAGGGGACGGTCGGAGTTGACGAAATATTCATCAATCGAATATTCCTCGTCGGCATTCATTTTGGTCTCGCGATATTTGGCGAGTGATTCCGCCACGTTCTCAATCGGTTGGCCGTAGGTATAAAGTGTCTCATCGACATTCATTTCGCGAGGGTCAATCACCATCTCATGCTCATATTCCGCTACGTCGGCAAGATGCTCCTCAAACTTACCGATAATCTCCCGCAGACACTCCCCCATCGAATCAAGCGCAGGCGTTTTTTTCTCCGGCTTCTGAGGGATATAGATATAGAGTTCGCTGATCGGGCGCGTCATGGCTACGTATGCCTTATTGAGTTGGTCGGCCCGGTTGAAATATACGGCATTCTCATAGATACGGGCAAACGGACTATTGCTGAAGAACGCCGCGTCATCCTTAGTATCACTTAATTGGATAGGCATCATCTTGGGCATACGTTCAGCCATCGGGAAATCCGAGGGGAGTTCGACCCATGCCCACTCCTTCTTGAGTTTAAGCGAGAAGTCGAAGTCGGGCAGAATTACGCATTGGAATTCAAGGCCTTTCGATTTATGAATCGTCATTACTGAGATGGCATCCGTGCCTTCCGGAGATATCACCGACATACCGCTGCCCGTAGCCTTCCACCATCGGAGGAAAGAGGCTATATCAGCGGGATAGATATCGCAGTAGTCGAGGACAGCATCCTGGAATGCGGCGAGGTAAAGCGCCTGTTCATGGCGCAGATCGTCGGGCACAAATGTCTCGGCAATAGCCTCTACAAGCGAGGGGAGGGTGACGGCCTGCATATCAGCAAGGAGAGCAGACATAAGAGACTGGTCGAGATCTTCATTGAGAAAAGTCTCAATCCGCTGCTGGAGAGGCAACTCGGGATGGCGGAGTGAGAAATAGCGGAAATGAGCTGCCACATCAAGCCAATTGATACGAGAAGAGCGGGAGGTCTCCCCTGTCTCACTGAATTTTCCCTCCATGCCGTTCTGAATCATCTGGAGGCAGTTGACAATTATCCCGACAGCCTTTGACGAACCTAAGGTAAGGGAATCTTCACTGACAAATTCCAACGGCGGGAGACCGCGACGTTCGAGGTTATGATCAGTGAGATACGCAATCAGTTGGGTTGCGGTAGCCTTCTTGTTGGTCAGAATGGCTATTTCACGCTGCATGTAGCCGCGTTCGAGCAGAGTATCAATACGATCGGCGATTCGCTTAAGAAGTTCGGGAGGGAGCGCATCTCGATCCTCATCCTCTCCGGCTGTCTTATCATAGATTTCGATACTGACATATCCGTTTTCGTCGGATTTTCGGGGCAACTGCACGGTGTTGCCGTAGAGATTCTCCAATCCTCCGCCGAGAGTCTGCGTCAGACTGCGGAAGAAGAAATTATTGAATTTCACTATTCTCCGCGAACTTCTCCAGTTGGCATTCTCATCAATCGAGTAGCCGCGCGGGTCGAGACGAGGAAACTCCGCAGGCACTTTCTCCGTGATAAGCGTAGGATCGGCACTGCGGAAACGATAGATACTCTGCTTTGCATCGCCGATTATAAGATTCTCGTGGTCGTGGCTCTCACTTTCGCGCAGGAGCGGAAGGAAGTTTTCCCATTGTAGCCGGGATGTATCCTGAAACTCATCGATTAGGAAATGACGGAAGCGCGAACCATATCTCTCATAGATAAAGGGGACATCATCGTCGGAAATGATGCGACGGAGCATGGTGTTGGTGTCGGAGAGCTTCATCGTGCCGGTCTCAAGCAGAAACTGTTCGGTGCGGACGAGCAGGTCATGCATCAGTCCGACTCTCGGAAAGGCGCTGCGGATTCGTTTCCAGATCTGATATTGCGCCCCGTTGCGTACGGCCGACCACTCATCATAGGCCGCTCTAAGCTGATTCATAGCGTCGGCGAGCGGCTGAGCCTCGACGGACCATGCCCTTTTCTGAGCAGCTTTAACTTTGGAACTAAAGATATTCGACGTAGTCCATTCAGCATCCTTGGTGTTTGGGATTTTGTAATCCTCGTCGGGATTGGCATTGCGGGCAGTCAGTCGATAGAGCTGTCCGGGAGTTACATTGCCTTTATATATATACTCTGCCATCGGGGCATCCGTAAGTTGCGACGCGGCATCGATTACGTCATGGGCTGCGCTGCTTAATTTGCCGAATGATTCGCAGAGCCGACCGTCGAAATATTCCCATACCTCATCAAATACCTCTTCGAGATTCCCGCCTTTATCGAAATACTCCGTCAGTTGCTTGCGGGCCTTCTTATTGGCCTCATGGTCGAGATCCCCGGCAATATCCCTAAACTGATTGAAGAGCGCACCACTCTTCACCCCTTTTGCTTCTTCACGAGTGAAGATATTCCATTTACGCTCACCTTTCTCTATGGCCTGCGAAACGAAATAGCGCACCCAGCGCTCAGTGGCTTTCGACAATCGGCCGACGCTTAGATCCTCAATCATGTTGAGCACAACCTGCCGGGTGATGTAACCCGTATCAATGATTAGCTCATAGCCATCGGGGAGTTCGGCTTCGTAGGCAAAAGTGCGGAGAATCGCCTGAAAAAAGGAATCGATGGTCATGACGTTGAAGTCAGAGAAAGAATAAAGCAACTGTCGGAGCGCAATGCGGCAGGCATAGCTTATTTCTTCGGGCTTAACGCCGAGTTCCTTGCAGAAATCGGAGAGATAATCAGTCTTTTCCGGATGAGCAGGGTCGACATGAAACGCGAGGTCATTGAGTTTGACCATGATGCGCTTTTTCATCTCATCGGTGGCCTTATTGGTAAAAGTCACGGCAAGGATATGGCTGACGGCGTCGCGCAGTTCGGCATCAGTGCGGAGACGCGGTTGAGAGGCTCCTTCATCCTTGATTGTGATGAGAAGGCGAATGAATTTCTTTGTAAGGGTATAGGTCTTGCCGGAACCGGCCGACGCACGTTGAAGTGTAAGCAATGGGATATTCCGGGGATTAAAAGTTAGGGAATAAAGGTTGGAGATTAAAGGTCAAGGATCAGCGGGGCCAATTTTCGGTCAGCACTTTACGAGCCTGTTCGCGGCGGTCGCCCTGAAGAAGAATCTCACCACCGCGCGACGAACCTCCACAACCTAATTTCTTTTTGAGCATCGAGGCTATGTCGGCAATCTCATCGTCGGACATATCACCAAATCCGGCGATAATTGTAGCGGGTTTGCCTGCCCGGCCTTTCTTTTCATAAAAAAACTGCAACTTCGGCATTTTACGGGGCTTAGCTTGAGTCGCAGATTCCTCAAGGGATGCGGCATCCTCTTCAGGCAGCTCCTCACCACCGCGCAATGCAGCTAAAGCGTCTTTCCAATCTTCCATTTTGTCAGAGAATCACAGAGGGTCTATAAGATAAACAAAGGGTTTATAAGATAATAAGAGTCTATACGATAATTATAGTTGGGAGCATCCGAAGATGCGGATCAAGCATAATTTGGCCGCACCCGGCTCTCCGCTCCCCGACGAGGGAGGAGAGTGACGGATGCGGCCATGCGTTTCTGATTACTCAGGCGCCGCAGACCGGCGCAGAAAATTCTTTACTTGCCGAGAGTGTCAGCAGGTTTGAACTTGCAGACCTTGCGGGCTGCGATAGTGATTTTTTCTTTTGTACGGGGGTTGATACCGGTGCGTTCGGGCTTTTCGACCATGCTGAATGTGCCGAAGCCGATGAGCTGCACCTTATCATCGTTGACGAGAGCCTGAGCGATTGATTCGAGAGTCGCGTCAAGAGCGGCTTTGGCGTCTACTTTGTTGAGGTTGGCCTTAGCGGCGATTTCATTAATAAGATCTGTCTTGTTCATAATAAAAATATGTGATTATTTCTGTTTTCGGGTTATATATGTATTTCTTAATGATAAGGCCATCAAGCCCTGAAAAGGGCGCGGAATCTTCCGGTTTCGGGGTCAGTAGAATAGCACTTATCACTATTATAACCATCCGGCCGACCTAAAAGTTATGCCTGAACTACCTTAGCAAGGGCAAATTTAATGATAATTATAAGATTTTCAAATAAAAAAGAACATTTTTTTGTAATCAATGGTGATTTTCTCCAAATTTTCGACATCGCAATCCCTCACTGAGCGGGGATTTTAACATTTGTTGAGGGTTTCGGAGGATTGTCTATCCCTTTTTACTCCGCGGTCGGGATTTTTTTTATAATTTTGCAAACTGAAGTATTCAAAAAAGTTTTTCAGATACAGAATGAGCAATACCCGTATGCCGGCGTGGCTGGAACAGATCCCTCCCGTCACCCGCAATCTTCTTATAATAAATGTCCTTATCTGGCTCGTAGAGTTTTGCTCGGGCCGGTTTGGCGAGACACTTATCAATACTCTCGGTCTGCATTTCTGGGGCGCGGATAAGTTTAATCCGGTGCAGATACTGACCTATATGTTTCTCCACGACAACCATACGATTCTTCATATTGCATTCAATATGTTTACCCTTTGGATGTTCGGCAGAATCCTGGAGCGCGTATGGGGAAGCCGGCGCTTCATAGTGTTCTATTTCGTCTGCGGAATCGGAGCGGCACTTGTGCAGGAGTGTGTATGGCAAATGACGTGGCATCAGGAATACATTGACGGGATAGCCGCGCTCAACGGCCTTACTCCGGAAGCAATGGCTGACGCTGTAGCGCGGAATCAGTCGTACTTCCAATCAGGATTAGAGGGGATGAAGAATGCACTGGTGACGGTAGGCGCGTCGGGTGCAATTTTCGGACTTCTGCTCGGATTTGCGTTTGTCTTCCCTGACATGCCGATGTATCTCTTCTTCATTCCGGTGCCCATAAAGGCTAAATATATGGTGATCGGCTACGGCATAATGGAGTTTTTCCTCGGAGTCAGCGGGCGACAGGCCTCAGTGGCTCATTTCGCTCATCTGGGCGGACTGATCTTCGGCCTGATTCTACTCCTCTACTGGCGCCATAAAGGCACTCTCCGGGGCAATAATTTCTTCTATTAAACCAGAATGTCAATCACCTTGATCGACGATAAGACTCTATTCCGCACGTCGGCTCAACACCGGGGTCGGATAGTGTTGAGCGGGCTGATTCTGCTCAACTGCGTTCTATTCATCGCCGGACTGATCTGGCCGGGACTGCGGGAGGCGCTGATGCTTCATTCACCGGCCCTTCCTACTGCACCGCTCACTACGGCATTTCTCAACTGGAGAGCTATGGCGAGCTACACGCTGGTTCATGCCGGGCCGACGCATCTCTTTTTCAACATGCTCTTCCTATGGATAATAGGGAATGACATAATCCGACGTCGCGGACTGCGCCGTATGCTATTGTATTATATAGCGGGAGCCGTAGCGGGAGGTCTGGGGTTTCTGACTGTCTCAGCCTTTATTCCGGCCTGGACACTGACGTCGCTTTGCGGTGCGTCGGCAGCGATTCTCGGACTCTGTGGCGCCGAACTGCGCGGAGCCAAGCGCTTTCAGGACTGCAACAAGGCTGAACGCAGGATTCGACTGATTGTATGGCTTGCAATCGGAGTAAGCCTGCTGGGCAGTCTTTCACTCCCGGCTCTCGCGACACATATCTGCGGCCTGGCAACCGGCCTGGCAATCGCCAAATGGTAGATAATTACGGATATAACAAGCCGGAGCCACCGGCGTCTTAACTAACTCCAACCTAAATGCGGCCAACCGGCCCTTAAAACACTTAACCCAAATGATCATCGTCTCGCCTCTTATCCGACTGATTCTGAAGATAGCCACGATAGTATTCTATCTTCTTACGGCCCTTTGCTGCTTCGGAGGTTATATTTCGCCAAACATATTTCCGCTCGGATCGATTGCCGTAATCGGTATGCCGATAATGCTGACTATCTCTGCAATTCTGACGGTCGTATGGCTTTGCTTCCGAGGCTGGATTACGGCCGGCATCGGGGTAATCATGTTTATTGCCTGCTCAACTCCGATCAAGATGTGGTTTCCAATGAACTCCCCCTCCGAACCCGAGCCGGCGGATGCGCCGACGCTGACTATACTGACATGGAACACCCTGCACGGTGCCGATCTGGAAAATCCCAAGGCCGAAGGGTCGCGGATGCTTTCGAAGATTCTGGAGCTGAAACCCGATGTAGTGTGTCTGCAAGAGATCTTCGGTTTTGACCGAACCTGCCTGCAATATTACTCACAGGCCACGATGGACTCCCTGCTTCAGATCTATCCCTATCAGCTCGGCGACGGCACTTACGACCTACGAATACTTTCGCGCTATCCGCTGCGTCATATCTATTTCGGTTCGCTCCACAGCGTGCGGCTGGCAGAGTGTTTCACGGTGAAGACACCGACGCGTGAAATAGCCATAGCCAATGTGCATCTTCCCTCTTTCCTATTGAATGAGGATGAGAAAGGGCTCTTCAGCGTAGAGAATGCGAATGCCAAAGAGAAGGAGAAACTCGGACTTGATATAGTCCATAAGATGGAGAGAGTTTTTCCGGAACGGGCAGAAGCCGCCCAGAAAGTGCTCAACGGGTTTGAGGAACTGGCCATGCCTACCATTGTATGCGGAGACTTCAACGATGTCCCGGCTTCGTGGGTATATCGGTTGTTTCTCAAGGCCGGATTCCAGGATGCTTACGTAGCGACTAACTTCTGGCCTACTTATACTTATTACCCACATAAATTCTACTTCCACCTGGATCAGATTTTCTATCGCGGAGCAGTAAGACCATTGAGCGTGGAACGACTTGATATCCGTACATCCGATCACCTCCCCCTCCTTGCGACATTCCAGATTCTGGAAGGATTTTAATCATCCCGGCCTCTCTCCTTGCTAAAATCATTTAAAATCACACATACCCTAACACGTTTTATACTGCTATATACGTGGAGAATCCGAATTTTTTGATAAATTTGCAGTTGATATGTCAGTGAGGCGGCATTTCCCGGCCCGGACAATCGTCACAATAGAAATTTCTAACCATATAAATAACTTAACGTGAAAACACTTGCACTTACGCTCGCTGCCGCCATCTCAATCGGCGGAGCTGCGTCATCACCGGCCATGGCTGCGGGACACGAGAACCCGTTTCTGAAGCCCTACACGACACAGTATGAGATTCCGCCCTATTCCGAAATCCTGACTTCGGATTTCATTCCCGCCATCAAGGCCGGACTGAAAGAACAGGAACAGAATATCAATGCTATCGTGAAGAATCGTGCCGTTCCCGACTTCGAGAACACAATTCTTCCTCTTGAGGATCTCTCGCCGATTCTGGAGCGTGTAGCGTCGGTCTACTGGACATTCGACAGCGCCCTTTCCACTCCCGAGTTTGCCGCACTGGCCGATGAGGCAGTGCCTCTGCTGAATGAGGCCTCCAATCAAGTCAATCTTAATGAGGCACTCTTCAACAAAATCAAATACGTCTACGATCATCGCGACCAGCAGGGACTTGATCGGGTGCAGAAACGCCTTGTAGAGAAATACTATCGTCAGTTTGCCGAACAGGGAGCAGCTCTTCCGGAAGACAAGAAGAAAGAGCTTATCCGGATCAATGATGAACTTTCGAAGCTCTTCATTCAATTTAACAAGAATCTTCTGAACGCGACAAATGAATTCTATGTCAACGTAGGCGCAGACGCCGTAAGCGGACTTCCGGAATCATCACTCGGCACAGCAGCAGAAGAGGCCAAGAGTCGCGGTCTGGAAGGCTACGTATTCACACTCCACGCACCGAGCCGTCTGCCGGTGCTCCAATATGCCGACAATCGCGATCTTCGCAAGGCAATCTATGAGGGTTACGTAAACCTCGCCTCATCCGGCGACAACAATAATATTCCCGTAATCGAGAAGATTATCGCCCTGCGTGCCGAGAAAGCAAAAGTGATGGGCTTCGATAATTTCGCGCAGATGATGACTTCACGTGTGATGGCGAAGACTCCCGAGGCAGCCGAGAATCTGCTTATGCAGGTGTTCACTCCTGCTGTGGAACGCGCTCATGAGGAGGTAGCCGATATGCAGGCACTGGTAGACGCCGAGGGTGGCAATTTCAAGATCGCGCCCTGGGATTATTACTATTATGCCGAGAAGGTGAAAAAGCAGAAGTATGACCTTGATGAGGGTCAGCTTCGCCCCTACTTCTCACTTGAGAATGTGCTCAACGGACTCTTCGGAGCAGCCGAACAGCTCTACGGCATCAAGATGGTAGAGATGCCGGACGCCCCCCACTACATGGATGAAGTGACAGTCTACGACGTGCAGGACGCCAAGACCGGCGAACACGTGGCAGTATTCATGACCGACTTCTTCCCCCGCGATTCCAAGCGCCAGGGCGCCTGGATGGAGCAGATTCAGTCGGCCGGTCTTTACGGCGACGGCAGCTACAAGCGTCCGATCGTCTACAACGTAGGCAACTTCACACGTCCTTCGGGCGACACCCCCGCACTGCTCACCATCGATGAGGTAGAGACGACCTTCCACGAATTCGGCCATGCACTTCAGGGGATGCTGACTACGTCTCCTTATAAGGGACTTGCCGGCACCAACGTCGACCGCGACTATGTAGAGATGTCGTCGCAGATGAACGAGCATTTTGCCTTCACTCCCGAGCTTCTTAAGCAATATGCCAAGCATTACAAGACGGGCGAAGTGATTCCCGATTCACTGATTACCAAACTTAACAACTCATCCAAATTCAATCAGGGATTTGTCACTACGGAACTTGCCGGCGCGGCACTTCTCGACCTTGAATGGGGTAAGCACGACGGTAAGAATGTCGACGTGAAAGGATTCGAAGAGACAATCGCCAAGAAGATCGGAATGCCCGAGGAGATCACCTACCGCTACCGCTCCCCCTACTTCAAGCATATCTTCGGTGACGACGGTTATGCTTCCGGTTACTATACGTATCTTTGGAGCCAGGTGCTTGAGGCAGACGCATGGGAACTCTTCGAGCAGAACGGAGTATTCAATCCCGAGACAGCCGCATCCTACAAGAAGAATATTCTTGAGAGCGGCGACACGGAAGATGCTCTCATTCTCTTCGAGCGCTTCCGCGGTCATCAGCCCGACCCCCACGCCCTTCTCCGCCTCCGCGGCTTCGAGAAGTGATTCGAGATAATCCACACACGAGACAATCTCAAACACGATAATAAAGCGCCGGAATTGCCATTTCCGGCGCTTTATTTCTAAAAATACGCCATTCCTAAAAATACGCTGCTGTCAATGAATAAGATATTTCATTATCGCAAATCAAAGCCGGAAGAGAAGGTATCACTTATAGGAGAGCCGGAGAAACTATCGCTGACCGACCAAACGGAGAAGCTATCGCTGACTAAGCAGGGGGAGAAGCTTACGCTGCCTCACCAGGGAGGAGAGAGATTCTCCGCTCACGATGAAAGTATGATGCGCCGGGCAATCCAATTAGCCCGCTACGGCGCGGGGCATACGTCGCCGAATCCGATGGTAGGCGCAGTGATCTGCGCTCCGGACGGACGCATCATCGGGGAAGGATGGCATCGGCGTTGCGGACAGGCACATGCCGAAGTGAATGCCGTGGCATCCGTAGCCGAGGTCGATCGTCGGTTGCTTCCCGAGTCGACAATCTACGTCACACTCGAACCCTGTTCGCACTACGGTAAGACTCCGCCGTGTGCCGAGCTGCTTATCCGCGAACGCCTGAAGCGCGTGGTAGTCGGTTCGCTTGATCCCTTTCCTGAGGTTGCCGGGCGGGGAGTGGAGATGATCCGCCGAGCCGGAGGAGAGGTAGAAGTCGGTCTGCTTGAGGAAGAATGTCGGGCACTCAACCCCCGATTCCTCACAGCCCATACCCTCAAGCGCCCCCATATTCTGCTGAAATGGGCACAATCGGCTGATGGCTATATCGCACCAAAGCCCGGCGAACCGAGAGCGATATTTTCCACACCTCTGACCAGCATGGCAGTACACAAGCTACGCAGTCAGAGCGATGCGATCCTCGTAGGGGTCAATACGGTAATTGCTGACAATCCGCGGCTTGACACGCGTCTTTGGCCCGGGAGCGATCCCCGGCCGGTCACTATGGAATCCGACCGGCTTCCGGCGGACGCACGCATTATGGCAGCAAATCCGGTAATGCGCCGACGCGGAGAAACGCTCCCCGACTTTCTGTCGCGCCTTTATCGGGAAGAGAAAGTGACGTCGCTGATGGTGGAAGGAGGAGAGAAGGTGCTTAGCGACTTCATCCGCCAAGGGCTCTACGATGAAATCCGGGTAGAGGTGTCCCCCGGCAGAATCGGAGAAGGAATAAAGGCTCCACAACTTCCTACAGACATTACTTTGACTGATTTTTAACATTTTTTGGAGATTTTGTATTAAAAGCGGAGGAGTATAGCCGAAATTTCGGTAAATAATATTAACTTTGCAATTTGAATTATTATCTGATTCCAAATGGTGAAGAAACACTATATCTATACTCTTCTCGGCGTGCTTGCGCTTCTTGGCTCCTGCAACTCAAAAGATGAGCCGGAAAAGATCGACGAAGTGCTTGCTCCGAGCGTTGCCGTCACAAAATTTTCCATCCAACCTAACAAGGATGTGATGGAGAATCTCGACTCCGTCTATTTCTCTATAGATCTGGAGCATCGCGTGATCTATAACGCTGATTCCCTACCGGTCGGTACAAAGGTGGACAAGCTCGTACCGCTCATCGTATATCCATCGGGGGTAAGCAGCGCAGAGATCACAATGACCGACGGGCAAACACGCACGGGGACAGTGGATTACGTCACGCATCCTACCGATTCCATCGACTTCACGGGGAAGGTATTCCTCAGTCTGGCCAACGCCGACAAGTCGCTGGTGATGACTTATCAGCTGAAAGTCAACGTGCATAAATGGGTCGGCGACTCACTGATGTGGGATAAGGAAGCCGTAGCACCACTTCCGTCGCGCAAGGCCTCACCCCGCAATCAGAAGACTATCAACACCGCTGACCGCACCCTCTCATTAATTGAGGAGTCTGACGGCAGCTATACACTCTCCTCATGCGCTACTCCGGCCGATAAAGCCTGGACACGCAATGAGCTGACCCTCACGTTCACACCGCAGGTGCGCACGCTGACCGCATGTGGCAATACCCTCTACCTACTTGACACGGACGGCAAACTTCATTCATCAGCCGACCAAGGGAAGCAATGGACCGATTGCTCCGTCACATGGCAGAACATCATCGGAGGCTTCAATGACGAACTGCTCGGTATTTCCGGATCGAAGTCGGCTCCGGAGTTTGATATCTATCCGCGTCCGGGCGGGTTTTCGCCATATGCTCTGCCGTCGGATTTTCCGACAGAAGGTTTGTCGCAATTCAATACTTACTCATCGAAATGGGCGGCCGAACCGATAGGATTCTTCATCGGTGGCGTCCGCGACGGCAAGACAAGTTACCACACGTGGGCCTACGACGGCGACAACTGGGCAAAAATTTCCAACACACCGCTGCCCGCGATGAAGGATGCGCTGATTCTCCCCTACTTCAGCTATATGAAGACCTCCACATCATGGATTCAGACCGAATACAGCGTATGGCTCTGCATGGGAGGGATATTGGCCGACGGGAGCGTCAACAAGACACTCTATATCTCCTACGATAACGGGGTCAACTGGCGCGTGGCATCGGATCAGATGCAATGCCCTGACTTCGTAAAACCGGGATATTCGGCTGATGCAGTTATAGCCTCAACCGATATGGAGGCTGATCTCAACGATTCGTGGAAGAAGATCGCGCCCCTGCGTCGGGTGCCCCAGATGCGACTGAGCTATGAGATCGAGGGAGACGACATCTCATGGAAATGTCCTTACATCTATCTCTTCGGCGGATTCAACGACCGGGATCAGCTCAACGACGAAATTCGGCGTGCAGTGTTAGCTCGTCTGACCTTCACTCCGATATTCTAAGAAACAGATGAAACGACGTTCCCTCATATCACTCCTCCTGCTGATCGCGGCGCTGCTACCGATCGGGGCCCGCGCGCAGGAAGACTACCGGTTTGACATCGGCGGGGGACTCGGCATGACCGGTTACCTCGGGGATGCCAACACATCCAATCTCTATCAGAACCCCTCCTGGGATATGGAACTGCTCTTCCGGTATATCGCCAATCCCCGCTGGGCATTCAAGACCAACTTCTACGTCGGCGGTCTGCGAGGCGACTCCTCGCAGATGACCAACGTCTTTCCCTCCGACGAGACCTATAAATTCACTACCACATTCTATGAACTTGGAGAAATGGCAGAATTCAATTTCTTCAATTACGGAATGGGCGAGTATTACCGCAAACTGAAGCGCTTCTCCCCCTATATCACGGCGGGGTTGTCGCTGACGCTCTGGACCACATCGGGTCATACCTACGCCGGATTCACACTCCCCTTCGGAGTGGGGGCGAAATTCAAGGTGAACCGCCGACTGAATCTCGGGCTGGAATTCCTAATGAAGAAGGTATTCACGGACAAGCTTGACGGCGAGATGCTGAGCGATCCGATGGGAATCAAGAGTTCATTTGCGAAAAACACTGACTGGTATTCGACACTGACCTTTACGATCAGTTATGAATTCTCCAAGCGGTGTGCAGTCTGCAATTATAAAGAATAACCTACAGCACGTCATGAACAACCTCGACGACATCATATCCAGAATCGACCCGACCAGGCTGCCACGCCACGTAGCGATCATCATGGATGGCAACGGGCGATGGGCCAATCAACTCGGGCGGCCACGCAGCGACGGCCACGCAGAAGGCGTGTCGGCCGTACACCGCGCTGTGGAATTCTCCTCCGACATGGGCATTGAGTATCTGACCCTCTATGCGTTCTCGACAGAGAACTGGAATCGTCCGCAGGAAGAGGTCGACACCCTGATGTATCTTATCGGATGGGCCATCGAACGAGAGCTCCCCGACCTCATCCGAAATAATGTGAAGATACGGTTGGTAGGCGATATTCCCCGGATTCCGGAGGATGCGCGCCGCCGATTGCTTAACGCAGAGAAGGCCACTTCACATTGCACCGGTCTTACGCTTCTTATGTGTCTGAGTTATTCATCGCGCTGGGAGATCGCAGAGGCCGCTCGGCGACTTGCGACTCAGGCGGCGGAGGGGGTAATCTCCACCTCCGACATCACGGAAGAACTTATCTCGGCCAATCTTGCTACGGCAGGAGTGCCCGATCCCGATCTGCTGATACGCACGGGAGGGGAAGAGCGCATCTCCAACTTCCTGCTTTGGCAGATAGCCTACAGCGAACTATACTTCACACCGGTACTCTGGCCGGATTTTCAGAAAGAAAACTATGCGGAGGCGATACTTGATTATCAGAACCGCGAACGCCGATTCGGCAAAACCAGTGCTCAGGTGCAGCAGAAAGACGCTGACCTGGAACCCAACATCTAACCTCCATCTATGTCAATCTCCCCTAAAATCCGTATCATACTGTCGCTGCTCATGCTCCTTCCCTTTGCCGCATCGGCTCAGGAGGCGCCAACCGACACAATCTATAATCCGGAAATCATCTACTCTCCGATTCCCCACACTTATGAAATCGCCGGCATAAGCGTCAGCGGAGTGAATCACGTCGACGATTATGTAATCATCGGCTATTCCGGCCTGAGCGTCGGCGAGAAGATCGACATACCGGGCGATGCCATCTCCAATGCCGTGAAGCGCTTCTGGCGTCAGGGACTCTACTCCAAGGTGCAGATCTCAGTGACTAAACGAGTCGGCAACAAAGTATGGCTCGATATAGCGTTGCGTCAGCAGCCCCGTATGTCGGAGATCAAATTTACGGGCGTAAAAGGGGGTGAGAAGAAAGACCTTACGGAACGCCTCGGTATGGTAGAGGGTCAGCAGATCACTCCCAATATCATTGCCCGCGTGAAGCAGATAGTAGAGAAATATTACGGAGCCAAAGGCTTTAAGAATGCCGATGTGCGGGTAATCCAGCAGCCGGACCTGTCGAAAGAGAATCAGGAGATAATCACAGTAGCTGTAGACCGTCACAACAAGGTGAAGGTCCATAAGATCTATGTCGACGGCAATGAGGTACTTTCCGACAATAAGGTGAAGCGTGCGATGAAGAAGACCAATGAGAACGGCAACCTTCTCAATATCTTCAAGCAAAAGAAATTCGTAGACTCCGATTATGCCGACGACAAGAAGCGCATTATCGAAAAATATAACGAACTCGGTTATCGCGACGCCCGACTGGTGAGCGACTCCGTAGTGAAATATGATGACGAGAAAGTCGACGTGTATCTGACAGTAGATGAGGGTAAGAAATATTACATAAGCGATATTTCCTGGGTGGGCAATACAGTCTATCCCACAGAGACCTTGAATCAGCTTTTGGGCATCTATCCGGGCGACGTCTACAATCAGAAACTCCTTGAGAAACGCACCCGCGATGATGAGGATGCGGTCTCCAACCTGTACCTTGACAACGGCTACCTCTTCTTCCAGCTCATTCCGATTGAAGAGAATGTGAAGGGGGACAGCGTAGCCCTGCAGATGAGAGTTCATGAAGGTCAGCAGGCACGTATCAACCGTATCGTCATCAATGGTAATGACCAATTGTATGAGAAGGTGATACGTCGCGAACTGCGTATGCGTCCTGGCGATCTTTTCTCCAAGTCAGACCTTATGCGTTCAGCGCGAGAGATTGCGGCCTCCGGCCACTTCAACCCGGAGACAATGGGCATCAATCCCGAACCGAATGAGAATGACGGCACAGTAGACATCATCTTCGATCTTGAATCGAAGGCCAACGACAAGGTGCAGCTGTCATTCGGTTGGGGCCAGACAGGCGTGACGGGTCAGGTAGCGCTCTCCTTCTCCAACTTCTCGATAAAGAACCTCTTCAATCCGGCGAGCTATAAAGGAATAATTCCGCGAGGCGACGGGCAGACCTTCTCGATCTCGGCCCAGACGAATGCGAAATACTTCCAGAGCTACAGTCTCTCCTTCTTCGATCCCTGGCTTGGCGGAAAGCGCCCCAACTCACTCTCCTTCTCTGTAGACTACAGTAGGTCGACGGGTATCAACTCCGCCTACTATAACGACGCGTGGAGCAACGGCTATCTCAATTCACTCTACTATCAGGGTTCATACGGCACAAACTACGGCACGTATGCCTATCAGAATGCCTACGACCCGAATAAGGTGCTTCAGATGGCAGGCGTAAGTCTCGGTTTCGGTACGCGTCTGACCTGGCCTGACGATTACTTCACATTCCAGGCAACCTTGGGCTACCGCTGGTATTACCTCAAGAACTGGGACTACCTTTACTATATGACCAACGGCGTGTCGAACTCGCTCACTTTGGGTCTCAGCCTCTCGCGCACAAGCATCGACAATCCGCTCTATACACGTCGCGGATCGCAATTCTCACTGGATGTCACTCTGACACCTCCCGTATCGCTCTTCCAGCATAAGAACTGGGAGCAGCTTTCATACGAAGCCAATACGCTCAATTCCCAGCCGGCAAAGGCACAGCTGTATAAATGGATCGAATACTGGAGAGTCAAATTCAAGAGTAAGACATACACTCCGCTCACCGATCCCGACGGGCAGTGGACACTCGTGTTGATGACCCGCGCGGACTTTGCGCTGCTCGGCTCGTACAACAAATATGTACGCACACCCTTTGAGACCTTCTACTTCGGTGGCGACGGTATGTCGGGCTCATACACCTACGCTACGGAGACCGTCTCGATGCGTGGCTACGACAACGGTCAGTTCACTCCGTGGGGCAGTGAGGGCTACGCCTATGGCAAGTTTACTATGGAGCTTCACTTCCCCTTCATGCTTCAGCCCTCGACCACCATCTACGCATTGGCCTTCGCTGAAGCGGGTAACTGCTGGACTACAACCGAACAGTTTGCCCCCTTCAACCTAAAGCGCTCTGCCGGAGTGGGCGTTCGCGTCTATCTCCAGATGCTCGGTCTGTTGGGTATCGACTGGGGTTATGGTTTCGACAAGGTGTGGGGACGTCGCGGCGGTAGCCAACTGCACTTTATTCTTGGACAGGAATTCTAAATTAATTTTAGCAAGCCTGCGCTTGCTAAAATTAATTAAGTAATAAGTTATAAGTAATAAGTAATAAGTAATAAGTAATAAGTTTGCGGGAATAGGTCTTGGTACGGGGTGCTGGTACGGATGCGGGAGTTTCGGGCAAGTTGCTTTTGCTTGTTAGAACATTAGAGGAATCTTAATAGTTATTAATCTTAGGAGGATTTTTTAAACTTATTGGTGGTTTCGGACTCAAAATATCGGACTATTGGGGATTCGGGATTATGATGATTCCCGGGGTCGCTTAGTTCTGAGAGAGAGTTTGCCGGGTAAGGCAATTGGAATCCTTATTGGTAAGGCTTTTGGAATCCATCCTTATTGCTTAGATTTTTAACAACTAAAAGATAGAATTATTATGAAGAAAATATTTATTGCGGCTATAATAGCTATTGCGGCTTCCTTTGGGGCAAATGCTCAGAAGTTTGCTTTGGTCGATATGGATTACGTGCTCCGTAATGTTCCGGCTTACGAGATGGCTAACGAACAGTTGAATCAAGTGTCGCAGCGCTGGGAGAAGGAGGTGACGGAACTCTCCAAGGAGGCCGAGACGATGTATAAGAACTATCAGGCCGATATGGTGTTTCTGACTGACGACCAGAAGAAGAAGCGCGAGGAATCGATCGTGGCTAAAGAGAAGGAAGTGACTGATACCCGCTACAAATATTTCGGTCCGGAAGGTGAGCTTTACAAGAAGCGCCAGTCGCTTATGAAGCCAATTCAGGAGGATGTCTATAACGCTGTAAAGGCTGTAGCGGAGGAGAAGGGTTATCAGGTGATCTTCGACCGTGCGTCGTCGCAGAGCATCGTATTTGCTTCGCCGCGAATCGACGTCAGCAATGAGGTGCTTGCCAAGTTAGGCTATTCTAAATAACCTGAGCCGGAGGGAGAGATATTTTTTCCCGAGCCGTGGCCGTTGGCCACTTCACTGAACTAAATGCTTCTCCAAGCTCGGCTAACAATCCCTCTACTCTCTTCTAATCTCTCTCTTCTATATAACTGCTTTCCTCTTATTGGTAAAATTTACAAATCAAATCACAACTAATATAATCATGTTAAAGAAAATTCTTTTACTCCTCGCCATCACTGTAAGCATGGCGGCTTCCGCACAGAGCCTCAAGGTAGGACTCGTCGACACTAACGCTATCTTCGGTGCAATGCCGGAAGTGGCAGATGCCCAGAAGAAACTTCAGGACACTCAGAGTAAGTATGAGGCCCAGTATAAGCTTCTCGGAGAAGAGCTTCAGAAGCAGGCTGAGGAACTTGCCAACATGAAGGATGACGTGCCGGCTGCAATCCGTGACAACAAGGTGCGCGCATATCAGGACAATCAGCAGAAACTTCAGCAGTTTGAGCAGCAGGTGATGCAGGACATGCAGAAGCAGCAGATGGATCTCATGGCTCCTATCACGCAGAAGATTCAGGATGCTATCCAGTCGGTAGGCAAAGAGGGTAACTACAGCCTTATTCAGGCAATGGATCCCCAGCTGACATTCTACTACAGCAACCCTGTAGAGGATATCACTCCCCTTGTAAAGACTAAACTCGGTCTGAAGTAAGAATCGGATCAAGCGAGGTAGCCGCCCGGAAGCGAATCACATCAAATGTAAGGACGTGGCCATGCCACGTGCAAGCGCTTCATCGGATAGGTACACCTCAATAAGAGAAACCCGGCGCGGCGGCATGGTTTGCCGTCGCGCTGATTACATCTACTACCCTAAACTGCGGCGAGAATGCGCCGACAATCCAAACCAAACGCTATGATCGGACCGATAGGTATCTTTGATTCCGGCTACGGTGGGCTGACGATCCTCAGGGAGATTCGCAAGCGGCTGCCGGAGTATGATTATCTTTATCTCGGTGATAATGCCCGTGCGCCATACGGTTCGCGGAGTTTCGATGTAATATATGATTTCACACTGCAGGCTGTAAAGTATCTCTTCAATCGGGGGTGCAGCCTTGTGATCCTTGCGTGCAACACTGCCTCCGCAAAGGCACTCCGCACAATCCAGCAACGCGATCTTCCGAAGATAGATCCCTCCCGACGGGTGTTGGGAGTGATTATTCCGACAGTAGAGGCATTGGGTGGACTGACGCAGACGAATCATATCGGCGTGGTGGGTACACCCGGAACTGTCGCATCGCGGTCGTACACAATCGAGACGGCGAAACTGTATCCGGAGATAAAAGTGACGGAGGTAGCCTGCCCGATGTGGGTGCCACTGATTGAGAACGGAGAGGCGTTCGGTCCGGGGGCAGACTACTTCGTGGAGAAATACTGTCGGCAGTTGATGGGCTGCGACCCGGAGATCGATACGCTACTTTTAGGTTGCACCCACTATCCTCTGCTGACTGAGAAGATCAGGAAGGTAATTCCGGAGAACGTAGCAATTATCCCTCAGGGACGGTTGGTGGCCGACAGTCTTGCCGACTATCTCAAGCGCCATCCGGAGATCGCGGAGCGCTGCACGCGAGAGGGATCTACGAAATTTCTTACTACCGAGAATACGGAGAAATTCGATCGTATCGCACCGCTCTTCCTTAACCATCCGGTGGCTGCGGAAAGAATCCATCTCGACTGATTCTGTCGGGAGCGTTAGGGATAAGCCAAATGAAGAGATAGACCGAGATATCGGAGCCTCTCGCCCCTCCCCTTTCCATCTATAATCAAACCTTTAAAGAGACAAGACCATGAATTTCGAAGAACTTAAAGAGCATGTGGCATTGCTACCTTATGAGGAAGCAGTAGCCGCAATTACAGCCTATCTGAATGAGCATCCGGATTCGACGGATGCGCTCACGCTTCGTGGCATGAAGCACTTCGGTGCGGGTAAACGTGCGTTGGCTATAAATGATTATCATGCGGCCCTTGCGATTGACCCGGATTGTAAGGCCCGACTGGCTTTGCAGTCGGCTAACGATATACTTGACTTTTATAATAAGGATCTTTTTAATCCTTGATTGGCTTGATTTGATACGTTGTGCGCTCGTACGTGCCGATGTCACGCCCCCCTACATTTGAGGGAGATTTGAGGCGAGCGGGTTTATTAATGGTTTTCCCATGGGTTGAGCATTCGGGGACGATTGGTCGGGGTGCCGGAGGGTACGGGGAGTCGGTTGCGGGCTACGTTGCGACGGGGAGCTGCGAGACCTTGATAGAACATCATGGGTCGCTCTTCACTCCAGCCACGACTGTGGTTGCGGACGAAGACTCGAGCGAGTCCCTGCAGATTACGACCTGCATAGCGGATCTCACCGATCAGAGCCGTATAGTCGGCTACGGAATCTACCGAAAACTCCAGAACCGAACGACGATCCTGCATCACGCGGACATAAATACGATCACCCTTGCGGATATACTGCCGGGGATATCGACGTGCGAAATCATTTCCATACATAAGCGTTTCTCCTTTCTTCATACGTTTCAGCGGTTGGATTTTGTAATCTGCGGTGACGCTCCTATTAATCCAAAGTACGACATTGATCGAAAGTAAGATTCATTGATTGATCAAAAGTACTATTCGATGATTAATCTGAGGGGCATCCCCTTGATTACACTGCAAAATTAGCCGCATAGACTGCAATTAGTTTGCAGCGAAATGTTAATGAAAATAATTTTAGTTAACGAAAGTTAATTTAGACTATTTATAGAGAGAAAGCGAGATGAAGATGGGATAAAATTTGCTTACAAGCGAAGTTTTTTGTAAATTTGCATCACAATGCACGTCGCGCGAGAAAATCCACGAGAGATCATCACGAGGAAAGCGAGGCGAAGCAGAGTTGCAGAAATGGTGGAATGGTAGACACTGGGGACTTAAAATCCCCTGGCCCTTACCGGCCGTGTGGGTTCGAGTCCCACTTTCTGTACAAACAATACGATTTTTCATATAATTTTTTTAGGGGTAGGCCACGCGTGAGCGGAGTCTACCTTAATTTATTAAATGGGGAAACGAAGTTTTCTTATAGGGAACCTCGCTATCCGGTTAAATATTAAAAAACTCTCACTCGCAGATGAATATGAAAGTTTCACAACGGGGCGAAATAATGCCCGCATCTCCTATACGCAGACTCGTTCCTCTGGCCAACAATGCAGTGGAGCGTGGTGTGAAAGTGTATCGGCTCAATATCGGTCAGCCCGATCTGCCGACTCCACCACAGGCCTTCGAGGCGCTGCGACATATCGACAGGAAAGTGCTTGAGTACTCTCCATCCGACGGACTGCTCTCCTTACGCAAGAAGCTTAAGGAATATTACTCCCGCTTCAATATAGAGGTGGGCGTAGAGGATATCATCGTGACCTCGGGCGGATCGGAGGCTGTGCTCTTCGCCTTCATGGCATGTCTTGACCCGGGAGATGAGATAATCGTGCCCGAGCCGGCGTATGCCAATTATATGGCGTTTGCGATCTCAGCGGGAGCGAAGATCGTCACTATCCCATCGACTATAGAATCGGGATTTGCGTTGCCGCCGCTTGAGGAATTTGAGAAACTGATCACACCGCGCACGCGTGGCATCCTGATCTGCAATCCTAATAATCCGACGGGGTATCTCTACACGATGAAAGAGATGCTACAGATCAGGGACCTCGTGAAGAAACACAACCTTTGGCTTTTCTCCGATGAAGTGTATCGCGAATTCTGCTACACGGGGGCACCTTACATCTCGGCTTTCCATCTGCCGGGGATCGAGGAGCAGGTAGTGCTGATCGATTCCGTATCGAAGCGTTACAACGAATGTGGTATCCGCATCGGGGCGCTGATCACGAAGAACGAGCATCTGCGCAAGAACGTGATGAAATTCTGCCAGGCACGTCTGAGCCCACCGCTATTAGGACAGATAGTAGCCGAAGCATCTATCGACGCATCGCCGGAATATATGCTGGAGACATATACGGAATATGTGGAGCGAAGGAATTTCCTTGTAGACGGTATCAATCGTATTCCGGGGTGCTACTCACCGATTCCGATGGGAGCGTTCTACACTGTGGCAAAACTTCCGGTGGATGACGCGGATAAGTTCTGCGAATGGTGTCTCAACGAATTTGAATACGAAGGAGCCACAATCTTCATGGCGCCCGCTTCGGGTTTTTACACGACGCCGGGACGCGGACGTAATGAGGTACGTCTGGCCTACGTACTCTGCAAGGAGGATCTGGCGAAAGCACTGAAGGTATTGGAAGAAGCACTGAAGGCTTACAATGCTCGTAACGATAGGGATAGCAACTGACGGCCGGCCGGTTATCAGCCGGGAGGGTGCGGACCAGGGACTGACGCGGGTACGTAACGTAGCGATCGGTCTGGGATTCCATTGGCAGCGTACGATTGAATGTGATTTTCCGGGTGAGATTCGTAGGAATCCTGACCCGGATTCACCTTATACCCTTCTGAATACCTTGCCACTGGAGACTTATCTCGAGTGTGTCGTAGGGAGCGAGATGAATCCATCGGCACCGGCGGAATTTCTGCGTGCGCATGCCATCATCTCGCGCAGCTGGGCAGCGGGTAAGATTCTGCACCGGCATCCCGGGACATCGGGGGTGGCGAATACGATTGCGGCCGATTGCGCGTCGGATTGCGATTGCAAAGATATGGTTGCGGCGGATAGCCAGAGGGTTATCATCGGTTGGGAGGACACGTCAGACCATGAGGGTTTTCACTTGTGTGGGGATGATCATTGTCAGCGCTATCAGGGCGTGCAACCCTTATCTGCGGAGGCTCGGGATGCTATCCGGGCTACGGCGGGGCTTGTGCTGACAGGGCCGTCGGGGCAGATTGTCGACGCACGGTTTTCGAAGTGTTGCGGGGGAAGGACGGAATTGTTCTCTACCTGCTGGCAGGACGGGGTCGGGACGGAGTGTCTGGAATCGTTTGTGGATCCGTGGTGTGATCTGTCGTTGTTTTCCGCGGAGAGTCGGGGGAGATTGCTTTCCTCTATTCTTAAGGATTATGATCGGGGGACCGAGGGGGGCTATCGCTGGGAGACGGTGATATGCGGAGATGAGTTGCGCGAACGGCTTCGTCAGCGTCATGGGGTGGATATTGGTGAGATTACGGATTTGGAGCCGTTGCGTCGTGGACCGTCGGGGCGGATTTTTCTTCTTCGTCTGAATGGGAGTCGCGGGATTCTGGATATTGGGAAGGAGCTTTATATCCGTCGGTTGCTTTCTGCGGATTGCCTTTATTCTTCGGCGTTTGAGGTGGAGAAAGAGGAGGGTCCGAGGGGTGGTTTCCGTCTGCGGGGGCAAGGATGGGGACATGGTGTGGGACTTTGTCAGACCGGGGCTGCTCATATGGCGGCTGCCGGGTATGGCTTTATGGAGATACTTCGGTTTTATTATCCGGGGGCGGAGGTTCGCTCGTTGGATGCTCTTGTTGGGGGTTGATGTTTTCGTTTGCATAGTTTGTTTTGGATGTTTGTTGGATGGTTTTGAATGGGGAATGTGCTCTTGATTTGGAGGAGCGTTTCTTAATTCCGATGCAAAGTTACAACAGGATTGGCTGAAAGTTATGTTTATTTTCCATTTTGTTGTGGGGGGAGATGTTTTTTGGGGGATGGGTTTTAATTTTTTGGGAACGCGGATCCGGATCGGGGCTTTGCCCCGATGGCCGGGGAGTCGCGGATTGGTACGGATTTTTTTGTTTTGAGTCGTTTGGAGAGGGTGTGCGTTTTTTTGGGGGTGCGGATGGGAGGTGAGCGGCGCTTTGCTTCGCTGTTGCGGATTGGCGGCCCGGGGGCTATTTCCGCAACGTTCAGGCTTCTTCGGGTTATTTTTCCACATTGTGCAATACTTACTTCTCCGTATGCTTACCATCAACTATGACATCGAAATCTATTTTGGCAATATTATTCTTTTATATCATATCGGGACAATTCCGTGCAACCGGATCGAACTTCCTCAATTAATTCCCGGCATCTATCCTCTGAAAGTTTGATTTTCTTGCCGACTACAATGAAATCAGACAATAGTGGATGCCCGGTATCGTTGACGGAAGTAGCGTGTTCCCCATTAAAGCCTTCTGTGCAAAGGGTAAGGTCGTATGCAGGAGCGAGTCGCCACCTCCAAGTCTTCAGATCATTATCCCTGACAACATAGAAACTGAAATTCTTGCAATGATCATCTTTGTTATCAGATAGGTAATTGAACAACATTCTACGATACATCTGCTCGACATCTTCACGACTTTGGGTTATGTAGCCGGTCAATGCGAGTAGATTTGAATAATCCATAAACGGCTCACGGAGAGAAATGCACATCAATCCTCCGGCAGTAGCAGTATGAATTCGGTCACCTTTATTGTCGATATCAAACCGTCTTGACGCGAAATATCGACCATTGATAAGCCGGAAGTCGGGCACAATAATACCACACTTTCTTGCAACTTCATTATATCTTGCTTCTTGCAGTCCGATATCCTTCGGATCGTAAGTGTGACGGAATTTGACTATCCAATGTCCCTTCTCATCTGAGAATACAGCTTTCGGTCTTGCTCCTCCGCTGTTGCCGCTGTTATATAGTAGAAGTCCGGCATCTTTATCCTGCTGTTCCTTAAGCACTTCAAACGCAATTTCCTGAAGCCTATCGAAGTCTGTTACTGTTTCTTCCTGCTCAAGAGATATGGCAGGGGAATAAGTCAAGGCTCCCATACCATTATCACCAACCAATGCAAGTCTGTCAAGAGAAGATAGGTCCGCATCATTTATACCATTGCGGAGTAATGCTTTATGTAGGAGATAACGACCATAACCATCCGGCAGACTATCTTCAAAGACACCGAAATTTCCATAAAACGGATGTGGTTTAGCAATGAAAACTCCTGATTTCAACGGCAGTTCAAGCGGTGAAATGCTGAATCCATCGGCAAGCCATGACTTATCATACTCAAAGACATTCAGGCGATTATCAGGAGTAAGTGACAGCACTCCGACAGGTCGCCCATGAAACATAACCTTAAGCTTTTCAGTCTTCTTCATGCTTTATTACGTTTAATGTAAGCCCTTTTGTCATTACTTTTCTGACGAATCAGGTCGAGTTCTTCCATTGTGTCAAACTTGGGAGCAGAAAACAGATCCTTTATCTCATAAGTATATCCGAGTGCCATAGCAAGCTTAATCAACGATTCAAATGCAATAAGACCTTTCTGTTCAAAGCGTGCAACAGTAGATAGGGGTACTCCCGACAGCTCGGCAATACGCTGTCGGGTGATATTTTTCTCAACTCTACGCTTGCGGAAATTCTCTGCAACGTGCATCATAATATCATCAGGATTATCAAGCGTAAAATTATCCAATACGGATAATATATTATTACTATTATTGACTATATTCATAATACTACTAATATTTTACTACAAAAATAGTAAAATATTCTGATATGACAAAGTGTTCAGAACCATATTGTAGAAGTTTTGGTCGCCTCAGGCGACCTCATGTCTCCCGCGGAGCGGGAGCTACACGCACGAGAAAAGCCTGGCGGTCTTTCCCGTGTTCGTCAGTATATCTTCTATGTTTTCAATTTTTTTGTTATGTAGTTAACGTAAAAAGTAATATAATCGGCTTCTAAGGTTGGGGGGATGGGATTTAATTTGTTTGGAACGCGGATCCGGATCGGGGCTTGCCCCGATTGCCGGGGGTACGGATTGGTGCGGATTTTTTTATTTCTTTGGATTTGGGGGAGCGCGGGGTTAGTGGTGCGGATGGGTGGTGAGCGGCGCTTTGCTCCGCTGTTGCGGATTGCTGCGGCCCGGGGGGGGGGGGTTGAATGGGGGGATTTTGTTGCACGGTCGGATGGAGAGTGTGCAGAAAAGTGTTAAGATTTATTAATTCATTGTTAAGGTGTTTTATTTCAGGAGTTAGAGTTTGGTCGGTTCGTGATTTTGTATTATTTTTGCATACAAAGATCGGGGATGTTGTCGCACTCCGGACTTTCTTTCTCTTATGACTTTCTTTCGATTATTTGGAGGTCTTCTGAATTTTTGGAGGGTCTCTTTTGGAGAGGAACTCTTTTGGGTGGGACTTTGGTTTTTGGGGATATCATGAATCTGAAATTACTTTACACTTAATAATGAAAAAGATCATCTTTTCTCTTTTCGCTATCTTGGCTTTGATTTTGCCTTCGGCGTCTTTTGCATCTTCTTCTTTGGAGGCTGTGAGGGGGGCTGTGAAGGATGGGTATAATTTCTGGCTTTATGAGCCGGATGGGGCTTCTAAGGAGGTGGCTAAACCGGTTATCATTTTCCTTCATGGGGCTTCGCTTTGCGGAAGTGACTTGAACCGGGTGAAGCGTTATGGCACTATCAGCGCTATTGAGAAGGGACGGAAGATTGATGCTTTTGTCGTGGCTCCGCAGAATCCGGGTGGGGCGTGGTCGCCTTCGAAGGTAATGAATATTGTGGATTGGGTAAGCGAGCATCATAATGTGGATAAGTCGCGTATCTATGTGCTTGGGATGAGTCTGGGGGGATATGGTGCGATTGATGTTGCGGCGGCATATCCGGATAGGATCGCGGCGGCGATGTCGTTCTGCGGGGGCGGCACTCAGAAGAATCTCGCTGCTCTGAATGATGTGCCTCTCTGGATTGTGCATGGCACTGCTGACCGGGCTGTCTCTATCAATGAGAGTGATAAGGTAGTGAATAAGATGCGGGCTGCTGATCCGAAGACTTCCCGATTGCATTATGATCGAGTGCCGGGGATGAACCATTCCCGTCCGGCGCGTTTCTTTTATCTGGATGAGAGTTATGACTGGCTTCTTTCTCATTCGCTTAATGATGAGGGGCGTCCGGTAAGCGCTAAGTTTGATATTACGGGGAGTTCGCTGAATGCTTACAGCGGTCTGAATCACGGGCGGCGATCGACGGCGCGGGCTGCACAGACATCATCGAAGTCGAAGACAGTGGCGAAATCCAAGGGTAAGTCAAAGAAACGTCAGCTTGCCAAACGTAAATCCGGGAAGCGTCATACCGGGGGGTATGCAAGGGCATCCCGTTAGGCTTTAGAAGAAGATTTTAGTGTTAAAATATCGGGAGGCTGCAACTTTGCGGCCTCTTTTTATGTTTTTATTGGCGAACGAGGGAGGAACATCCTATCCTTGATTCCTGCGTTGCGACAGGCTCCGGGAGACTGGTAATAGATGAGCTGTCAGCTACGGCTTGCGTCAGGCGTTTGACGCATTATAGTTAACACACACGATTGAGAATCTTAATTTTTTACGATTATGAAAAAGACACTCACAAAAGCCCAGATCAAGCAAGCCGTGGAAGAAGCTTATGCGGAATGCAAGGATATCAAGGGGGGCTTGAATGCCCATTATATCCCTTATCTGGCAAATGTAAATCCGGATTTGTTCGGTATCAGTCTTACACTGCTCGACGGCACAGTAATCAGTGTCGGCGACACGGGCTATAAGTTTGGCATTGAGTCGGTCTCGAAGGTGCTGACTGCGATTCTGATACTTAAGCAGTATGGCGCAGAGGAGGTGTTGAAACAGATTGGTGCGGACGCTACGGGATTGCCTTTCAATTCTATTTTTGCTATTCTTCTGGAGAATGATCATCCGTCGACTCCGCTGGTGAATGCGGGTGCGATCACGGCATGTTCGATGGTGAAACCGCAGGGAGATTCCTGGGGTAAATGGGAGGCAATCAGCAACAATGTGGAGGATCTTTGCGGATCGAGAGCGGAGGTGATCGATGAGCTTTATCGCTCGGAATCGGACACTAATTTCCAGAATCGTTCCATCTCCTGGCTTCTTAAGGATTATGGCCGGATCTATGACGATGTGCCGATGAGTCTTGACCTTTACACTCGCCAGTGCAGTATCGGTATCACTGCCGAGCAGCTTGCAATCTGCGCTGCTACAATCGCCAATAAGGGTGTGAACCCCGTCACTGAGAAGAATGTATTCGCTCCGGAATTGGCTGCGAAGATTACGACGCTGATTTCGTCGGTAGGTTTCTATCAGCATACGGGCGACTGGATGTATACGAGCGGCATTCCGGCAAAGACGGGAGTCGGCGGCGGTGTACTCGGTGTGATGCCGGGTCTGTTCGGTGTAGCAGCGTTCGCTCCTCCTTTGGATGACGCGGGCAATTCCGTGAAGGCTCAGGCTGCAATCAAATCAATCATGAATAAACTCGGACTCGGTGTCTTCAACGGAGATATCGTCACGATAGAAGATTGATTCCGATAGTGGCAGTGCAGGAGGTTGTGACTCCGCACCGCTGCAGACTATATTTATTTTCACTCGTCATTCACCTTTTTAATCCTTACTACTATGCAAATAAAGACAGGTAAAGGGACCGGTACCATCTCGTTGATGGTGGTCATGGCCATATGGTCGCTCTCGCTGGCGGTAGACCTTCCAGGCTTAGCTGTCACACCTATCGAGGGCAGTCTGCGTTCGATTTTTCCGGACGTGACAGATTTCAAGATTCAGTTACTGACGGTGCTTCCGAACGTCATCATCATACCATTCGTATTGCTTTCGGGTAAGCTTTCGGAGACGCGGCATAAGATACCGGTGATCGTGCTGGGCACAGTGTTGTATATTGTAGCCGGAGCGTTGTCGATTTTCTCCAGTTCGCTATCGGCGTTGATCTGGCTTAGCTGTCTGCTTGGCGCGGGTTGCGGTCTGATACTCCCCTTCTCTACGGGTCTGATCGCTGACGTATTCGCGGGTAAGTACAGAACAAAACAGATGGGTATCATCTCGGCTATCGGTAATATTGCGTTGGTAGGCGCAACGTTCGTGGTAGGTTTTTTGGCTGCGAAGAGCTGGCACCTTCCATTCCTCGTATATCTGATTCCGGTGATTTCGCTCGTGCTTATCCCCTTCCTCAAGAAGATTCCTCAGAGCGATTATGAGAGTGCTCCCGCCACTTCGGCAGCAACATCCGCATCGGCTTCGAAGAGTGCGGCTGCGACAGCAGTTCCGGCAGTGGATCAGGATGGTTTCTCGACAGAGGGTCAGAAAGTATCGGGCGGTTTCTACATCGGCCGCACAATATGGTTGATGCTTGCGTATTTCTTCTTCGTGTTCGCAACATCGGTTCCGGCATATTATCTGCCGAATCTGATGCCGGAGTATCACATGTCGACGGAGGATGTATCGACGGTGACTTCGATTTTCTATCTGGCAATGTTCGTGATCGGCTTGTTTGTGACCGGCACTATGAAGATCTTCCGTAAGACGACGTTCATTCTGGCAACGGCTTTGATTTTCGGTGGATTCTTGCTATTTGTCTTCACCCGTTCGCTCCCGATATATATCATTGCTTCGGCAATCGTAGGTCTTGGTAACGGTCTGGCTCAGCCTATCTTCTATACTAAGGCTACGGAACTCGTCACGAGCAATTCGAAGTCTACTCTGGCTCTGGCTTATCTGCAGGTTGCCAACTATGTGGCTATTTCGCTTGTGCCCGTGCTGATCGGTCTTTCCGAGACTATCTTCTCGAATCATACGAATCTCTTCCCGTTTATCGTGACGGGCGTGGCAGTGGCTGTTGTGCTTGTGTTCTGCGTGATCCGTATCAACCACTTCGTATTCGGAATCAAAAAACAGTATTATGAATAATACTGTTTTAAGTAATAAGTATTAAGTAATAAGTAATAAGATTTGCGGGAATTTACTCGTCACTTATTACGAGACTTATATACATCACTATTGTAATGGGGAGATCGGGGGGCTCACCCGGGAAATCATTATCTTCCGAGGTACGGGCCTACGATCTCTACATTATCACTCATTTTATTATTAAAAATTTTAGAATTATGGAAAACGCATCGAAACCTAAGGTATTGATTATCTATACAGGTGGTACGATCGGTATGGTGGAGACACCTGACGGACTTCAGCCGTTTGATTTCTCTCATCTTATGGACAATGTGCCGAAGATCGGCAAGCTCGGATATGACATTCAGAGCGTACAGTTTCCTCAGCCTATTGACTCTTCGAATATGAATCCGTCGTATTGGGGGCAGATTGTGAAGGATATCGCTGATAATTATGATGATTTTGACGGTTTTGTCGTGCTTCACGGTACTGACACTATGGCTTATACGGCTTCTGCCCTATCGTTTATGCTCCGCAATCTGCGCAAGCCTGTGGTAGTTACGGGTTCGCAGCTTCCTATCGGGGATGTGCGTGAGGATGGCACTGAGAATCTTATCTCGGCGGTAGAGGTGGCCGGCGCTAAGGATGAGAATGGCGATCCGATGATTCAGGAGGTAGTAATCTCCTTCCAGGATCATATCATCCGCGGATGTCGGGCTACTAAATTTACATCGACTGGGTTTGACGCATTCAAGAGTTTCAATTATCCTGATCTTGGAAGCATTGATCTGCACATCACTTATGCGAAACCTTATCTGATGCGCCACGACACGAAATTGCCTCTTGATCCCTTCTATGCGATGGATCCGAATCTGCTTGTGCTCTGGCTCTATCCGGGCATTACGGAGGAGGTAGTGAAGGCACAACTGGCGACTCCGGGTATCAAGGCGGTCGTGCTGCGCACGTTTGGTGCGGGCAATGCGCCGACCGAGAAGTGGTTTCTGGACGCTATCTCGGATGCTGTCAGTCGCGGGCTGATTGTATATAATGTCACTCAGTGTCTTAACGGCGGCGATGAGCAGAAGCGTTATTATACGGGCGATATGCTGTCGAAGGCCGGCGTGATCTCAGGGTATGATATCACAGCTGAGGCAGCTATCTGCAAGCTAATGTATCTGATCGGCAGCGGATATTCGTCGGAAGATATCGCTAACTATCTGGGGGTATCTATGGTCGGGGAACTTAGTGACTGAATTTGCATGCATGGTGCATGTGTGTGTGTTTATAGAATAATCCTTATGTAATGCAAGGGGTGTCGGCGGATTGCCGGCGCCCCTTGTATTTTTTTTGTTATTTGTAGGTTGAAGACTAAGACGCTTTGCTTAATCGCTTAAATTAACTATATTTGCAGATTATTATTAGAAGTTGTTTAATCAACTTCTTAACGAAGTTTCGGGAAATATTGCTTGATATGAAATTTAGTCTTCTTTGGAAAATACTTGGTAGTATCGCGCTGGGAATCGGCATGGGATTCGTGATGCCGGTGTGGGGAGCGCGGGTGTTTCTGACTTTCAATTCTATTTTTAGTCAGTTTTTAGGATTTCTTATTCCGCTGATTATTATCGGATTTGTGGCTCCGGCCATCTCGGAGGTAGGGACAAAAGCAGGTAAGATGCTGCTGCTGACGGTGGTGTTGGCTTATGCGTCAACGGTCGGGGGCGGATTGTTCTCATATTTTGTGAGCGATGCGGCTTTCCCTCATCTTATCTCCTCTCGGGATTCTGCAGAACTGACGGCTTCGCTCCACGACGAGATGAATCTGAGTCCATATTTTACGGTAAAGATTCCGGCTATGATGGATGTGATGACGGCTCTCGTCTTTTCGTTTCTTATCGGTATCTGCATGGCTTATCTTAAGACTCCTGCGCTGCAGAAGGTGTTTGGGGAATTTCGGGATGTGGTCAGCATGACGATCGGGCGTATGATTATTCCTTTGCTCCCGATCTATATTTTCGGGATATTTCTGGAGATGACGATGAAGGGGGAAGTGGCTGACGTACTTAGTGCGTTTGCGAAGATTATCGGGATAATTTTTGCGATGCATATTGTGTTGCTTCTGGCGCAGTATTGTATAGCGGCGGTGTTTGTGAGGAAGAATCCTATCAAGATGCTCGGGACTATGCTGCCGGCATATTTCACGGCTCTGGGAACGCAGTCGTCGGCTGCTACGATACCCGTCACTCTGCGGCAGTGTGTTAAGATGGGAGTAAGGGAGGATATAGCGGGATTTACTGTGCCGTTGTGCGCTACGATCCATATGGCCGGGAGTTGCATGAAGATCACGGCGTGTGCGTTGGCACTGATGATTATGGAGGGTATGCCCTATTCCACACCGATGTTTGTAGGATTTATCTGTATGCTGGCGATCACGATGGTGGCGGCTCCGGGTGTGCCGGGGGGATGCATTATGGCGGCCTTGGGGGTGCTTTCGGGTATGCTTGGATTCTCGGAGGCTAATCAGGCTCTGATGATTGCTCTTTATATCGCTATGGATTCGTTCGGGACGGCTTGCAACGTGACGGGTGATGGGGCTATCTCTCAGATCGTCAATTACTTTTTTGCTGACAGGATTGAGACTCCTGCCGATGAGAAGGATGCGGCTCTGCTTACGGAGTAGGCGCTTTGCGGGCCGGGGGGATCTCACGCAGAGGTGCAGAGGGCTCGCTGAGTTTTTACCGGACGTGGGGCTTGCGCCTACGATGACGCTGAGAGCGCTGAGTTGGGCTGCGCTGCGCTTCGCCCTATAATACCATATATTGCGGGGGCTTTTGGACGTGCCGGAGGCACGTCCCTACTTTTGCGTATTCGTTGTATTGGTTGGGATTGGGACGGGAGTTTTTAGGGGAGGCGGGCGAAACGAAGGGAGGAGGATTGGACGGGGAAGCGGAGGGTCAGGATGTCGGGGGATTCGAGTTGGGCTTTGATTGTGGTTGTTAGCGACAGTCCGTTGACGTCGCGCCAACGGACGTCGTAGATGGCGTCTAATCCGGTAGGCGTCAGGAGGCCCTTGAGCATGCCGGGTTGCCATGAATTGCGGCAGATAGTCGCTCCGCTCTGATAGATCATCTCGTAATCGCCTTCCGGGCGACGCATGATGATGATTTCGTAATCGCCTCCAAGTTTTAAGTAATTATCTTCGAGGGTATATTCGAAGAGTCGCCAACGCCCTTCCAAGGGATCGGAACTATGCACCATTCTGTAGGATATCTCTTCGGCGTCGAATGATGTGAGGTTTTTATCAGGAGCGCTTGCCAGACGCAATCGCTCTCTGCCGATTCTGACGTTGGCTGCGGGAGTCAATATCAACGCTATCTCTTTAAGATTGCCAAAGACTGCTGAAGAATCGATTCTTTCGGGATCGTTGAGGACAATGGGCGTGGAAAGGGAATTGCGTCCCATGCGAAGTGAGAGTCCGTCGGCGGGGTTATAACTGAGGCGGTAATGATTGAGCATATCACTCGTTGCAACGCCCTTCTCCACCGCTCGGCTACAAGAAAAGCCTCCCGGAAGAGAGGCTTCAATAAATACGGCTCTCTGCGACGACAACGGGGTCGCTGAGTATTCGTCGTTATGAAACTGCAAGGCTATTTCCCGGCCGTCGGTATCGCGCAACAACAATCCCCAGGAGGGAGAAGCTACGCTTATGCGCTGCCCGATACTATCGGTGTAGTAATATTTCTTCGAGGGATGGGAAGCGAGATTTGCGAGTTTGAAATCGAGTATGAAATCTGCGGCTGAAGCCTGAGCCGGGTCGGCGGAATATAGAGTTACAGTCAGGGGGGCGCAGGATGGATTGGAATATTCTGACCATATCGAATCAGACTGCCGACTTCCGATTCTTAGAGCCGGGGCGTAGGAGCGGGCCTTGGCATCGGTAGAGGTCAGTCCGATAATGCTCGTGACGATACCTACGCAAGCAAATGCAAGGATGACGATGCCGATTATGATATTCATGACCTTCATTGACCGCATGTTGAAGCGGGCTCTTACCTTGTCGATGAGATATGTCACAGCGTACCACCAGGTCAATGCTCCCAGAATGATAAAGACGTAACCGATTGCATAGAAACCGCCCTTAATCTCAGGGGCGGTAAAGTTGAAGCGGGCGAAGAGACCGATTATCAGAAAAATAATCAGCGGGTTGGAGAAGGTAAACAGGAATCCTCCGAGGATATTTTTTTTTGCCGACACATCCTGAGGCAAGGGGCGCCGGAGGGAAGAGGAGGGATTCTTTCGGAAGAGATAGATACTGAATGCGATAAGCACAAGGCTACCTATCAGCTGGATAATATCCTGATTATCATTGAGGAAATCTTCGATAAACGACAGTCCGAAGCCGGTCAGCAGGCAATAGAAAAGGTCGGATATGGCTGCACCGATGCCGGTATAGAAACCTGCTTTGCGTCCTTTGTCGAGAGTGCGCTGGATGCAGAGGATACCTACGGGGCCCATCGGGGCGGAGATGAGCACACCGACGGCCAGACCGCGCCAGATCATATATATTATCGATTCTATTGGTGTCACACGTATAGAATTTAGATTCAGTTGGAGAGATGGAGAGATGGAGGCTTACGGGAAGACCTATTGACGGTCGTTGATGAGGTAGCCACCGAGAGAAGTCGGGTGGCAGTAGTAGCGTTTCAGACCGTAATGGAGCGCTACGGCTTCGCCCTCCGTCGGTGCGCCGGCTCCGCTTGAGACGTTATAGTGGGAGTCGCAGACGGGGCATACGGCTTCAAGAGAGACGGGATCGATGGCTACGCGGATAACGGGCGATTTCTCCACGGGGCAAGAGAGGTCGTAGGCCAGTGGCACCCCGGCATCTCCCGTAAAAGGGTCGACCCCGGAAATCAGGAGTACGCCTCCGAAACCTGTAGCTGACGTATCAACGTAGGGGAATCCGGAGGGCTGACGCGGCGAACCACTCTGAAACACAAAATAGTTGAAGTCGCCGAAGCCGGCCACTCC
Source organism: Bacteroides sp. (assembly GCA_014801585.1). GTDB lineage: Bacteria > Bacteroidota > Bacteroidia > Bacteroidales > Muribaculaceae > Lepagella. Next base: position 181,079 of record JAAVDX010000010.1, read on the forward strand.
GTAGGCCGACCACATACCGCGATCGGAGAGGTTGAGATTTACGGGCATGGCAGGTATGCGCGAATCGTTGAGGGTATGGCATGCTACGGCCAATAACATCAGCGAGCACAATATTGCAGCGAGGAGGCGCCCGGCCATGGAGAGCTTACTCATAGTTGAGCCGCTCAAGGACGTCGGCAAACTGATCGGCCATCTTTTGGATTGTGCCACCGATCATGGGGGCCATCATTTTGGGGATGGCGATATCTATGGCTACGGCAGCCTCGCAGGAGGCATCGCTTAGAGGAGCGATTTCGAGACTCATCGTAAGAGGCACGGGGGTGCCTACGCCTTGAAGGCGTATAAGTGTAGGCGAAAGGCGTTCGATGACCTGAAGGGTGATCTCCCCTACCGGACCGGCGGGGAAGCTGATGCTATCGGCAGAGACCTTCACGCCGTCGAGGAGTTCTCGCTTATCCTCGGGAACGGCAGAATCGGGGATATTAGCAATGATTGACTTAAGACCTTCGAGGTTGGAGAGTTTGTTGAAGACGGCCACGGCGGGAGCGTTGACGAGGCGTCCTGAGGATTTATATACTGGCATTTGGGTATAATCTTTAAAGGGATCAGTAATTTTCGGGAGTCCAGGCCGAGGGGTCTTCGCGCCATTGCTGAAGAGTCTCGAGTTCGGTCGGGGTGATGTAGTCGATTTCGGAGGCAACATCGAGCATTTCGTTATACGTGAGGAGGGATACGAGAGACAGATTGCTGTCGGAGATGCGCTTTACGGCTTCGGGGAATTCGAAATTGAAGATGCAAGCCATTCCGACGGGGTCGCAGCCGGCCATCTCTATGGCCTCAACGGCCTTGAGTGAAGATGTGGCGGTAGAGACGAGATCTTCGATGACTACGACTTTCGAGCCGGGTTTGAGATTGCCTTCGATCATATTCTCGAGGCCATGGTCTTTCGGGGTGGAACGGACGTAGACGTAGGGCAATCCGAGGACGTCGGCAACGATGGCACCGATAGCAATAGCACCTGTGGCTACTCCGGCGATAGCATTAGCTTCCGGGAAATTCTCGAGAATCTGTCGGGCGAGTTCCACTTTTATGAAATTACGCACGTCGGGATAAGAGAGCACTACGCGATTGTCGGTATAAATGGGAGAGTTCCAGCCCGAAGCCCATACGAAGGGGGATTCCGGCTGAAGTTTGATAGCACTGATGTGTAAGAGTTTTTCAGCTAACAATTTATGAGGTTTTTTCATAAGCATGGTAAGTTTTAGAGAGCCTTGGAGAATCGACCATACGGAGAGGTTCCCTACCGACCCTTATTCGGTAAATTACAAAATTAATAAAAACCTGTATACTCTACAACAATTCAATCTAGATTTTTGTCGATTTTTTAAGAGTGTGTTTACTTTTAAACCGAATTAACTTATAAAAGTAGTACTCATGATTCTTGAGTTCATCACAAAGGCTCTTTCGGGTGCTTTTTCAAAGGTTGCATCGGTCGCGATGCCCGCATCGCTCTCTCTTCAACTTTGAAAAATCCCACCGAAATCTCTCTTTGTGCTAAAATCATTTAAAAGTAAACACACTCTAAGAGAATGTTGGGGTTTTTGGATGGGGTTAAATTTTTTTAGAACGCGGATCCGGATCGGGGCTTTGCCCCGATGGCCGGGGAGTTGCGGATTGGTGCGGATTTTTTAATCTTTTTGGATTTGTGTGGAGGGGGCGGGGTTAATGGTACGGATGGGAGGTGAGCGGCGCTTCGCTTCGCTGTTGCGGATTGCTGCGGCCCGAGAGTTGGGTTCTTAACAACGCAATAGATACTGAATTCTGCAAATTATCGGAATATTGATCTGATAAATAGCAGCAGGAAACGCGTTAAGGCATAATAAAAAAGCCCTCTTTCGAGGGCTTTTTATATCGTAAATCCTGACGATTTGATTCTCGTCGGAGGATCAGAAGGAGGCACGGAGAGTGATAGAGAAGTTGCGGCCGGGGGCATTGATGCCGGAAGCGAATGTGCGGTATTCGGTGTCGAGGATATTTTCGACTGCGCCTTGCACTGTCACGTATCTGTTGAGACGATATGAGACCCGGAAGTTGAGAGTAAACCATGCGGGGAGGCCGTCGCCGTCGAGACCTTTGACTGTGGCGTAACCGATATTGTCTTCGCCATTGAGGTTGTAGCGGCTTAGGGGCTTTTTGCCGTTGAAGAGAGAGTAGAATTCGCCGGTAAGGCGGTCGGCCAAAGTATGGTAGGAGACTCCGACGCGTCCGAAGAGGGGAGCTACGTGGTCGAGAGGCATACGCTCCTCACCTTTGTGGGCAATGATGTTGCCGTAGGTGTATGTGACAGCACCGTCGGCCCGGAAATGGTCGGAGAGACGCACGTCGACGTTGGTAGAAGCACCGACTACGTATCCGAGACGGTTATTACGATTGCAATAGATATTGCTGAGTTCGCCGTCGTATTCGATCTTGTCCTGACCGTTGAACCAGGCCGGGGCGAGGGCTATGGCGTCGAACATATAAGTGCCGTATACGGAGGCCTGCCAATTGACGATATCATTTTTTACGAAAGAGGCACTGAAATTGGCCGAGACGGTCTTTTCGGGTTTGATGTCGGGGTTGGGCATTACTACCATTCCGGGTTGAGAATCAAACACCTTTGCGAGATCGTCGACGTTGGGTACACGATAGCCGGTAGAGATATCGAGACCGAGAAGCCAGCCGGCTGAGGGAGCGAATGTCACACCGACGTTGGCGCAGTAGACGGGAGTATTCTGGCTTATGTCGCCGATAAGATCTGCGAAGGGGAAGAATTCATTGCTCTTGAATGTAGAGTGCATCCATGAGTAGCCGACGCGAATACCCTCATTCATGTGCCAACGCTCATTGATCTGCCAGCGGTGGATGCCGAAGAGGTCGAGGTTGTGCATGTAGTTGTTGCCGTCGGGATAGCGGGTGTCGAGAGTCTTGACAGCGCCCGTATTGACGTCGACGCGATCGGCAGTAGATTTGAGGAACTGCAGCGAGCCGTCGATACCGGCGGTGATGGTATGTCGGCCGAAAGTCTTGACCCAATCGGTGTTAAGAGTGACGACGTTGACACGCTCATTGCGGTTGCCGAGCCACACTTCATCAAGTTTGCGGTTGTGGCGGCTCTCCTTGACAAGCTGATATGCTACTACGAAGGATGCGGCATCGGCCCCGAGACGATTGTTGAGAGTGAGATAGTAGCCACCCATGAAGCGAGTCTGCGGACCATAGTACCATTGAGCGAATTTCGGTTTATCCTTCTTCATGTCGGTCAGTCGGTCGTAGCGGCCGATATCGCTGGATGTAGAATACTGGAAATTGAAGAGATGTTTGACATCGTCGGAGGGACGCCAGAGGAATTTCTGAAGGAGGTCATACTGATTATAGCCTGATCCGATCTGATTCCAGGGGCGATCGTTGGGAACGAGGACATCCTGACCTTGGGCGTCGTGGACTACGTTGTACTGACGATAGACGTAGCTGTCGTCTTTCATGAAGGGATTAGAGTTGCGACCTGCCTGGAGATCGCCGAAGCGGCTTATGGAGAGCGACGTATAGGAGGCGAACTTGCGACCCGCGATGTTGAAATCAAGATGCCAGGTGTTTTCATGATTGACGGTGCCGTAGCGAGTGAAAGCGGACCCTTTGAAAAGCACGTTGTCGTCGGATGAGAGTTCGGGATTCTTGGTGGTGAAAGCGATAGTGCCGCCAAGTGCGTCAGAGCCGTACATTACGGATGACGGGCCATAGATTACGTCAACGTTCTGAATCATGGCCGGATCGATGGTGATGATGTTCTGGAGGTGGCCGCCGCGATAAATGAGATTGTTCATTCTTATGCCATCCATCACGAGGAGCACTCTCGAGCTCTCAAAACCGCGGATGGAGGGGCTGCCGCCACCAAACTGGCTTTTCTGTACGGTCAGTCGGCCGTCAGTGGTTAGAATGTCAGCTGCGGACATTGGATTGTTGAAAGCGATTCGATCAGATGAAATTGAAAATACCGGGAGGGAGCCATAGACGTCGCCGGCGGAGTGGCGTCGGGCCGATACGGTCACTTCATTAAGCGTCACCGGGCGCTGAGGAATGGAATCGTTGGCATAAACTGCGATGCCTGCCGCCATAAGGGCAGCTGCTGTTAGTGTCAGTCTCATTCTATGTTGATAATAAGTGTATAAGAATAATGTAACCCTATAATATAGAAGAGAGGGATATATGGAAAGATGAGAGAAAGATGAGAGAAAGATGAGAGAATGATGAGATATAGAGAGGCGAGGAAAGTTGAATGGGAGATATCGAAAACGGGAGAGAAGGATTTGGTAACGGCTAAGATCCGACCTAAATTGAGTGCAAAATTAATCATTTTTATTTTTTTATGCAAATATGGATCGCACTAAGACCCACTCTAAGACCCCAGAGGCAGGGCGAAAGAAAAGGCTGCGTCGATTGATTTCGACATTGTCTTTTTCTATATAAAGAAGTTGTTTAAACTTATTTACGAAAACGGAATAGCAGATTAGCCCATTTTAGGCGACTTCGTCGGCAAAATTACGCAGTCATCATTAAATTCGCTTATTATTATTGCTTAGACTCCTCTTAATTTCAAATTGAGCAGGGATTTTATACTGAAATACATTCAATTTCTAACAATTTAAGTGGCATTTTTCGTTACGTTTATATCAGACTAAGAACAAAAGGATATGAACAAGGATAATGAGAAGGAGATGTTTCCGATCGTAGATGAGCAGGGCAACATCGTTGGAGCCGCCACGCGCGGAGAGTGTCACAACGGATCGAAGCTGCTGCATCCGGTGGTGCATCTTCATGTTTTCGACCGGGCGGGTCGGCTATATTTACAGAAGCGTCCGGACTGGAAGGATATTCAGCCCGGGAAGTGGGATACGTCGGTAGGCGGTCATGTAGATTTAGGAGAAAATATACTTCAGGCTCTCCGGCGCGAGGCTAAGGAGGAGTTGGGACTGGAGATCGGCGAGGATGCGGAACTGCTCCGGCAATACGTATTTGAGTCGGAACGAGAGCGAGAGCTGGTGAATGCTTTCCGTATCGTGACCGACCTCTCTCCTACCCCTTCCGACGAACTTGACGGCGGTCGGTTCTGGAGCCGGGAAGAGATAGATTCAGCTCTTGGCCGAGATATCTTCACTCCTAACTTTGAATCCGAATACCGGCTTCTTTTCATCTGACATCCCGTTGGCCGGGAACGACCATCGCAACTCCCGTGGCTCCCGTGGCTAATCCATCCGGCCGGAATGTATACGCAGCCCGAGCCGGAATGACAAATGTGTATGTTATCGTTACAGATCCGGTTGTTGCAGGGTTGGGGAATTTGATAGGAGGATTGGCCGTAGGGAGGGATCAGTTGATTGTCTTTCCGAAGGGGAAGAGGGCGAGGCGCATCAGTTTGAAGTGTTGCATCCCGAAGGGGATACCGACTATTGTTATGCAGAAGATGAGTCCCCATAACAGGTGGGTAAGGGCGATTACGAATCCTCCGAGAAACCACCATATTACATTCATTATTCCGGCTATGCATCCGGAGGGCCAACCGGTATCTGAGATATCGGTCCCGAAAGGCCAGAGGGCAACCCTCGCCAGTTTTATAGTCTGCACTCCGAAAGGTATACCGATAATAGTCAGCATCATCGCTACGCTCGAGGCGGCATATTCCAGCGCTATCATAAATCCGCCGAATACGACCCATATCACATTTAACAATACATTCATATCTTTGAGAGTATTATTTATAATTTAAGTATCTCTTTAAAATAAGTTTATATTAAGTAAGTGTTCACATTTAACCGATAGTAAGTGATCAGAGAATAATTTCTTATTTTCAAGAGCTACTTATCCGGAAGAAATTAGTATATTTGTAGAATAATTTACTTTTATAATTAGACTTATGACTGAGGCTGAGAAAATATGGAAAGAGATGATGAGCGGCGAGATTTACGATGCCGCTCATCCGGAGTTGATCAGGCGTCTGCGCCAGACTCGCGAGAAAATATGGGAGTTTAATAATCTGCGTCCTTCGCAGGAGGAGAAGCAACGTGCTATCCTCCACGAATTGCTTGGGAGTCACGGCGAACGATTCCAGATCAATCAGCCTTTCCATTGCGATTATGGTTGCAATATATTCGTCGGTGAGGGATTCTTCGCCAATTTCAATCTCACAGTGCTTGATGAAGCTGAGGTAAGAATCGGTGATAATGCCTTTATCGGTCCGAATGTCAGTATCTATACGGCCTGCCATCCTCTGGATGCGGCTACGCGTAATACCCTTGTGGAATGGTCGGAACCCGTCACGATCGGGAATAACGTATGGATAGGAGGGTCAGCCACGATTCTGCCCGGAGTGACAATCGGCGACAATGTAGTGATAGGCGCCGGATCGGTAGTTGCGAAGGATATACCTTCGGATTGCGTAGCGGTCGGTAATCCGGCCCGGGTAATCCGCCGGCTATAACATTTCGGCAAGAGCCGCTGCTTGACGGCATCCGCCGGTAGCGGTGATGTCTCCTTCATTGAGGACTCCCGGGATACATACCTCACCTACAAGATGCCAAGTCATGCACGCGTGGCATCCGCCGATTTTCATCATTGCGGCATCGAAGCGCACCACTTCATGCCCTTTACTTTCCGCGGCCTTCACAAAGGCATCGACCATGGCAAGAGTGTTGCCATTCTTATGGGGACTTCCGGTCACCACGGTTATCCTCATTTCTTAATCGTGTTGGAATTTTGATTGTAGGCTTTGGCAACACATTTCCATTCTCCGTCGAGCTTTAGCAAAAGCAGGAAATCCGTGAAATTGATTGAACCTCCCCACCCCTCTTCGAGCACACGCACTACGGCCACTGTCTCCTCTACAGCCAATACATCTATACGGGCTTTGAAATCAGCTCCGGCACCGACGGTATCAACATTGTGATAGAACTGATTGATCGAACCACGTTCGGCAACTCCGTTCAGAATACCAAATAAGACGGCATCTTCCGTGAAGAGGGTTTTAGCATACTCGCTGTTGCCTTCGGCTACGCTTCTGACAAACTTTTCTGCGGCCTTTGCCACAGCATCATATTCTCTAATTTCGTCTCTCATTTTATTATACATTAGTTAGTTTTTTTACGACCACAAAATTACTATAGTACCGAAAATAAAACAAGTACCGAAAAATTTTTCAGATACCGAATAATTTTTCGGTACTTGATTGCTAACTATTTATTAACTATCTTTGCAGACCAGACACCTCTACCCTATTTCTATATTTCCTCAACCCTATGGGTTGCAGAATGAGATGAGAGACTATCTGACATGATGAGAAACTCATGGGGAGGACCAAAAATACGATCTGCAAAATGGCATACGAGAAGAAGATACCCGTAGATATGAATTGTCCGCTGAGGCTCACGATGAGTCTTATCGAATCCAAATGGAAATCCTGTATACTCGATGAATTACGCTCCGGCAAAGGTCTTCGTCCGAGTGAGATCCATCGGTTGCTCCACGAAGCGGCGCCGCGCGTATTGGATATCCAGTTAAAGGAATTGACAGAAGACGGACTTGTAGTTAAGACGATCTATCCCGAGCTTCCGCCCCGCTCGGAATATAAAATAACCGACCTTGGTCGATCACTCCTTCCAATCATCGACATGATGCTGCAATGGGGCATCGACCACTACGACCTCTTCGAAAAGAAATACGGCAGGGCTGATAATCGCTGAACCGGCGTTCAACCACAAAAACTGACCCCGAAAGCAGGACATATAACTTTCGGGATCAGCTAAAAATACTGTGCCCCAATACAATTAGATACGGGCTGCGAATTATCGAGTATGGACCGCTACTTTTTGCGATAGCCGCATTTCGGGCAGACTCCCTCTTCATTCAATGAGATGCCGCAGAGGGGGCAACGGTCGATGCCGGTGTGAGTATCGAATTCCATCTCAGCAGCGTTAACACCGCTCGTAAACTTGATCTTGCAGATATTTAGTTTATCCTTCAAGAGATCATATACGATCTTGATCATACCTTCGACGGTCATAGTCTCCTTAGTCACAACCAGACGTGCGTCGGGATATGCCGTAGCCAATGCAGACTTAAAGGCCGGACCTTTCATCGTGTTCTGCGGATGACCGTTAAGAATACCTTGCTCTTTATACACGCCAAGAATTGCCGGGAGCAACGGATCATCTTCTCTCAGGACAAGAGCGTGATCGAAATTCTGCAATACTTCCCAAGCAGTCTTTCTAATCTCATTGCATGGAAACACCATGTTGACACCTTCGTTCACGGTATCTTCCACTTCAATGGTCATGATTCCTGTGTGGCCGTGAAGGTACTGTGCCTCGCCCTTGAATCCGTAGAAACGATGGGCATACTGAAGATCGAACGTAGTAATACTTTTCATACGATGATTTTGATTAAAAGTGTGTAATAATAATATTCGTTTGCAATTTTAAAACATTTTTCGCAATTGAAACACACTTCTAACATCAAACCGTCGTGAATTGTTTACATAGCCAAAGAAATTATGTTACTACCGGTTCAAGAAAATAGTCCGGAAATTACAGTTGATGTCTTGATTCCGAAATATAGTAAGCGTAGACGTTGCACTCATTTAGACACGACTCTCTATAAGAAACCTCTTATCTAATGATGCTTTTTAACTAATGATGCTTTCACTTTCACCGGAATGCTTTCCGGCATTTCCAATTACTACATTTTTACTTGTATTCGCATAACAATACACGCAAAAATGACGACATGTATTATACATACCGATATCCTTACTTACCATACATCCACAAAGTTTTCTCTGTCCCTTATCCTTCAGATTCTTGTGGGCAGTTGGGATTTTCATTTTATTTTTGGTTGTTTGCGGGTGTTTATTTTCTACAGGCTTTTGAGGATTAGGGAGTTGGCTTTGTCGACGATGGAGGTGTCGAGGCTGGCGAGGTAGATTTGGGTTGTGGTCTCGCTGTCGTGGCCCATTCCTTCGCTGATTACACTTAGGGGGATGCCTTTGGCTTTGGCTGCGGAGGCCCAGCTGTGGCGTGCTACGTAGAGGGTCAGCGGGATGGCGATGCCTACCCTCCGGGCTATTTGCTTTAGATTGTGGTTGATGTTGTAGCCTACGTTTCGGTATACGTAGCGCTCGTTGGTATCTCTGTTGCGGATGATGGGGAGGAGATATTCGGAGGCGTTTTCGGGGTATTTGTCGAGTATCTTTTGCATGTCTTTTGTCCATTGGATGGTGAGGCGTTGGCCGGTTTTGCGCCGGCGATATGTGATGTGGCCGTTGGAGAGGTCGGTCTTTCGGAGATAGGCCATGTCGATGAAACTCATTCCTCGCAACATGAAGCTGATCATGAACATATCTCTGGCAAAATCCAACGCCGGGGTCAGCGACAGATCGAGGGCCTTTATCTTTTTGATGACGGGGAGAGGCAGAGCTCGTTTAACGGTCTTGTCGACTCCGGTGTAGACGTGGCGGAAAGGATTGCGGTTTTCGATGATTTCTTCTTCTACTGCCCGGTTGTAGACGGCCCGGAGGATACGGATGTAGAAGGAGATTGTGTTTGGGGCTACCCCACGTTGCTGATGCCATGCCTGGAAAGATTCCATTAGTTGGGAGGTGATGCTGTCGAGCATTATGTCTTCATCACTTCGGAATTTTCTGAAACTGCTGAGGGTCGTGGAGTAGGTTTCGGCCGTACGCAGTTTGCCGTTTTGCCGGAGTTTTATGATCTGGAGCTGCATGAAGTTGAAGAGGCTGTATTCGCTGGTGTAGCGCTGAAATTCCGTAAGGATGTCGACAGCGGAGTATGGGAGTCCGTCGGTATCGAATCGGCGGATTATCTTGGTAAGTCGATCAATATCCCAGCGGATGCGCTCGCGTATGGAGAGCAGGAAGGGTTTGCGCCGGGTATTTCGGGAGAATGCGACCATGGATCTTCGTTGGTCCCATTCGTTAGGGAGGAGATGATAGTCGGTAGGAAGTTGTCGCGATTTGCGATCGTGGATAATCTGATAGTAGATTGTGCCCTCCCGGTTGGCGACGGTGGAGGGACGGAATTTTACTTTTATCGAGGCCATTAGTTTTATAGTTTTTATTAGCGTGGAAATGTTTCCGAGTGCAAAGTTAGTATGCGAATCAGGAATTATTATGTTTATTTTCCATTTTGTGATGCGAGAGTCTCGTAAATTATTAGTAAATTTGCTATGAAGTTGGTTGAACTTATTTACGAACTATACAAATTATAATGAAGAGTTAAACTTCTATCAACTGAATGAATTTATGAAGGATATACTGAATTTTCTTGCGGATCTTAGCGCTAATAATAATCGGGAATGGTTTAATGCTAATAAGGAGCGTTATCTGAAGGTGAAGGCTGAGGTGGAGGCGTTTACTGCCGAACTGATTGATATTGTTGCGGAAATCGAACCTCTTGCGTCGCGGCTCTCCCCTGCCGATTGCCTTTACCGGATTTATCGGGATACGCGTTTCTCGGCTGATAAATCACCTTATAAGACTCACATTGGAATTTATATCAATCCTCGCGGAGGAAAGAAGAGTGAATATTGCGGCTATTACGTGCATATCGAACCGGGGAATTGCCTTGTGGGTGGTGGAGGATGGTGGCCTGAGGCTCCGCTGCTTCGCGAATACCGTAAGGAGATTTTCGATAATGATGAGGAGTATCGGGAGATTATTTGCAATCCTGAGTTTACTAAGTATTACCATCCGTATATGCAGGATCCGCTGAAAACGGCGCCTAAGGGATTCCCGAAGGATTGGGAGCATATTGATTTGCTGAAGCCTCGGAGTTTTACGGTGGCGGCAACGCTGACCGACCGGCAATTTACGGGGTCGAAGCTTAAATCACATCTGCGGACATTGTTTCGTATCTTGAAACCGTATAATGATTTTTTTAATTTTACGCTTGAAGAGCATCCTGAGCTTGCGGTTCGCTCCGGGAAGTAACTTATCTTTGGTCATTCTTGGATTTCTCTATACCCGCACTAATCAACACTATTGCGTTGATTGATAAGGACCTAATGTAAAGTCCCGCTACGTGGGGACTTGTGCATAAATGTGGATGTTAGGCACGGATTGATTTGCGCTCAGACATAATTGTGGGGGTTAGGCGCGGATTGCTTCGCGCTCAGAACTTGCAGATGGGGCGCAGAATTTTTTTCTGACGGGGATATTGGATCTAGAGGTTGCTGTTCGGATTGTAGGGATTGGTCGACGGGGGTAGCCCGTGCTGACGCAGGGCTCAATATATATCCGGGTTATTATTTCATTATACCCGCACCAATCAATGCTATCGCTTTGATTGATACGGGCCTAATGTAATGCCCCGCTACGCGGGGCCGGTGTGTAATTGGGGGATAGAAAGAGGGCGGACCGGCAATCACTGTCGGCCCGCTCTTTCTACCATATTTAACTTAATAACTTAACGAGTTCTATTGATTGGGGGAGAGAGTTGTGGACTCCGGAGAGGTAATTTCGGGATTGAGGTCCTGATTTTGGCCGGGAAGTCCGGGATTGGGTTGAAGGAGTTCGAGATCCGACTCTTCATGGCGGGAGGCGTCGTGGGGATTATCGACAGTCATCTCACCGCAGATTGACCGATTCATTTCTTTTACTACCTCATCGTAACTGAGGTTGCAACCGAAGAGATGCATCAGTTTTGTGATAGCCGCTTCGGAGGTCATGTCGCGCCCGCTGACTACGCCGGTTTTTGAGATTCCGAGTCCGGCGGAATATAGCTCAGGCATCACAGTGCCATTCGTACACTGCGAGATATTGACTACTACAATTCCCTTGGCGACGGCCTCTTCGAGAGTACGAATAAACCAAGGGTCGCTGGGACCGTTGCCCGAACCGAAAGTCTTCATGACGATACCCTTTATGCCGGGAGTAGCGAAAAGATGTCGCACGACGCCCTCCTGAATTCCGGGGAAGAGATCGATATACATGACGTTGGTATCGATTCCATAGTTGACACGGAAGGGTTCTTTGGGATTAGAGAGACAGTGGTGATCGGTATTGAACTGTATAGCCATACCGATTTCTGCGAGCGGCGGATAATTATTCGAAGAGAAAGCGGCGAAATTGTAGGAGGAATGTTTGGTGCTTCGGTTGCCACGCAGGAGGAAATCCTCGAATAGGATGGCCACTTCCCTTACTCTGGGACGGCCGTCGCGACAGGTAGCACCGGCCACCTGCAGAGCCGTGATAAGATTTTCCTCGCCATCAGTGCGCACATCACCTATGGGGAGCTGCGAACCGGTGATGATGACGGGTTTGTCGAGATTTTCGAGCATGAAACTGAGAGCAGAGGCAGTATAAGCCATTGTGTCAGTACCATGGAGGACGACGAAGCCGTCGTAGACAGCATAGTTATCCTCGATGACACGAGCGATTTCCTGCCAATGTCGCGGATTCATGGAAGATGAATCAATAGGATTCTCAAACTCAACGCTTTCAATCTCAAGATCAAGCAAACGGATTTTGGGCACATTCTCCAGAAGGTGTTCGAAATTGAAAGGTTCGAGAGCACCCGTCTCCGGATTTTCCATCATGCCGATAGTGCCCCCTGTGTAGATAATAAGGAGTTTAGGACGCTTATGGCAGCCGCGGGTCTGAACCCTGACTCCATCTCTGCGTATTTTATTGCCGGAGGTTCTCATGGCGGTTTGATAGTAGTTGCGCTTGTCGATAATCGTTTCTTGATGTCAATCAGATGGTTAACACGAGCGATGTAACATATTGCAATCGTATATCATCAATTTGACAATGCAAAGATAACAAAATGTCATCAACAAGCAAAATTTTCATGGTATTTTTTGAGTATTAGATTGACATATTTCCATGAAATTGTGACACAACGTCAAGGATATTGTCAGAATACGGAGGTTATCGGCCTCCGGATGGTAGAAATTCGGTCAGAAAGTCCGACAGAGATGACAAAATGAAAGCGGGTTGCGACATTTTGTCAGAAGCGATATAATCCTCCTGTACGTTGTCGGGGTCGTAAGGAGCTTTTACAGAGGTCCAACCGAGCAGATTGGGGATAAGGAAATCCTTCCTCTCATTATCGGCGATATAGAAGAATCTGCGAGCTTCCGGATATCGGCTGACGAAATGGCGGAAATTATCGGGGCGGCTTTTGTCTTTCCCGGTCTCTTCGGAGATAAGGATATTCTCCGGGTCGACGTATCGATCGAGTCCAAGAGCCTGAATCTTGCTTCGCTGTGTAACACTTCGACCATCGGTCACGATTCCTAATACGACTCCACGGTCGGCCAATGCCTGAAGCAACATTGCGGCCTCCGGGGCAAGCGACAGATCTTCGGACACATGACTACGATAGGCCTCCACCAATCCGGCCACATCCTCGCGGGGCAAATCATGCCCGGCCATCCAGTCTTCCAACAGATCGAAATATCTCTCGCGCCTACATAGGGCACAATTGAGCAACTCCGGCAGTCGGGACGCATCGACATTATATATTGCCGCTATACGGGCGGCAATGAGTCGGAATCCCGAGCGCACGAAATCGCGTTCGCGGAAGAGAGTGTCGTCAAGGTCGAAGACGACTACATCGCCGTGATAGTTAAAATCGCTTTTCATGAGGCCATTAATATTGAGAAGTTGTTTAAACAACTTCTGATTCTCAGACAACCCTCACCAGACGGAAACCGGAGAAATGCTTTGTCATCAGATTGAAATATCGCTTGAGGGGTTCGGGCTCAAGGACTACTCTACCCTCCTCCTCGCTGAAATGGACCAGATGAGGTCCATCGGGTTCAAACACTACGATACCGAACGTGAAATAATCAGACCGATCTTTATCGGATATCAAAATAATGATATCGCCGTCGCGAAGATCGTCGATGACCTCTTTCTTTGACACATATTGCTTGGGAAGATAGGGCACCTTGTGAGTGCGGAATCCCATCTCGTGCATACGTATGCGGTCGTAGAGCTCGGGGTCGGCCATAGCGGGGAATCGGTCGCGGTTGACTGTCATATAGTCGAGCGACCAGTTTTTGCTTCTTGCGCCTTCGTAGCGGTCGGTCAGTTCGACGAGATTCCCGCGATAGATATTATCGCCGATCCAATCGGAGGTATGATGGAAGAGCGAAGCAAAGCCTTGATTCTCCCCTTTTCGGCACGCCACGTTGCGGAGGCGGTCGGCATATACACGCCAGGCGCCCCCGGGAGTTTCGGAAGCTTCGGCCAGAGCTATGCAGGAATTGACGAAGCTCATCGGATCGAAAGTGTCGACGTTGACGGAGAGCGTAGCAGCGGAATCCGTAGTGAGAGAATTATCGGCGCCGCGGCCGATTAGAGCCCGGGCGGCAGCCGCTATCCGCTGACCGCGTGGCATAGAGGCATCGGCAGAGGCAGACTGCTGAATCCCTGTGATGATCCGGCGGATTTCAACCGTATCGGCATCGCAATGGAGAGGCAGCGAAGACTGAGCACTGCTTTTCAGCGGAGCATTGATGATGACACCAAGCAGAGCGGCTACATATATTATATAATAGAATATTCGTCGATTTATCATTATTCGGCAAAAATTAATCGTTTCCGTTCGCGAATATAATAAAAAATGATGAGCGGACAATAATCGGGGTATAAAAAAGTGAGGATTCCCGAAAGAATCCTCACTTAAGAAGTGTCTTATCTAAACTAAGTAATCGAGATTACTTATTGATGCGCTTGATCAGGGGATAACCGTAAGCAGCTTCCTTACCGAGTTCTTCCTGGATGCGGAGGAGCTGGTTGTACTTAGCCATACGGTCGGAGCGGCTTGCAGAACCGGTCTTGATCTGGCCGGCGTTGGTAGCTACGGCGATGTCGGCGATAGTAGCGTCTTCAGTTTCGCCAGAGCGGTGAGAGATCACAGCAGTGTAGCGGTTGCGCTGAGCCATTTCAACGGCGCGGAGAGTCTCAGTGAGCGAACCGATCTGGTTAACCTTCACGAGGATAGAGTTAGCGCAACCTTCAGCGATACCACGTTCGAGATATTTCACGTTGGTCACGAAGAGGTCGTCGCCGACGAGCTGGCAACGGTCGCCGATGAGATCAGTGAGGATCTTCCAGCCTTCCCAGTCGTTTTCGGCCATACCGTCTTCGATAGAGTCGATGGGATATTCGTTGATGAGCTGCTCGAGGTATTTAGCCTGCTCTTCAGAAGTGAGTTTCTTGCCGTCAGCCTGTTTCCAAGTGTAGTCGTAAAGACCATCCTTGTAGAATTCGGAAGAAGCGCAGTCGAGACCGATAGTCACGTCCTTACCGGGTTCGTAGCCTGCGAGCTTGATAGCTTCCATGATAACGTTGAGGGCATCTTCAGTGCCGTCGAGAGTGGGAGCGAAACCACCTTCGTCGCCTACAGCAGTAGAGAGGCCGCGAGCCTTGAGGACTTTCTTAAGGTTGTGGAAAACCTCAGTGCCCATGCGGATACCTTCCTTGAAGCAGCAAGCGCCTACGGGACGGATCATGAACTCCTGGAAGCAGATGGGAGCGTCAGAGTGAGCACCGCCGTTGATGATGTTCATCATGGGGACGGGGAGCACGTAAGTGTTGGCGCCGCCGATATATTTGTAAAGGGGGAGATCGAGATAGTTAGCGGCAGCCTTAGCAGCGGCGAGAGATACGCCGAGGATAGCGTTAGCGCCGAGGTTAGACTTAGTCTCAGTGCCGTCGAGGGCGATCATAGCCTCGTCGATGCCTACCTGATCGAGGACGTTCCAGCCCTTGAGGAGGTTGGCGATGGGACCGTTGACATTCTCAACAGCCTTGAGGACACCCTTACCCATGTAGCGCTTGGGATCGCCGTCGCGGAGCTCGAGAGCTTCGTTGACACCGGTAGAAGCGCCGGAGGGAACGGCAGCACGGCCCATAACGCCGCTTTCGAGAATTACGTCTACCTCTACTGTGGGATTGCCGCGTGAGTCAAGAATCTCACGACCGATTACTTTTTCAATTTTCATAGCCTTAATTGATTTTTACAATCGTTATATTTGGGTTTTTATTTTGATTATGCTGAATCTATGGGAGGGAGGCCGGGGGGGCGGCCTTACCTTATCCGTTACAAAATTACAAATTATTTTTTACTTAACCCTCGTTTAATCTAATCTTTTTATTGTAAAAGGTATAATTTTAGTTAAATCCTATTTCACATTCAGGATTTATTGACTAATTTTGAAGTATGGCAACAGATCAGGCAGTAAATAGAACAGCATCCCGCGATGAGATCGCGGAAGAGATGATGAGGCTTCTTCCTTTTGAGCCGCACAGACTTCAGTATCATCTGATACAGGCGTTGGCGACGTTTGTCACAGAACGTCCGTATCATGGAGTATTTCTGCTTAACGGGTATGCAGGGTCGGGTAAGACGTCGATTGTCGGAGCTCTGATCAAGGCATTGAACGCCCGGAAGATGCCAACGGTGGTGCTGGCTCCTACGGGGAGGGCGGCCAAGGTAGCGGCAGGGATGGCTATGGGGCAGGCCTCTACGATACATAAGCGTATTTACCGGCCTGATTCGCAGACACCGGATGCGAAGTATTTTCTTGCACCGAATCCTAACAGAGACACCCTCTTCGTATGCGATGAGGCTTCGCTCGTCACTGACGGACATCCCTCCACTTCACTTCTCTTTCAGATGCTGCGGCATATTTTCTCTAATGAGGGGAATCTTCTTTTGCTTGTCGGCGATACGGCTCAGTTGCCTCCGGTAGGGATGGCTACTTCTCCGGCTATGGATGCGGAGCGACTGCGCAGCCTTAGTCTTGACCCGATCGTCTTCAATCTGGATATCACGATGCGTCAGGAGGGTGGGTCAGGAATATTGCATAATGCCACTCTTCTGCGGCGTGCGATGACAGATCCGATTCCGGGGAAGATACCTCAATTGGAACTTCACGATTTTCCGGATATTGAGGCGATATCATCGGCCGAATTAGCTGATAAGCTTTCGGATTCATGGAATGAGGTGGGGGTGGACAATACGATTATCATCACTCGCTCCAATTCGCGGGCCAACCGATATAATATGGCTATCAGGAATATGGTGATGTATGCTGAAGAGCCGCTTCAGCAGGGGGATCGTCTTGTGATTGCCAAGAATGATTATTACTGGAGTAAGATCAATAAGATGAAGACCTTTATCGCCAATGGGGATATGGCGGAGGTGAAGTGGGTCGGCAGGACGGAGAAGATGTATGGGCGATTTTTTGTGGAGACTGAACTTTATTTTCCATCGACGGATGTGCAGATAGGGGCGAAACTGATGCTTCGTTCGCTGAATGCCGAGGGTCCGGCGATTCCGAAGGTGGAGATGGACAGATTCTATAACATAGTGCTTCATGAGCAGGCGGGGAGTCTGACGGAGCAGATCCGGGATGCGCTCGATGATCCTTATTATAATGCTATTCAGGCTAAATACGGTTATTGCGTCACGTGTCATAAGGCGCAGGGCGGACAGTGGGATCATGTCTATGTCGACATGGCCGGCATAGATCCGGAAGGGCTTGACGAGAGTTTCTACCGCTGGGCTTATACGGCATTTACCCGGGCGACGCGGAAGCTATTCCTTATTAATCCTACTTTGCCTGTGAAGGGGGAATAGTTTGCATTTGAAGGAGAGTTTTTCTTTATATGGCTAATTATTTTTTTGGCCGCGCCTGTTAGGCGCTTCACTGAACTAATTTTTTTGGGGGATGGATGGGCTGTTTTTTGGGGATGGGGGTTAACTTTTTTTTGGAACGCGGATCCGGATCGGGGCTTTGCCCCGATGGCCGGGGAGTTGCGGATGGGTGCGGATTTTTTTGGATTTGGGGTGGTGCGGGGTTGGTGGTGCGGATGGGAGCTGAGCGGCGCTTCGCTTCGCTGTTGCGGATTGCTGCCCCCATCCAAATAAAATCCAAAAACACAGATCAAAAAAATAACAACACTCCCGGAAAATCAAGTAGGATATGACAACGGTTATTCACCTTGAATACCCCTCAGAACAATCCACGTCATCCACCGGGTCGCAAATCCGCAACAGCGAAGCGAAGCGA
>JAAVDX010000011.1 GCA_014801585.1 Bacteroides sp.
GTGGCGGAATTGGTAGACGCGCTACTTTGAGGGGGTAGTGGCCATTAGGCCGTGTGAGTTCGATTCTCATCTTGGACACAACCTTATAAAAGCTGATTCTTCTAAAGAGTCAGCTTTTTCTTTTTATATTTTTGTCTCGGACCATTTCCTTTTTTATCTCATTCTTTGCCAGGATGGTAAAATAAAACAGCCGCCACACCACAGAACCTCGGTGTGACGGATGTTTTATTTTGATTGAGGTGATTTTGATCAGAAGGGAAGATCGTCGCTTGCATCACCGAAAGCGGCCGCACCGGCCGCACCGGGTGCAGCAGCGAAAGGATCTGTCGCACCTTGAGCTGTAAAAGGATCTGTCGGAGTGGCGGGAGCCGCAGTTGCAGTTCCCGGCTGCTGAGTGGGATATCCTCCTTGGTTGGCCATAGTCGGATCTTGTGATTCTACGGCACGGAATACACGAACATCAGTATACCAACGACCGTTGAACTCGCGACTTTCCAAATCTACCGATAACGTATAGGTCTTCATCAGTTCCAGATGTACGTTATCAATCTGATTGCCGAATGCATCCATCTTTACACGTTTGGGATACTGACCGAAAGTCTCTACCACCCAGCTCTTCTTTCTCCAGGGATTACCTGCCTTTGACACACCCTCCTCCATGGGAAGATCCATGATCACTTTACCTACAAAGTCCATGTCTGTTGATTTTATATGATTTTAAATTCTTTTTCAGGGAGTAATTTGTTATATCAGCGGAGCCTCGCCTTATCTTGAGGAGTCTGATATTATAATGAACCGGCGAATTAAGTATATCTTAAAGGCAATTCATTTTGCGAAGATACGAAATATTTTGTAATTTTGCCCCATGATTAACGAAATTTTTAAAAATTTTCCCCACCTCTCTCCCACCCAGCGCGAACAATTTGAAGAAATGGCGCGCCTGTATCCGGAGTGGAATGACAAAATTAATGTTATCTCCCGAAAGGATATAGATAATCTTTGCGTCAACCATATACTTCATTCGCTTGCAATCGCAAAATTTATTTCTTTCAAAGAAGGTTCCCGAGTCATGGACATCGGTACCGGAGGTGGCTTCCCCGGCATTCCGCTTGCCGTCATGTTCCCTGAAGTAAAGTTCCATCTTATCGATCGAATTGGAAAGAAACTCCGGGTGGCTTCTGATGTAGCAGAACATCTTGGTCTTACCAACGTCACATTCCAGCACGGAGACGTCGGTGAGTGTCACGAATTGTTTGATTTTGTAGTGAGTCGGGCAGTAATGCCTCAGCCGGATCTTTTGCGTCTTATACGAAAGAATATCTCACCTAAGGGATGTAACGCCATCCCCAACGGACTAATAACGCTTAAGGGTGGAGATCTTAGATCTGAATTAGGAGGTCTTCTCTCCTCATCTGAAATTATTCCGATTTCAGATTTCTTTCCTCAGCCCTTCTTTGAAACTAAGATGATAGTTTATACCCCCGTGGTAAGATAAATCGATAAGAGACCCCTCTAAAGGCCTTAGATCGCAAAGGGTGGCATAAATTTGCTTCGCTCTACCCGGAAGGGTAGATGGAATCAGAATTTAGCAAATAATGTCACTTCAACCGATAAAATAAAATATAAAAAACTAAAATTGGAATAATCTAATTGTATATACCTATGAAAATAGCACGCTTTGAATTCTCTCTCTTTGGGATCAACACTTATGTGGTGTTTGATCCGACATCCAAGGAATGCGCAATTATCGATCCGGGAATTATCTCCGATGAAGAGCGCCAAGCCATGGAGAATTTCGTCAGATCCAATGGGCTGCATGTAACGCAGCTTATCAACACCCATCTTCATATTGATCATGCAATCGGCAATGAATGGATACGGTCGAACTTTTCGGTGGGTGTGTCTGCCCACCCGGATGATCTCCCTCTTGGAGAACGTATGTCTCAACAAGCCTCTATGTTCGGTATTCCCCTTGAGATTGATGATGTAAGCATCGATACTGAACTTAAGGATGGAGATATCATAAAGATCGGCAACGGTGAATTAAAAGTCATACATGTGCCAGGGCATTCTCAAGGAAGTATTGCACTTTATGATAAAGCTGACGGATTCTTGATTTCAGGTGATGCTCTTTTTGCCGGAAGCATCGGGCGAACAGACCTTCCGGGTGGAAATCATTCTCAGCTCCTTAATTCAATTCGCAGAAATCTTATGACTCTTCCTGATGACACTATAGTATATCCGGGCCACGGACCGGCTACTACGATAGGAAAAGAGAAACGTTCCAATCCATTTCTTATATGAATCAGGTAAGCCGGAATGTTACGACCTAAAATTTAAAAAGAGTATAACAAAAACTCCCGCGTTCTTGTCTAAACGCGGGAGTTTCTTGTTATTTAGTGATGTCAATTATTTTACTGCATGAAGCGCAGCCATTATCACTTCGCTCACAGAGGGATGTGAGAAGATAATCTGCGACATGCTTTCAATGGTTGCGCCTGAGTTCATCATATCGGCACATTGCTGTGCAAGATCCGCAGCTTCAACCCCCATTATATGGGCTCCTATAAGGCGATCGTCATCTTTGCGGAAGATAAGTTTGCAGAGTCCGTCGGGTTCGCCCATTGTCTGAGCTTTGCCGTTAGCGCGGAAGAAGCTCTGCCCTATCCGTATGTCAATACCCTTAGCTTTGCATTGCTCTTCGGTTAAACCTACCATGCCACATTCCGGACGTGTAAACACAGCCGAAGGAGTGATATCAAAACGAATATCATCCTTGACACCCTGAATTGTGTTCAATGCACGGAATCCCTGGAACGTTGCTACATGAGCAAGCATCATTCGCGCATTGACATCGCCTATAGCAAAGATATTCTCTACATTCGTACGCATTGAATCGTCAACCGGGATCCCTTTCGGAGAATAATCCACTCCTGCATTTTCTAATCCAAGACCTTCAACCCGCGGAGAACGCCCGACTGCCATCAGAAGATCGCTCGAAACTACGGTCTCTTCTTTCCCTTTAGATTCATAGGTGACCACAATCTCATAATCCTCGTTCTGTTCAATCTTCTTTGCCGCGGCTGAAGTAATAATCTTTATTCCGCGCTTTGTGAGAGCCTGCTTCAGACGCTTTGCAATGTCACTGTCAAAAGGAGGAAGAATTTGCTTCATAAACTCTATCACTGTCACTTTCGAACCAAAAGCAGCAAATATTGAGGCAAATTCAAGTCCAATGACACCTCCTCCAATGATAGTAAGTGATTCCGGAATATACTCTATATTGAGCATTGCCGTGCTATCCTTTACACATTCGAGATCATGACCTTCGATAGGCAGAGATCGTGAGTCACTTCCTGTAGCAATTATAACGTTATCAGCAGAATATTCTTTTCCGTCGGCAACTACAGTATGCGCATCCTTAAACGAAGCCTTCGCTTCCACCACATTGACTTTGGCGCTCTTGAGCATCATTGCTATACCATCACGCAGCTGACTGACTACTCCATTCTTACGGGTGACCACTTCGTTATAATCCAAAGTGAACGTAAAATCATCGATGCCGAATTTATCGGCCTCACGAATAGTGTCGATGACCTCTGCATTTTTACAAAGGCATTTCGTAGGTATGCAACCTTCATTCAGACATGTACCACCAAGCGCACCACCATTGAAAAGAGTGACGTTCATTCCTCTCTTAGCGGCGGCTAAAGCTGCCTCATAACCTCCGGGGCCGGCACCGATAATAATCAAATCTGATTTGTCCATAGTTAAAAATTATCAGTCTGTGAGAAGAATTTATTCTGCTGCTCCTTTAGCATTTTCAGCCTGAAGATGGCGATATGTCAGCACAGGATTCTTTGCTGCTCCGGTCTCATCGAGTTTGCGCACGAGAGTTGTTAGCGGGGCCTCAATTACCTTTTCAGGAGTCTCACGGGCCTCAGCTGCTACTTTGTGCATTACGTCAATAAACTCATTTAGAGTCTCGAGGCTTTCTGTCTCTGTAGGTTCAATCATCATGCTCTCGTGGAAAAGAAGCGGGAAATAGATAGTCGGAGCATGGAAACCATAATCGAGGAGCCGCTTGGCTACGTTTAGGGTAGTCACATGTGTTGATTTGTCCTTTAAGCCGTCAAATACAAACTCATGCTTGCAGACACCTTCTATCGGCAGGAGATAATCATCCTTAAGGGATTCTTTGATGTAGTTGGCATTGAGAGTGGCCAAAGGACCTACGTTGCGGATATTCTCCTTTCCGAGCGTGAGAATATAGGCGTAGGCACGCATCATGACCCCAAAGTTGCCAAGGAAGGTTGAGATGCTGCCGAGGCTATCATCGGATGTTACAATAGAGAATGTGCCGTCTTCATTTTTCTTCACCTTTGGATTCGGGAGGAATTTGGCAAGGCGTTCGGTAACTCCGACAGGACCCGACCCGGGTCCGCCTCCACCATGAGGTGTCGAGAATGTCTTATGGAGATTGATGTGCATGATGTCAAAACCCATATCTCCGGGGCGTACCTTGCCGAGAAGCGGGTTGAGATTCGCTCCGTCATAATAAAGCAGACCTCCGGCTTCGTGCACGAGTTTTGCAATTTCCATGATTTCGGTCTCGAACATACCGAGAGTGTTGGGGTTAGTCATCATGATGCCCGCCACAGTGTCATCAAGAAGGGGTCTCAGGTCCTCAACATCAATCGAACCATTCGGCTTCGATTTCACCTCAACAACTTCCAGACCTGCCACCATTGCAGAGGCGGGGTTAGTACCATGTGCTGAATTGGGTACGATCACTTTCGTGCGTTTCGTGTCACCATTAGCAAGATGATATGACTTCATGACCATCAGACCCGTCAGCTCTCCATGAGCTCCCGCATACGGATTCAGCGTAAACTCATACAGACCGGCAATATTCGCTAACGCTTTCTGCAGGTTGTAATAGAGTTCAAGGGCACCCTGCACTGACTTTTCATCCTGAAGCGGATGAATTGCAGTAAATTCCGGAATCTGAGCCACCTCTTCGTTGATTTTCGGATTATACTTCATCGTACATGATCCGAGAGGATAGAAACCCGTATCGACACCGAAATTCTTCATTGAAAGATTTGTGTAGTGGCGCACTACATCGAGTTCGCTGACTTCAGGAAGTTCTGCAGGGACTTCACGCATCAGATCAGAAGGCAATTTGCTGAATGCGTCATTGCCAAAATTATTGTTTGGAAGTTCGTAACCCTTGCGTCCGGGACGTGAGAGTTCGAATATAAGTTTATCGTAGTATTTCATTGGAGTCTTCTACTGAATATTTCCTTACGCTAAGATAAGGCTGATGAGATTATCGATTTCCTCTTTAGTACGCTTCTCAGTGACTGCAAAAGAGATTTTACCGTCACCAAGATCGAGTCCGCCCATAATACCATTTTCGAGCAGACGCTCATTTAGAGCCTTAATATCAAGATCCGTAGTCATAACGAATTCTTTCAAGAAGGGTTTTCCGGGGAAAAGAGGTTGGAATTTCCCAGTCGCAAGAAGCGCATCATAGAGATAGTGGGCACCATCGCATGATTTGATATTAACTTCTCGCATACCTTGCTTACCCATCAGCGCTACATAAATAGTGGCGTAAAGGGCCATCAGCGACTGATTCGAACAGATATTGGAGGTAGCCTTTTCACGTCGGATATGCTGTTCGCGAGCCTGAAGAGTCAGTACAAATGAGCGTTTACCGTCAGCATCTTTTGTAGCACCTACTACTCGACCCGGCATTTTGCGAAGCATTCCTTTCGCGCAGGAAATGTAACCTAAATATGGGCCTCCGAAATTAAGGGGCATTCCTAATGACTGGCCGTCGCCACATGCTACGTCTGCACCCCATTCAGCAGGAGTACGGAGTACTGCCAGAGTTGAGGGATCCGCGTTGACACAAAGATATGCTTTTACAGCGTGGAGAGTCTCGGCATATCCTGAGAAATCCTCAATGATACCGTATTTATTGGGAGTGGGGACAATCAGGCCGGCCACATCTCCCTTTGTCAGTTCTTCCTTTACCGCATCAAAATCAGTGATACCATCTTTTTCAGGGATCACAGTGACTTCCACTCCATGGAACTTGCCATATGTCTTAACCACATTAATCACACGGTCGGCAATAGTAGCAGAGAGAAGCACTCGGTTCTTCTTTTTTGCTGATGCGACCATCATAAACATTGCCTCAGCAGTAGCGGTAGCTCCGTCGTACATGGAAGCATTTGTAGCTTCCATACCGGTAAGTTCACTAATGATCGATTGATATTCAAAGATGTATTGGAGGGTGCCTTGAGAAATTTCCGGCTGGTAGGGAGTGTAAGCAGTATAAAACTCGCTCCGCTGAAGCAGATGGGCCACAGTCGAAGGACTATAGTGGTCATAGACACCGCCGCCGGCAAATACCGTCAGACGCTGATTCTTTTTACCGAGTTCTTCAAAATGTCTACGCAGTTCTATCTCGGACATTGCGGAAGGAATATCATATTCCTCTTTATAGATGACCTCTTGCGGAACGTCACTATAAAGATCATCAATGGTGTTCACACCGATTTTATCCAGCATCACTCGGATGTCTTCCTCAGTGTGAGGCATATATTTATTGCTCATCCTTTGGGATTAGATTTTAGGTCGATAATAATCTATCCCGACATCAAAAAAAATGACATCGGTAGATTCCGACTTTTGAAAAAGTTTCTAAAAAAGGAGACGCCGACCATTTCTCCGGAGCGCATAAGGAACGTCCCTGATAATTGATCGGCGTCAGATTCTGAATTTCATTACGCGATTATTCTTCGCAGATCTTTGCATAAGCTGCAGCATCAAGAAGACCTTCGATTTCTGCGGGATCATTAACTTTGACTTTCATGATCCAATTTTCGAAAGCATCCTCGTTAACGAGCTCGGGGCTATCCTCGAGAGCCTCGTTGATTTCCACAACCTCTCCGCTGACGGGCGAAATAAGATCGCTGGCGGCCTTTACGGATTCTACCGCGCCGAATTCTTCACCGGCTGTCACTTCGTCGCCTACTTCGGGCATGTCAACGTACACAATGCTTCCGAGAGCATGCTGCGCGTAGTCTGTGATACCGACAGTAGCGATATCGCCTTCGAGTTTCACCCATTCGTGTGAGTCCGCGTAGCGGAGAGTCTCTATAATCTTGCTCATTTGAATTGATCTTTATATGTTGTTGATTATTATTTTTTATAGTTTTTGTCGTAGAAGCGTTTCTTCACTACTTTTCCGGGAAAAGTCTTCTTACGGATCTGCACTTCAATTTCTGTGCCAAGCTTGTCGAATGGCTTATTTACCATTGCCATTGCCACACTCTTACCCGTAGAGATGGATTTATATCCCGTTGTGATTTCACCAACCTTCTCTCCATTTACAATCACGGGATAACCGGCACGCGGAATAGCATTTCCATCAAGTTCGATACCAACGATTCTGCGAGCCACGCCTTCCGATTTCTGCTTTGCAAGAGCTTCTTTCCCTATGAATTCGGGTTTATCGAGCTTCACAAACATGCTGAGGCTACCCTCAATCGGTGAAATTTCATCGCTTAGCTCATGACCATAGAGTGGGAGTCCGACTTCAAAACGAAGAGTGTCGCGACATCCGAGTCCGCAGGGCTGGACACCGGCTTCCATGAGGAGATCCCATACTTTCACGATATATTCATGGGAGCCATAGATCTCAAAGCCATCCTCACCCGTATAACCTGTGCGGCTCACGATGACATCTTCCCCGTCGATATGGAAAGTCTTAAAATTATAGAACGGGATATCCTTGCCATCAATACCGAGGACCTTTTCAAGAGTTTCCTCGGCTTTCGGACCCTGAAGTGCCACCTCTCCATATTTAGGAGATTCATCCTCGACAGTCACATTGAAGCCTTCTGCATTTCTCTTTATCCAGGCTACATCTTTATCAATGTTGGCAGCATTGATTACGAGGAAATATTCCTCATCATTAACCTTATAAACCAGAAGATCATCTACTGTAGTGCCATTTTCATAACACATCATACCATAGAAAATCTGACCGTCAGGAGCACCGGTCACATCATTTACGAAGATATGATTTACATATTTACAGGCTTCCGGGCCCTTTGTGCGCACTTCGCCCATATGGCTGACGTCGAATACTCCGACTTCATGACGAACTGCATTATGTTCTTCCGTGATGCCCTTATATTGAATGGGCATATCGAAGCCACCGAAAGGCGACATCAACGCGCCTGCCTTAACATGGCGATCATGCAAACAGGTCTTGATCAGATTTTCTTCCATTGTATTTGATCGGATAGTTTGATTCCTTCAGCTTGGAATTCCAGTGGGAATCCGATACTTCGGGAACGATTAGATTTAAGGTTGAAGAGCTTGTTTTTACTCTTCCGACCTCAAAGTTAACGATTGAAAGGTGAATTGCCAAATTTTTTGCGTACTTTTGTAGAAACTTTCTTAAATTATTTCCTCCTCAACCCTTTTTCAAGCAGTTTTTGAGGGCTTGAAAGCTCAGCTGAGGAAATTTTAAGATTTATCTGCCGGCTTTTTTATCTCTCTTCTGCCGCAGTACTTATAAATATTTTTTACTCTCAGATATGACAGTAGCAAATTTCATCGCCCGGCGCTTATCAATCTCTTCTGCCGGAAATAAGATATCACCGGCCGTAGCTGTCGGGATTGCCGCCGTGGCACTTGCAATCACGGTGATGGCTTGTGCTATAGCTATAGTAGGTGGTTTCAAGCGCGAAATCACTAATAAGGTAGCCGGTTTCAATTCCCACATTACGATTACTCCAATGATTGAGGCGAAAGATGCGACAAAAGAATTTTATACATCGGATGGTAATGCCTCTTCTCGCGAACCGTCGAATCTGCTTACTCTCACTCCTACTCTTAAATCGATTTTAGATTCCAGGCCATACGTTACGGACTATTCTTTGCAGGCTGCCGTACCGGCTATATTTAAGACCCCATCAGATTTTAAAGGGAGTTATCTGAAGTCGCTTACCGGTAAGGACAATCTCAACTTTGTAGAGTTATCGATGGTCAGTGGTAAAATTCCCGACTATACAAAGGATGAAGCCCACAACGATATTCTAATCTCTGCGTCCATCGCCTCCGATCTCGGATTAAAAACCGGTGATAGAATCGATACATATTTTATCACTGACAAAATTCTTGTCCGCAAACTAAGAATTGCCGGAATATTCAATTCTCATTTTGAGATCTTTGATGATACTTACGCCTTTGGTTCGCTACCCCTCGTGCAGGAATTGGGAAATGTATCTCCTTCCCAGGCTACTTCTATAGCAGTCTCTACCGATAACTTCTCCAGCATAGATCAATATGCTGAAGATCTGACAGCAACTCTCCTTAACGCCTATGCCGAACAAAGGATTTATCGTCTTTATAACGTAACGTCAGCCCGCCAATCCGGTATGGGATATTTCCACTGGCTTGACATGCTTGACACAAATGTCATCGTAGTATTGACATTGATGACAATCGTTGCAGTCATTACGCTTATTTCCGGAATGTTGATTCTGATGGTCGATAAGGTAAGAGTAATAGCCTTGCTCGCTGCCTTGGGTGCAAGTAGACAACTTATCAGCAGAATCTTTATTCGTCTGGCCGCCAAGATAGCATTAATAGGTCTGCTTATTGGCGATGCGATCTCATTATGCCTGCTTTATGCCCAGAAAGAGACCCATTTTATGCCCCTTGACCCTGATTCTTACTATATTGACTTCGTGCCTGTAGAAATTTCGTTCCCTGCTTTACTTGTTTTAAATATTGCTGTTCTTGCCATTATTTGGGTAGCACTTATTCTACCGAGCAGATTTGCAGGAAAAGTTGCTCCTGCAAGAACTCTCGCAAGAGAATAAAATTTCTACTTGAGAAGCATTGCCATAATCCTAAAAACTATAAACACTTATAGGGGGTTGAAAATTCCGTGAAACCGGAAATTTCAACCCCTTTGGCATAAGATTTGTTATAGACTATGAAAAACGATAATGTAGTAAATCTTAATATCTACAATAATATTATGGCAAACGGAAAAATAGGGGTAACTACTGAAAATATTTTCCCCGTTATCAAAAAATTCCTTTACAGTGACAATGAAATCTTTCTGCGTGAGCTCGTGAGCAACGCAGTGGATGCCACACGAAAGCTTCAGACTCTAAACTCTTTCGGCGATTTCAAAGGTGAGCTTGGCAAACTTGATGTCCACGTCACAATTGATAAAGAAGCCGGGACACTTACAATCTCAGACCGTGGCATTGGCATGGATGCTGACGATATCCAGAAATATATCAATCAGATAGCCTTCTCCGGTGCTGAAGAATTCCTTGCAAAATATAAGGATACCGCAAATTCAATTATCGGACATTTCGGACTCGGATTCTATTCAGCGTTCATGGTGGCCAAGAAGGTCGTAATCCGCTCACTCTCGTATAAGGAGGGCGCACAGGCTGTAGAATGGACTTGTGACGGATCGCCTGAATATGATATGCACCCTATAGAAAAGAGCGACCGAGGCACTGACATTATTCTTTATATCGACGACGAATCGAAAGAATATCTTGAGAAAGACCGTATCATAGGGCTGCTTAAGAAATACTGTCGGTTCTTGCCGGTGCCGGTAGTATGTGGCAAAAAAGAGGAATGGAAAGATGGGAAGTATGTCGAAACTGATGAAGACAATGTAGTAAACGCGACTGAACCCCTCTGGACCCGCAAACCGACCGATCTTACAGATGAGGATTATCTGCGTTTCTATCACGAACTAATGCCCGGACGTGAAGATCCGTTGTTCTGGATCCACCTCAACGTTGACTATCCCTTCACTCTGACCGGAATCCTCTACTTCCCTAAAGTAAAGAGCAACCTCGACCTTCAGCGCAACCGGATTCAGCTCTATTGCAATCAGGTCTACGTGACCGATCAGGTTGAAGGTGTTGTGCCGGAGTTTATGACAATCATGCAGGGCGTAATAGATTCTCCGGATATTCCTCTGAATGTCTCCAGAAGTTATCTGCAGTCGGATCGTCAGGTAAAGAAAATCTCATCCTATATATCAAAGAAGGTAGCTGAGAAACTTGATCGTCTTTTCACATCTGACCGTAAAGAGTTTGAAAAGAAATGGGATGATATCCGTATCTTTATCGAATACGGTATGCTGACCGACGAAAAATTCTTTGAAGCCGCTCGAAAATTTTATCTCCTCAAAGACGTTCAGGGTCAGTATTTCTCTCTCGAGGATTATAAGAAACTTGTAGAACCCTCGCAGACCGACAAGGAATCGACCCTCATCTATCTCTATACCACTGATCCTACGGCGCAATATTCTTATATCCAGGCTGCGCAAGATAAGGGCTATAGTGTGCTTCTCATGGATGGAGAACTTGATAGTCATTTCATGTCTATGCTTGAATCAAAAGAGAAGAATCTTCGATTTGTAAGAGTAGATTCTGACATACCCGAGCGTCTGATTATGAAAGAGGATTCAGCTAAGGCGGATCTTTCCGCAGCGCAGGCTGACATTCTTCAGGGTATCTTCTCTGCGGATATCCCTGAAGTTGAAAACGCTCACTTCATCGTTTCGCTTGAAAATCTTGGTGAAAATGCCGCTCCCGCTACTGTCACTCAGGATGAATTCATGCGCCGTATGAAACAGATGGCAGCACAACAACCCGGAATGATGGGCGGTAATTTCCCTGATAGTTATCAGCTTATCGTCAATATTACTCAACCTGCAGTAAAGAAAATTATTGAGGGGTCTTCTGCGTCAATTGAATCTAAAGTCCAACCCATCATTGATGAAATCGCCTCATTGAATGAGGAAATCACAAAAGGTCGTGACCCAAAAGCGTCAGAAGGATTATCAGATGAGGAAAAGGCATCAGCTAAGAAGGCTATAGAGGAGAAGGAGAACAAAGTCGCTCAACTCCGTTCTGAGCAGCAATCTATTATCGGAGATTATGCACGTCAGCTACCCGAAGCCCGTCAGATTATCGACCTTGCATTGCTTCAGGCCGGTCTTCTGAAAGGTCGCGAGCTTTCTGAGTTTATCAATCGCTCCATCTCACTTCTCTGATCCTAATTGATTCTTAAAGACAAAATAAAATATCCGCTCTGCAATCTGAGATTGCAGAGCGGATATTTGTTTTTATGAAGTCGTTGAGATTGATTCAACGCAGACGAATCTGATTACTTCTCAGAAGCATCTTCGGCCTCTTCCTCATTAGCCTCTTCTGTGAATTTTGTGAAGCCGGCTTCAAGCAGGATGTTATACCATGTGAAGAGTTTCTTGATATCGGAAGGATAGACGCGGTCACGATCAAAATCCGGAAGGATTTCACCAAATTTAGCACGCAGTGCATCATTATCAAGGGCCTTCACGTCGATCTTCTCTCCATTCTGATAAGCATAGACGAGATCGAGGATCTCACTAAGGGGTTTGTCGTCTCCCTCAGTGTACATTGCGATATCTCCGAGTGACACAGCCTTGTCGCGACCATGCACCGGAGTACGCTTTTTCGATACGAGATCTTCCACGAGAAGCATACGATTGCCGTGTGAGATTATTTTAAAAAGTCCCGGTTTGCCGGTGATTGCAAGAATTGTTCTTAACATCTTATTTTGAGTTTAAATTTCTTTCTTAATATGCCACGACATCTCTCAGTAATTCTTCAATCTGAAAGAGGAGGGATGATTGAGAATTATTGAAAATCATGTCGGTCTTGTTCTCATATTTTATAAGCAAATGTTGCTCACTCTCCTGAGAGCGAAGCCGCTTGAAGGCATGCTCTACAGAGCATCCGTCGCGATTGACTACGTTGGAGATACGTAAATCCGTCGGGGTCACTATTTTCCAGATTCTGTCACAAAATTCCGCCAGACCACTCTCCGCAAGGATTGCAGCCTCGACCCATAGAATCCTCTCAGTGGCCATCCTTTTCAAGACATCATCTCGGACTGCGCCGTGAACGATAGTATTGAGTTTCTTGCGGGCAGTTTCATCGTTGAAGATAATCTCGGCAAGCAAAGCCCGGTCCGGGATTCTTTCTCCATCTGTCACTTGAGGAGATATTTCATCGCGGATTCTTTCCTTTATCTTATGGCTATCCGCCATAAGACGCTTAGCTTCGGAATCACAGTCATAGACTGTCATTCCTTTAAGTCGCAGAATCCTGCTTACGACGCTCTTTCCGCTTCCAATGCCTCCGCTAATTCCAATCAGCATCTATATTAATCCTTTACCAGAGTATATTCAACCGTCTGATCAAGCAGTCGCACATTCTCCATATCTTTACTATGTGCGCCAAGATGAAGAGGAAGTTGCTTTGATCCGCTCTCAAGATCGCGATAATCTACATGCACGCTAATCTTGTCGTTGGAAAGATTGAACTTACTCATCGGAAGATAATACTCCACATTGGCAGTCGACGGGAAAAGCAAAAGGTCTTCTCCAGCCGGAAGATTATCAATCTGTATATTGACTCTAACCTGCTTTCTGACAAGCTGCTCAACTTCGACCATAACTTTCACCTCAGGCGGTTGTATCTTTACACCGGATATTTTATGCAACTTTACGGTATAAGTCTTTGAATCCTCGATATTAACGCCACGCAATTTTTCTGTAAGCACGCGACTAATTGTATCAAGAACATCCCGGCTGCCATAGACTAAGACTCCGCTTGGCTCTACTCGTGGCTTGCCACTTATAATTTTACCTACCGCGGGGGTCATGTCCAACACTACCTCTACCGGGACTCTTTTACCCGGAGAAGTAGTGTAGACGGTATGAATGCTATCGACCGAAGTAGAGATCAGAGAAGCGGACTGGCCGAAAACTTTTTTGAGAGCAGCGGTCAGTTCGCCACGATTTACAGAAAAAATACCATCTGCGGCATACTCTCGGAAATTAAGTTCCATCACAGCGTGTCCGAATGTAGCGCTTCGCCAAAGATTGGTACCCTTATCGCGCACCATAGCATGAATCTCAGCCGGTGGGTCTACAATAAATGTTACCGAATCCGGAACATTATAGATGTGGACTCTGACCTCCATATCTTCCTGGATATTATCATTGAGAGCAAGGATCAGCCAGAAAAGAGATGCAATTCCGACGAATATAAGAAACGTAAGAAATTTGCGAAAACCGGTAGTGGCCTTCACATTCTTCCAATATGTCAATATTTTCTTACGCTTACCGTCGGCCATATTTCTTCGGAATTATTTTTCTTCCTTAACAGAGTCTTTCTTAGAGTCTTTAGCGGGAGTTTCTGCAATGACAGGGAACACCTGCTCACGACTTACCTTGATAGTAACGCCGGGAGCTACCTCCATCATCATGGTATTCGTCTCCTCTGAGATGCTCTTGATAGTGCCGTAGATACCCCCGGCAGTCACTACTTTATCACCCTTCTGCATAGCTTCACGAGCCTTTTTAATCTCTTTCTGTTTTTTGCTCTGCGGGCGAATCATAAAGAAGTAGAAGATGACGATCATTGCGACGATCATCACCATTCCGCTCCAACCATTACCTTCAGCCTGCTGCTGAAGAAGGATTGTCTGAAGTTCCATTTCTTGGATCTATTTTAATGATAATTATTATTTCAGAAGTTTTCCCTCGGATTTGAGGTATTTCACGATATCACCAAGCATACCATTCACAAACTGGCCGCTCTTGCCCGTGGAATAACTCTTAGCGATTTCAATATATTCATTTACCGTCACCTTTAGAGGTATGCTCGGGAAATTAAGCATTTCGGCAATGGCTGCCATCATAACGATAACATCCATATATGCCATTCGATCAGCCTCCCAGATACTGGTGTCAAGCGCATGATCGATATATTGACGATAAGTATCTTTATTATTTACAACTGCCGAGAAGAGTTCACTGCCAAAGCGCGCATCTTCGTCATCTTTATACATGGGGAGCAACACCTCGGCATCATTCACAGGATAAAGGTCGCCATCTTTTTCCGCTTGCTCTTCACGACGCTTCATGTGGTCGGAGATACGACGCACGGTCTTTACGACAAACGTACCGATAGTGTAAAGATCATCATTCCAAAATACTGATTTATCTTCAAGGGCCTCAAGGAAATCAGGATTGTCAAAGATAATCTGGCGATATACATTTCTCCAGAATTCGCAATCGTGCTCGAAATCCGTAGCCGGCATCTCCATATATTCTTTATATAGGTCTGACGACATGATTGCACGCAGGAGAGCCATAAGCATGGGATCGTCATCGGCCGACATTGACCTGCCGTAGCGATTGAGAGCTGCGTCAAGCTGTTCGCTATGACGGAGATAATCTACGAGTTCATTCTCTACGAAACGCATATTCGGATTGCGGTCTTCAGGAGTGGCCAGATATTTATTACGCTGTTCTTCAATCTGTGCCTCACGCATTGCGACAAGACGCACCGGGAGATCAAGCAGACGGAAATAAAGCTCACGAGCCTTATCCATACTCAAGGCAAGAGTCTTCAGTGCATCGGGGAGATGGTCAGACGATGAATAAAAATTAGTAAATGTCTGATCCATCAGGCCACGCATACGTTCTACTCCACTCAGAGAATAATTCTCCATCTTTGCGATTTCCTGATTTAGCGCAGGATCAGTCATGATGATTGTATTGAAAATCTCCTGCCATATCTTCTCATCAGCCTGCGAACCGGGATTCTCGCTCTTCAGGAATTTCTTATACAGTCCGGACTCTTTAACTTTTATAGTCAGCTGACGCTCTACATCGGCCAATGGCCAATTGCCTGAGGCATGGCGCCCGATGAGCATTCTTACTCTGTCCTCGCGGGAAAGGCGCTGGATAAAACGGGTGTCATACAGCGGGCTGTCACCTCCTCGACGTGTGATTTCGGAAGCGATCGAAGTCATCATTGCAAGCATGTCAAGATAGAGAGAATAAGCGAAGCGCTTCTCTCTCGTAGGCGACTCAGGCTGAGGTTCGATTGCAAACGTATTCTCTACCAGCAGATAAGAATAAAGCATCTGCACAACCTTAATTCGAATCAATACTCTATTAATCATTTCTTCTTAAATAAAGTGCAAAATTACTATTTTATGGCCGCATTATCAAGTTTTGGGTCATAAAACATTAATTAATTCCACGCTGTCGCACGACCTCGTACATCATTACACCCGCCGCAACCGAGACATTAAGTGAACCGATATGGCCGCAAATAGGAATAGCCCCAAGAGCATCGCAGGCTCTCAGCACTTCATTGCTGATACCCGTGTCCTCGGCTCCCATCACAATACCTATAGGAAGATTATAGTCAATATCAGTATAATTTTCATGGCTCTTTTCTGACGCACCAACTACCTTATAACCGTTGTCTTTCAACAATCTTACGGCATCAAGAATTGAGCGCTCACGACATACCGGAATATGCAAAAGTGCTCCTGCCGACGTCTTTACAGCATCCGGAGTTACCGACACACTCCCCCTTACGGGAATCACTATAGCATCGGCTCCGACACATTCCGCTGTTCTGGCTATGGCACCGAAATTACGTGTATCAGTCAAGCCATCAAGAAGAAGAATGAAAGGATTCCGGCCCTCCTCATAAAAAAGAGGGATCAGATCTTCCAGACGTGAATATTCTATTGGAGAGAGAAGGGCGATGGCTCCTTGATGATTTTTCATCGTGATACGGTTAAGTTTTTCAACCGGCACTTTTTGCATCACTACCCCATACTCTTTCATTTTGGCATACAATTCTTTTGCCAAGTCACCATTAAGATCTTTCTTTACGAGAACCTTATCTATATTCCGTCCTGCCTCAATCGCTTCTATTACTGCGCGCAGACCGAAAATGTAGTCTTTCTTATCCATTGGGTCAATTAGTGTTTTTCTACAAGTGAACGGGCAGCCGAAAGGGCAGCCTCCGTAATATGTTCCCCACTCAGCATCCCTGCAATCTCCTTCACTCGCTCTTCATCGGTGAGTTGTCGGATCGTACTAATCGTACGGTCAGTAGTATCCTGCTTCATAACCTTGTAATGACGTTCACCTTTCGCAGC
Organism: Bacteroides sp.; assembly: GCA_014801585.1. GTDB lineage: Bacteria > Bacteroidota > Bacteroidia > Bacteroidales > Muribaculaceae > Lepagella. The sequence continues at coordinate 17,092 of JAAVDX010000011.1, forward strand.
GACCTGCGGAAGATGAGTAATGGCCATTACCTGAATCTCATCAGCCATCTTTACCATCATCCCCCCCATTTTGGCTGCAATCTCACCACTGACACCGGTATCAACCTCATCGAAGATGACAGTAGGCATTTCCATTTTTTCTGCCATTATCGACTTGATAGAAAGCGTCAGACGCGATAGTTCACCTCCTGATGCAGTAGCTACCATCGGAAGTAATTCCCCGTTTTTATTGAAGGAACAGATGAATTCCACACTGTCCTGACCATTTATTGATAGTTTGGTCTGTTCCATCTTCACTTCAAAACGAAGATTTGCAAGACCGAGAGGCTTGGCTCTTTCCGTAAGATCACGACTGAACTTTTCTGCCGCCTTTTTGCGTCGTTCAGTCAGCCCTGCCGCCATCTCTTTAAGTAATCGGGCAAGCTGACGTCCCTCACGTTCCAGACCGATAGTCTCATCATCATCTCCTTCCAACCGGGAAAAATCCTTCTCGAGTTTTTCACGAAGCGCTACCAGCTCATCAGCCTTGACTACATGAAATGCCTTCACAGCATCATACAGTTCTTTCATTCTGGCTGCTGCTTTGGCCAACGTAGCAGGATTGGATTCTATAAGATCGGCCTTACGACCTGCCGTCTCAGCGATATCCTTAATTTCAATAGCGATTTCTTTCAGGCGGGAATGAAGGGTCTCCTCCTCCGGGATATCGGCATCCACCAGTTCTGCGATTTCCTCAAGATGATAAATACACTCCGAAATATTTGCCAATGATGATCCATCCGACTCCAAAAGCAGATAATTCACACTCCGCAAATGCTCCTGAATCGAATCGGCATCATTCAGCAATTCGAAAGAACGTTCGACAGCCTCCTGCTCACCAAGCTTCACATTCAATTTCTGAAGTTGCGAAAGCTGATAAGCAATTGCATCCCTACGTTCTTGATTCTTAGCCTTTTCCTCCTTTATTTTACGCAGACGATTTCGAATAGCCACATAATTACGGAATACTTCACGATAATCATCCAGAGATTCCTTATTATCTGCCATAGCATCAATAATCTGTAGCTGACCTTCACCGGAAGTAAGACTCAGATTGGCATGCTGAGAATGAATATCAAGAAGACGAGACGTGACTGAACCCAACTGCAGAAGAGTGACCGGAGAATCATCGAGAAATGCACGTGAACGGCCGGATGGTTGAATCTCACGCCGGGCGATTAGTTCAATCTTCTCCATTTCTCCGGTAGCCAGTTCTTCTGACGGACGTTCCACCTCAAAGGTAGCCTCGACTATAGTCTTCCGTGATTTATCGGCAATAGCGCGGGTATCAGCCCGCTCACCGAGAAGAAGTCCGAGCGCACCGAGCATAATTGACTTGCCTGCCCCGGTCTCACCGGTAATAATTGAAAGCCCATCGCCGAAATCTATATCGAGTTCGTCGATTAGCGCATAATTCTTTATTATCAGTTTCTTTATCACCTTCGAAATTTCTTTTCAGTCAAATTGTAATCGTGAGGGGACGAATCTCTCGTTCATAAATAATTTACGTTACAGCCTTTTATTGTTCACTCCCCTTCTTAATCTTATCCAGACGCTCTCTGTCGGTAGGATAAATCGGTTCGAGAATTTCATATGCCTCGTCACGCTCTGTCGACGGAGCCTTAGAATAAATATTTACGAGTTCATCAAGTTTCGAATCCCGAAAAATAGAGAGTCCGACCGACATCGGTGCGTTCTTATACACGCTCTGAAGATCTTTGAGCGACTCAGTGATGGTAGCTCTGCCTTTATCAGGACTCGTCACCATCTCATCCAATCCCTTCCTGTAATAATTATAAAGGAGCCTACGCATCCCGGAAGTGGCCGGATCCGTATACGCACTCAACACAGCCGAACGATTCTTCGTATCTTCAAATGCTTTCCACCCGATCTCACCCGTCGACTGGGCAGCCTGCACAATGCTGGCAGCCCGATCATAATATGCCTGACCACCCTCGGGAGAAAACGTATCAAAATCCAGTGCCAGAAAGAGATATGCATAATAATCAAGGATTGCCGTAAGATTATTCTGCTGGGATGTCTCATTAAAAATAAGAGGATCGCCATCTTTATAATCGAATTCCACACGATTATCCTTGAAATTAAAGACTGTTGTAGTATATGTCGAATTATATACCGGGCGCGACAATTGCACCTGGAGATCACCCTTGATACGGTCGCCGTCATACTCACCTACTGTCAGGAAAAGCCGGCAATCAATCTTCTCAGTCGGAGAAAAAGTAGCTGTCGTAAAACGATTTTCATTCATATAATCGTTGATCGACTGCTGTAGGGATTCGAATACACTCTTATTAGTGCCTTCAATCTTTTGAGAATTTACTTCCACCTGACAACGCAACTCCTGAGCACTCACCGATACAATCCCGGAGAGTACCATCAGACCAATCCCCAGACCTCTTCCGACAACTCCTTTATTTTTCATAATCGTAGTATATGTTTACATCTCATCCGAATATCTTATTCTCCTTATCAGTCAAATATTTTTAACCAATCATTATCATTCGGACAACCATATATTATCAACGTCCTAATAAACCGGAAATTGCATCTGCGATGTCGGCAGCTACGTCCTTCTTACTTTTAAGAGGGAATGTCCGATCAGTTCCGTCGGAAGTGAAAATTGTAATTTTATTAGTATCGGTCATCATTCCTGCACCCTTGTCCCGGAGGGAATTGAGGACGATCATATCAAGATTCTTGCGTTGCATCTTGGATAGAGCATTCTCGAATTCATGATCTGTCTCAAGAGCAAACCCAATCAGTTTACGATTCTCCTTCCGTTTGCCCAAGGCGGCTGCAATATCCGGATTCTTGACGAGCCGGAGAGTGATTTCATCCCTATTCTCGCGTTTAATTTTACTTTCAGCAACCTCAACCGGCCTATAATCTGCCACGGCAGCAGCCATCACAGCTACATCAGATTCATCAAATTCATTCTCCATCGCTGAAAGCATTTCATGCGCAGAAATTACATCTATCCGCTTTATTCCATCAATAAGAGTAAGATTCTTATCAACCGGTCCGGCCACTACAGTCACTTCCGCTCCCCGCTGCTTACATTCATTGGCGAGTGCAAATCCCATTTTGCCGGATGAATAATTGCCGATAAATCTTACAGGGTCTATACTTTCATAAGTTGGACCGGCACTGATTACGATTCTTTTGCCGATCATATCCATCTTTTTCGATGAAGTCTCTTCAAGATTTCTGAAATACTCCTCTGCAGCCTCGGCAATAGCTTCAGGTTCCTCCATTCTACCCTTTCCGGTAAGACCGGACGCCAGAAAACCGGCCTGCGGCTCTACAATAATAACGCCGTCGCGGCGCAAGGTCTCTACATTGCGCTGCGTAGACGGATGCGCCCACATGTCCAGATCCATAGCCGGTGCCACCATTACCTGTTCCTTAGCCGACAGATAAGTAGTTATAAGCATATTGTCCGCAATGCCATTAGCCATCTTTCCGATAGTAGAAGCGGTGGCAGGAGCTATAATCATTAGATCAGCCCACAATCCAAGGTCAACGTGGGAATGCCATTCCCCCGTGTTGGCCGCAAAAAACTCACTGACAACCGGCTTGCCGCTCAATGCGGCAAGTGTAGCAGGGGTTATAAACTCTTTCCCATTGGGAGTGATTACTACTTGTACTTCAGCTCCTTTCTTAATGAGCAGACGCAGAAGCATCGCTGCCTTATAGGCTGCGATACCACCGGAAATTCCCAACACTATATGCTTACCTTTCATCATGTTGATCTGACTTTGCGTAAATATAAGGATATTAAAAGAATATACTTTACTTATTTTCTATCAAGCTACTTTCTCATCTTCCTCTTCTGTTGGTAAGCATAATAGAGCTGAGTAAGCACATCCTTCGTGTTTTTGGGAAATTCACCCTGCATTACCCACGAATAGAACGAAGGCTCACGATAGAATATATCTTCCACTGCCCGGCCCTTATGCTTTCCGAAATTGAAAACCGGTACATCCTTATCATTAAGAACAATTCTTGCCGCCAAGTCAAGATTCCTACCACCCGAGGAAAATTCACTCAAGGAAGCTACATCCTGTCCCAATTCATCATAACGCTCAATCTGCGCCATAAGCACCTCCATGGTCGCCATAGTATCAGCCGACGCTGAATGAGCCTTCGTCAGATCCTTGCCACAATAGAATTTATAGGCAGCCGTCAGAGTACGCTGTTCCATCTTATAGAAAATATTCTGGACATCGATGAATTTTCTGTTGTTGACATCAAAATTCATTCCAACTCTTGCAAACTCCTCAATAAGCACCGGCACATCGAATTTGTTACTGTTATAGCCGGCAATGTCGCAATTGTCAAGAAACTCATAAAGCGATTTAGCAACCATCCGGAAAGTGGGCTCGGAAGCAACATCCTCATCAGATATATGATGGATAGCTGTAGCTTCTTCCGGAATATGCATTTCCGGATTCAGACGACGGGTTTTTTCCTCGTGAGTTCCGTCAGGAAACAGTTTAATAATACTTATCTCAACGATTCTATCGCGAAGGATATTGGTGCCCGTAGTCTCAAGATCGAAAAACACCAACGGGCGCTCAAGCGTAATATTATTCTTACTCATCTTCCTTATCGGAATTATTCAATTACCTGCATAGGCATCTGAAGCATCACCACGTCTACACCCTCTTTCTGCTCTACCGGAGAGAAAAGTCCCGGACGCGCCGGATCGGCAAGTTCAACCTTCACATCATCCCCTTGAAGATTTGAGAGCACTTCTGTCATATAGTCTGAATTGAATCCTATCGTCATTGGAGTGCCTTGATATTCACATTCCACTCTTTCTTCAGCGGAAGTAGCATAATCCAGATCCTGCGATGCCATAAGCACCTCAGTAGGCTGAATGTTGAACTTTACCAGTTTGGAAGCCTTACTTGCAAAGAGAGCCACACGACGCACAGCATTAAGCAAAGATTCCCGGTTTACAATAAGGCAATAGGGATTATCTTTGGGGAATACGCGACGATATTGAGGATAGTTGCCCTTGATTAAGCGGGTTGAGAGAGAGAACGTATCAAACTCGAAAGTAGCGGATTTTTCATCCTTGGTAATCTTCACCATGGAGTCCTCTTCTTTTCCGAGAAGCGACTTGATGACGTTAGCAGGCTTTGCCGGAAGAATAAAACTGTCGGTCAGGCCCGGAGCCACCTCAGTCACTTCATATTTCACGAGTTTATGAGTATCCGAACATACAAAAGTCACTCGTTCCGGCTCGATATCCCAGAATACACCGGTCATGATGGGACGGATTGGATCAGCGCTTGCGGCAAATAGTGTCCCCTCAAGAGCAGTAAGCACCATCATTGCCGGGAATTCCAGCACGGTTGCACCCTCTTCATGATCCTTCTTACGCGGATATTCAGCAGCATCAACACCAGTGAAGTTGAAATGGCCGTTCATGAAGTTGATGTCAATCTCCTTAGTCTGCTCATTGATAAAGAATTTCAACGGTTGATTGCTCACCTCCTTAGTTACTTCCAAAAGGCGCTTTGCAAGGACCGCCACCTCACCTTCACCTTCCACATCGAATATCTCCACCCATGCGGTCATCACATTTTCCTGATCGCCGCCGGTGATATAGAGACGATCCGAAGTGACACGAAGAAGAAAGTTGTCGAGAATGGACATCGCGTTCTTTGACGCAATGACCTTGCTTACAGCTTGCAGTTGAGTCTGCAGAGCTTTACCTGATACGTTGAATTTCATTGTATACTTATCGGTTATAGTAATCTTTAAAAAATTGACCAACCTGCATGAGATAATCCGTATTTGGATTTTCATACCGGTCGGATTTACAAATTTAATAAAAAATTCTCACGTTGTCAATATTCCGAGCTGATTAATAATTAATCATTGCAAAAAGTTTTCAGCCTAAGGTAAGAAATAAGTTAACATCTCAATAAAACCAAGAGAAGAAGCGAACCAAGAATAAAAAAAAGAATCCGATGTCAAAATGATTTGACATCGGATTCTTTTTTTTATGTGTTCTTGCAGATTTTAAAATCTATCAGAATAAGCCGAATAAAAATTACTCTGCTGACTCGGCTGCGGGAGCTTCAGCAACAGGAGCGTCCTCGCTGACAACTTCGAATTCCACCTCAGTTTCAACCTCTTTGTGGAATTTCACGTTTGCAACGTAAACACCGACAACCTTCACGGGCTGTTTGACACTGATGATCTTGCGGTCAACATCGTGGCCAAGCTTAGCAAGAGCCTCTGCAATCTGAGCTGCACCAACAGAACCATATACAGTGCCGTTAGCACCGGTCTTAGCTGCGATAGTAAGTTTCAGACCTTCGATAGCCTTAGCAGCAGCCTCAGCGTCAGCCTTAGCCTGAGCGATCTTATGAGCGCGCTGCTTGAGATCTTCTTTAAGCTGCTTGAGAGCCGCGTCAGAAGCGATGATACATTTGCCCTGGGGGATGAGATAGTTGCGGCCGTAACCGTCTTTCACTTCTACCACATCATCCTTATAGCCGAGACCGGCTACATTCTCTTTAAGAATAATTTTCATGTCCTGGAGTCTATTTTAAGAAGTGAAACAATTATTTCATCAAGTCAGTCACGTAGGGAAGAAGAGCCAAGTGACGGGCACGCTTTACTGCCTGAGCCACACGACGCTGGAACTTGAGGCTTGTGCCGGTGATACGACGGGGAAGAATTTTACCCTGCTCGTTGAGGAACTTCTTGAGGAACTCAGGATCCTTGTAGTCGATATACTTGATGCCGCTACGTTTGAAACGGCAATATTTCTTCTTTTTAGTGTCTACCGTCAGAGGGGTAAGATAACGAATTTCGCTATTTGCTGCCATTAAATCAATTATATTTATGCTTCGGCTGCAGCCTCGGCGGGTTTCTCGTTTGCTTTATTAGCTCTCAGATTGCGACGCTTCTCAGCATACTCCGCTGCATACTTGTCAAGACGGAATGTGAGGAAACGGATCACGCGCTCGTCGCGACGGTAAGCCACGTCGAGTTTCTTGATCACGCTGGGATCTGCCTCGAATTCGAGAAGACAGTAGAAGCCTGTCGATTTCTTCTGGATGGGATACGCGAGCTTGCGAAGACCCCACTCCTCTACGTTGACAACGTTTGCGCCATTCTCTTCGAGAAGGCCCTTGAATTTGCCAACCGCTTCCTTCATCTGTTCGTCAGACAAAACGGGAGTTAAAATGAAAACGGTTTCGTAACGATTCATAATTATTTGTAATTTGTTTATTTTCAATAGTTTCACGACTATTCGCGCAAAACCGACACAAAATTACTAATTTTTTATGACATAACCAAATTTTTCCAAAAGAAAAAGGCCGTTCCCACTATAAAAGCAGGAACGGCACTATGATAGATTTAATCCGGATTTTCCGAGCCTTTTCAAATCATGGATTATCGAATACTTAATTTAGTTATTCTAAGCCTATCAGTTATTCTCAGTGTAGAGATAATCCTTGATTTCTTCCGGACGGAAGTTACCGATAAAGTCAGCATGCTTGGCTACTTCAGCCTGACCATAGTTGACGTAAACATGCAGACTCTTGCGGAATGATTCATCGCGCTGAGTATCTTCAAGAAGCAGATAACCCATTACGATATGACCGGCCATCTCCACGAGACGACGAGCCATAAAGTCCTGGAATGAGGAATCCTTCACACCAAGCACACTCTGTACGGCATTGGCGTACTGCTGAGTCATGAAGACAAGTGTATTCTTCACTGCTTCATCCTCCGGACATACCTGCTCTGCCTCCATCTCACGTATCTTGTTGAGATATGTGCCGGTTGTCACGTGGCGGATTGCAGCAACTACCTGAAGCTGAGTCGTACCTTCGTAAATGCTTGTGATACGCGCATCGCGATATACACGTTCGCAGGCATAATCTTTCATGAAGCCCGAACCGCCATGAATCTGAATGCAGTCATAGGCATTCTGATTGGCAAATTCCGAAGTCATACCTTTTGCAAGCGGAGTGAATGCATCTGCAAGCTTACTATAGTATTTAGCTTCTTTCTTCTCCTCTACTGTAAGCGGACGCTCTTTGGCAATATCGTCATAGATCTTATACATATCTACGAAGCGTGCGCAGGCGTAAAGGAGCGTACGGCTTGCGTCAAGTTTAGCCTTCATGACCGAGAGCATCTCAGCTACGGCTGCAAATTCTATGATTGGCTTGCCGAATTGCTGACGCTCTTTGGCATAGCCGAGAGCCTCACGATATGCGATCTCACTGAGACCTACACTCTGAGCAGCGATACCGAGACGCGCACCATTCATAAGAGCCATTACATACTTGATCAGACCAAGACGGCGGCTGCCTACGAGTTCAGCAGGAGCATCCTTATAAGTGAGTTCACATGTAGGACTTCCTTTGATACCCATCTTATTCTCGATACGACGTACGTTTACGCCACCATTGCGCTTATCATAGATAAACATCGAAAGACCGCGACCATCGTGACTACCCTCTTCTGAACGGGCAAGTACAAGATGAATATCTGCGTCGCCGTTGGTGATGAAGCGCTTCACACCATTGAGCACCCAAGAGCCATCTTCTTTCTGAGTAGCCTTGAGCATTACGCTCTGAAGATCCGAACCGGCATCAGGTTCGGTGAGGTCCATCGACATAGTCTCGCCGGCGCATACGCGGGGGATATAACGCTGCTTCTGATCCTCATCGGCAAATTCATAAATAGTCTCTGCACAATCCTGAAGACCCCACAGGTTTTCAAAACCTGCATCCGCACGGCTTACGATATCCGCAGCCATGATATAAGGAGTGATCGGGAAGTTCAGTCCGCCCAGACGACGTGGCATTGCCATGCCCATAAGACCGGCCTTGCGAGTTGCGTCCAGATTTTTCTGAGTGCCTTCAGCATAGATCACACGATTATTCTCAACGCGCGGACCATTGTGATCTACATCTTCAGCATTCTCAGCTACGATATCGCCACAGATTTCGCCGACGATTTCGAGCACACGATCATAATTGTCAATTGCATCATCATAGTTCTGAGGAGCATAATCATATTTGTCGGCATCTGCAAAGTCGCGCTCCTTAAGAGCTACGATCTTCTTCATCAGGGGATGAGTAAGATATGTCTTCAGTGCCGGATTGTCTGTATAGAAATTAGCCATTTTGCTTTTCTGTATTGTGCGGCTTAGGGAAAAACAACCAGGTTATTCACACGGTGGTATTCCCTATCAGCCGAATGACTTACTTAGAATTCTTTTTGTAATATTTGATCAGTTTCGGCACAACGTCTTCCATCTTACCGGTGATGACGATGTCGGCGATTTTATTGATCGGAGCGTCAGGATCATCATTTATAGAGATAATGAGCGACGAGTCCTGCATACCGGCGATATGCTGAATCTGTCCGGAGATACCGCAGGCGATATAAAGTTTCGGACGGACAGTCACACCGGTCTGACCGATCTGACGATCGTGGTCGATCCATCCGGCATCAACAGCAGCACGACTTGCACCGAGTTCACCACCGAGAGTGTCGGCAAGTTTCTGAAGAAGATCAAAATTTTCTTTGCTACCTACTCCATAACCGCCTGCTACGATAATCGGACTACCCTTAAGATTCACTTTTGATTTTTCAACATTACGCTCAAGGATATCTACGACGTAGTCGGTAGGATCAGTATATTTGTTAACATCGAGATCAACAACCTGTCCTACATAGTTGCTATTCTTCACCTCTTTCTTCATCACACCTTCACGCACAGTAGCCATCTGCGGACGGCAATCGGGATTTACGATTGTCGCCACGATGTTACCGCCGAATGCAGGACGGATCTGATAAAGAAGATCCTTATATTCCTTACCGGTCTTTGCGTCGGTGTAATCGCCGATTTCAAGCGATGTGCAGTCAGCAGTCAGACCGCTGTGAAGAGCGGAGCTCACACGCGGACCGAGGTCACGACCGATTGAAGTCGCACCCATGAAAGCAATGCGCGGTTCGATCTCCTTAAAGAGATTGATAAGAATTGAAGAATGGGGAAGTGAAGTATAAGGATAAAGTTTCTTGTCCTCCACTTTATATACTGTATCGACTCCGTAGGGGAAAATCTGTTTTTCAATATCCTTCAGATTGTCACCGGCTACAACAGCCTCCAGTTTGATGCCGAGTTTATCGGCAAGTTGGCGTCCTTTTGTGAGGAGTTCGAGGCTGACGTCAGCCACTTTTCCGTCCTCATATTCGCAGTATACGATAAGATTGTTCTTGTCTGCCATTTTTTAATTTTCTTTATTTATGTGGAGACGTTTAGCCTATTGTGTGATTACCGATGAGCTCTACAATGAGTTCTTCGAGCGCTTCGTCAGTGTTCTCTATCTTGCGTGCCTCCTTGGCTGTGAACACCACATTTTCGATACCTTTTACCTTAGTGGGCGAACCGGCCAGTCCACATTGTGCGAGATCTGCCTCTACCGTATTGGCATTCCATTCTCCGATCTGGAGGTACGGACGAGCCTCAACATAAGCCTTCTTCTCTTCGTCGGCAGCCACTTCACTGGGCACAGCAGCTTTTTTATATTTCATCACAGCCTTCGCATTGCGCGGACGACACTCATCAGCCGAACCATTGACAGTAATAACTATCGGGTAGGGAGCCTCAACAGTCTCTACACCGCTTTCGATGCGACGCTTCACGACAACTTTACCATTCTCAGCCTTGATAATATCTTCAGCATAAGTCACCTGGGGCAGCTTCAGTTTCTCTGCCACCTGAGGACCCACCTGAGCGGTATCGCCGTCGATAGCCTGGCGGCCTCCGAGAATCAGGTCGTAATTGCCGAGTTTTTTCACGGCAGCCGAGATTGCATAACTTGTAGCCAGAGTGTCACTACCTGCGAACGCACGGTCAGAGAGCACTACGCCGTCGTCGGCACCACGATATAAACCTTCGCGGATGATTTCTGCAGCACGTGCCGGACCCATAGTAAGAAGGGTAACCTTTGTGCCGGGATACATCTCTTTTAGCTTAAGGGCCTGCTCAAGTGCATTGAGGTCTTCCGGATTGAAGATGGCGGGGAGAGCCGCACGATTGACCGTGCCGTCTTCCTTCATCGCATCCTTGCCCACATTGCGCGTATCGGGCACCTGCTTTGCCAATACAATGATGTTCAAACTCATGTCGGTATAGTTTCTTTTGTTTCTATTATTGCTTTATTCATCGCCGGTTGAAAGTTATAATTACTAAATAATCATTTTTTCAGCAACTATCACTCTCATTTTCCGACTCATTATAATATGCTCGCCAGCCGGGGAAAGGCATATTCGCCTGCAAATTTAATAATTTTTGTTCTTAAATCCTTAAAAATACGCAAAAAAAACATCCTCCGGGCAAGTTTTTAACTTCCGGAGGATGTTTTTCTTTTCTTTTTTCCGATTACGGCCATTCATTTTCTTCGTCCGACGCCCAATTCTTTATATAGAGCGGAAAGGATAGTCGTAACTTCAATTTTTCCATTTTCGACCTGTTTTTCCAGCGTTATAATTTCGCTTCCAAGATTATTATCAGGTCTTACTGAATAAGTTCTTCTTTTACGGTCAAGATCGGATTTAAGCGCAGCAAGATTCTTCTCAGCGCGGATATATTCACCGACCAGGCGCTTCTCGCTCTCCGACCTTACGTCGTCGACCGAATATATATATTTTCCCGGTCCGACGGGGATTCTACAATCGTGTCTTCGAGGTTTCAGTCCGGGTTGAATCTTGCGAATCTCGGCTGCCTTCTCACGATATTGCTTTTCTCGTTCGGCCTGCTCCTGCTCAAGTTGCTCAGATGTCTTAGATATCTCGGATTCATCATCATCATCGGTATCCTCATCCTCTGAATCCTGCGCTATCCACGTCACGCGGATGTCATCCAGCACTCCCCTCTCACGCTTCTCTTCAGAAGTTCCCTCAAAGTTTTTTCTACCTTCGGGAAGCAAAAAGACATAAAGCATCACTTCTTCATCGAGCAGATGGCGATCCGTAGCCCACCATCCTACTCCGTTCTCCTCATCAACCGCCAGAAGATAATCGTCAGCAGAAGAATTAAACGGCATACCGGCATTGACCGGCTGACGATATTCGCCTGTGGCAGCGTCGCGTGTTGCAATAAAAATGTCACGTCCCCCCACAGAATTATCTCCGTAGGCAGAGTAATATAGTGTGGTACCATCACCGGTCATAAAGGGATAATCTGCATCCTCACCAAGATTCTCTACAGCTTTGGGAGCAGAAAGGCTTCCATCGGTAAGCACGTTTGCTTCCACCATATATGACACGTCAGCATCAGAAGGATACTCCTCATTGTCATCATCCTCTGAATCTTTCTCCGCCGGAAAAGTCTGACTCCACATCATAAAGTCTCCCCCCTCGGAAATAAATCCGGCCACACCTCTACCGGACGTCTCTCCCGGAATCTCTGATGCACTGACAACTCGGCCTGCAGATAAAGGCAATCTTAGATTCTTAAAGAATTTATCCTTATTAACTTTCACAGCATCGATAACAACAATATCTTGAAAGCGGTCAAACTGCAGATTGCCTTCAGCAACCCCCTCGAGCGCTTCTGTCACTTCTGAATCGAAACGCGAATATTTCTTAGCCTTTGCCAAGCGGCGATACTCGGCAAAATCTTTCTGAGCCTGCGGAAAGTTAAAACCGAGCATATTCAGTCGGCCACTAAGATACCATCCCTCCGGTCTTCCCGCCTTCTTAGCCGCATCGATCATCGTACGAGCCTCTGCAATGTCAGAAGTTTCGAACACTTCCAACAACTCATCTCGCAAATCGGCATGCAGGGACTGCGTGCCCACAAAAGCGAGCAATGCAATCCCTGCACATATTTTTGTTCTTAAAGTTACGGTCATATTATATGTGATTATATATGACTTTCAAAGTTTGGTAATGAAGTTTTTGCAGCTATCATTGACTTACTCCTGATCCTGCGGCTCTTTCGGAAGAGTCAGTTTCAGGAGGAAATAGCCAAGAATACCTGCTATGATCGAGCCCAGCAGAATACCGAGCTTCGCATCATTGAGCAACTGCGAACCTTCTGCAAAACTCAGGGTCGCGATAAATATCGACACAGTGAAGCCGATGCCACCCAACATAGAGACTGCGGCCATACGAGGCCAGTTGCCACCTTCGGGCATAGGCACAATCTTCGTCTTGATAAAGAACCAGGAGAAAGAGAAAATTCCAAGGAATTTGCCAAGCACAAGACCACATATAATTGCAAGACTCACTCCGGACACAGCATCAGCAATCGACATTCCTCCGAAGAAGATACCGGCATTCGCAAACGCGAAAAGTGGAAGAATAAAGTAGTTGACCAAAGGATGGAGCGAATCTTCGAGGTCCTGCAACGGAGAGATAACCTTATCGGAAGCCGATTCAATCTGCTTCAGCCAGTCCATCTGCTGCTTGCCGAGAATTGAGCGGGATTCGAGATCCACCTCTTCATCATTAGCGAAGTGAGCTATATTCTCCTTGATAGTCTTAATAAAGCCGGAGGGAGCATGGACAGGCACCGCAGGTACACAGAATGCCACGAGGACTCCGGCAATAGTCGGATGAATACCTGCGTTGAGGAAGAGGAACCATACAGCCAGACCGAATACGATATAAAACATCTTCGACTGAATCTTGAGCCACGCACCGCATACTGCCAACAAAGCAAGAATGACAGCCGCCGCAATCAACATTCCGAAGTTGATGTTACCTGTATAGAAAATCGCGATAACAAGAATACCACCTATGTCATCCACTACGGCAAGCGTCGTGAGAAATATCTTAAGGCCGATAGGGACACGATTGCCAAGCATCGAGAGAACGCCCAACGAGAAGGCAATATCAGTAGCCATAGGGATAGCCATACCATCTACATACTCACTACCGTTGGCAAGAGCGAAATAGATCAGGACAGGAACAATCATACCTCCGCATGCTCCGATAATGGGAAGGAGTGCTTTTCGGAAGGAACTAAGTTCGCCCACGAGAACCTCTCTTTTGATTTCCAGACCGACGCTGAAAAAGAACACTGCCATCAGAGCGTCATTAATAAAGGCAGCCAGCGACATCGGATGGCCGTCATGAGAGAAAAGATTGAACGAACCGATCTGCAGACGCACCTCATTGGACCAAAGCCACGTATAGAGATCGTGAGTCGCAGGGACATTCACCGCTATCAAGGCAAACAGAGTGGCAATCATGAGCATGTTACCGCCACTGGCCAGATGCTTCAGCGTCTTTCTCGCCGAATAAAATACTTCCGCCATTTCTTTGAATTAGTAAAAATTTGGGTTAAAATTGATTAAAGTTTAGTTATTGGCGCAGAAGACAACGCAACATCAGGTGTCGTTTCTCTGCAGCCCGAATAGTTAAGATCAATCAAGTTTTAGCACGGCAAGGAAAGCCTTCTGCGGCACCTCCACACTTCCTATCTGCTTCATGCGCTTTTTACCGGCTTTCTGCTTCTCAAGAAGTTTACGCTTACGAGAAATGTCACCGCCGTAACATTTCGCTGTCACATCTTTTCTGACAGCCTTGATTGTCTCGCGTGCAATAATCTTAGCTCCTATGGCAGCCTGAATAGCGATATCAAACTGCTGGCGCGGAATCAATTCCTTCAGTTTTTCACACATTCTTCTGCCGAATCTTACAGCATTGTCAGCATGAGTAAGTGTCGAGAGAGCGTCAACACTCTCTCCGTTGAGCAGAATATCAAGTTTTACGAGTTTTGACTCTCTGAATCCATTCAGATGATAGTCGAAACTTGCATAACCCTTTGATATTGATTTCAGTTTGTCATAGAAATCGATTACGATCTCACCCAGAGGCAGATCAAAAGTAATTTCCATTCGATTGCCGGAGATATATTCCTGCTTCACGAGTTCGCCGCGCTTGCCGAGACATAGAGTCATAATCGGGCCTATATACTCAGCCTGGGTGATAATCGTAGAGCGGATGTACGGCTCTTCAATATGGTCAATCAAGGTTAATTCCGGAAGTCCACTCGGATTATGCACCTCTATCGGAGGATTCCCCTTCTTGTCATATACAAGATAACTTACGTTAGGCACTGTAGTAATCACCTCCATGCCAAATTCCCGGCTGAGTCGCTCCTGCACAATCTCCATGTGTAACAACCCGAGGAATCCGCAACGGAATCCAAATCCGAGGGCAGCGGAAGATTCCGGCTGGAATGTCAGCGAAGCATCATTGAGCTGCAACTTCTCAAGCGAAGCACGAAGATTCTCAAAATCTTCTGCGTCTATCGGATATACACCTGCAAACACCATCGGTTTTACCTCCTCAAAACCCTCGATAGCCTTGTCGCAAGGTCGGTTGACGTGAGTAATCGTATCACCTACTTTCACCTCCCTCGATGTCTTGATACCCGAAATGATATAACCTACATTTCCTGCCGCTATCTCCTTTTTCGGAACCATATCCAATTTCAGCACACCAATCTCATCAGCATGGTATTCCTTACCTGTCGCAACAAACTTTACAAAGTCGTCCTTTTTCAGAGTGCCGTTCAGCACCTTGAAATATGCGATAATGCCACGGAACGGATTAAATACTGAGTCAAAGATAAGAGCCTGCAGTGGAGCGTCGGGGTCACCCTTGGGAGCCGGTACACGCTCAACGATGGCCTTAAGGATATCATCCACGCCCATACCGGTCTTTCCGGAAGCGCGAAGGATTTCCGAACGATCGCATCCGAGAAGATCCACAATCTGGTCTTCCACCTCATCAGGATTGGCACTCTCAAGATCGCATTTGTTAATGACCGGAATAATCTCGAGATCATTATCAATGGCCATATATAGATTGGAAATGGTCTGAGCCTGGATTCCTTGAGTAGCATCCACAATGAGAAGCGCACCCTCACACGCCGCAATAGAACGCGACACCTCATAAGAGAAATCAACGTGTCCGGGAGTGTCGATAAGATTCAAAGTGTAGTCCTCACCGTCGAGCTTGTAATCCATCTGAATGGCATGCGACTTGATAGTGATGCCACGCTCGCGTTCGAGATCCATGTCATCAAGCACCTGTGCTTCCATATCCTTGGCAGCGATTGTGTTAGTGCGTTCAAGCAGACGGTCGGCCAGGGTCGATTTGCCATGGTCGATATGAGCGATAATACAAAAATTTCTAATATTCTTCATAAATACTCTTTATCAACCTACAAAGATAATCATATTTCGCGGAATTTCCACCCTAAAATCGGTAAATAGCAAAAAAAATTCCGACCTCGCCGATAAGCGAAGCCGGAATCATATCCTTAGGCAATGTCTGAAATTGCCTTTATTTCAACTTTGAAATTAGAGCACTACCTTTGTTGCCACACCATTTACGACCTTAACGTAGATGCCGTGTTCGGGAGTAGCAATCTTAACACCCTGAAGATTGAAGTAGATGGGAGCCTCAGCGGCTACTTCAATTGCCTCAACTGCAGACTCGATATCTTCCGATACGGTGAGGGAGTTGGTAAGTGCATTGAATTTAACTACATACATAGTGCCCTCGTTAATACCTGAGACAGTCATAAGATTATCACTGTTGCCTTCGATGATAGCGGGAGTGTCGAGAGTAAGAAGACTACCGTTGCAATACCAGTTGTCGGTAAGGCCATTCCATACTTTCACCTTGAAGCCATCACCATCAAGTGCAAGACCGGAGACAGTGGCTACGCCATCAGCATCCGGATGAACACCTTCACCGAGCCACTCATTGAAAGGACCATTAACGCTGACATACCATTCTGCAACCGGAAGAGGCTCAACCACAGATTCAGCAGTTACCGTGATGTTAGAGGGAATAGATGCTCCCACTACGTCAGAACCTTCAACGAGAGTAAAGACGATAGTGGTCTTGCCTGCAAAGGCTGTGTCGAAGTTGGAAGAGCTGTTGAACCATGCATCAGTTGCTACGCCTGAAGCGGGCTGATCGCTGCCTGCACCGAAGCTATAATCCCATGTGCCGTCCCATACTTTCCACTGTCCGGTAAGGCCGTTGGGAAGTTCGAGGGTATATACGTTGCCGTTCTGAGAGAACTTATAGTCGGGGTTCATTGCCCAACCTCCGGCAGGTTCGCCTACAAGGTAAAGATCCTTACCACCGACTACCGGAGGATCAATCTCACCACCTGCATTAGCTACGAGGATAGTCATCGCGTTGATATCTACAGTAAAGGTATAAGTGCCTGCAGGCACAGTGAAGTTAGTACCCTCGACCTTCAAGGGCATCGGAGTGCCGACAGTGACATCAGTTGCACCCGCTGAAGAGAGCCAGTCAACCTGAGCACCGGTATCACCATCAAGTTTTCTGATACCGAATCCACACAGAGTGACAGTGGCAGGTTCGCTCACCCATTTACCATCCTTTTCGGTAAGAGAGATAGCAGACCAGGAGCCTGTACCTTCCCAGTCACCCCACAAGTCATACTTGTAAGAAGCTTCCTGAGCCTGTCCGGTAACGAGAAGAGTAGCCGCAGCGGGATTAAATACCATGTGGGCATTAGCGACGTTTTCTGACAAAGTGATGTTGCCACTTGTACCTCCAACTGTCAGATTATAGGTTTCGCCGATTGTCATCATCGATGAACCGCCGAAGTTTGCGTCATCATTACCCCATGTACCATCGTTGATTTTGAAGCCGGAAGTAAGAGTGCCGGGGAAATCAAGAACATAAGTTCCATCGGTCTGTTCCGTAAATTTCACGGAAGCATCCTTCAGTGTCCAATTGTTGAAACCACCGATCAGATAATAATCGGCAGCATTCACTGAGAACGCCAGTGCAGCAGCTGCAAGCGCGCAGTAAAGTTTCTTCATTGCTGTAAGAATTGTTTTAAGGTTATTATTTAGTTATATTTTGAGTTTTTCTATGAATTGTCAATATTTGTAAAGTTGAGGTAATTATAGCCTTTCCTAACCATGTATGCAATTCGAACGTAAAATTAGACATATTTTTAGCATCATACAAATAAATTAACGTAATTTAACAGAAAATTAACATTAAACACTCCTTACTCAACTTGAAATTATCAATTTTATCTAACTATTTGTTTAACAACTACTCATTCCATAATACTTCGGTACGTAATCGGTCATTCAGTAGCAATGCAGTACTCTATTATTTGTGGCGTTAGGCCAATCTCTCTAACTTTGCTATCACTTTGATCATGATAATCGGATTCTTTTCCAAGACTATCAAATTAACTTCATATTAACCTAATTTTTTTAACCAATGAGAAATTCATGCAGAAAAATCATGCTCACCTCAGGGCTGGTTCTTTACGCTCTCGCAGGCTTTGCAGCCTCCGATTCCGATGCGCATAAGAACTGGAAGGAAGTGTGGCGTGATGATTTCGAAGGCACGTCGCTCAATACCGATTTCTGGAATATTGAGAACAATGGAGACGGCGGAGGCAACTGGGAACTGCAATACTACAATCCCAATGGTGTCGCTGTAGTTAACGGAAACCTTGTCCTGACTGCCCGTCGTGAATCTTACGGAGGAAAACAATTCACTTCCGGACGTATCAACACAAAAGGCAAAATCTTCTTTGCTCACGGCAAACTTGAAGCTAAAATCAAACTTCCAAAAACCAAGGGCGGTCTGTGGCCGGCATTTTGGATGCTCGGTGAGAACATCAGCAAAAATCCCTGGCCGCAGTGTGGCGAGATAGATATTCTCGAGATGGGGCATGCCAATGGTTTCGGAGGCAATGAAGAGACCTATTTCAATGGCGCATGCCATTGGGGGTTCTATGGTGCGAACAACACGTATCCCATGTATTCCGTAGCCGATAATGCTCCTTACAGCCTTCAGGATGGAGAATATCACCTTTTCACATGCATCTGGGATGATGAATCCATAAGAATGTATCTCGACATGGATAAGAACCCTGACGTTCTACCCTATTATGAGATGGCAATAGCCGATAAATCCTCAGCCACATCACCCGGCAACTACTTCCACAAACCATTCCATATCCTCTTCAACCTCGCGGTCGGAGGAATGTTCCCCAACATTACGGACCCCGGACGCATCACTGCCAACATTCCGGCAGAAATGCAGGTAGACTGGGTGCGCCTTTGCCAACCGGAAAATGACAATTCCTTTACATTCTGCGAAGAATATAAAGAGGAACAGATCGACCAGGAAGATCCGTATACTCAGCCCGGACTCTGGGGCAAAGCAGCTCTCGATGCCAATGGTGAGTCAACTTTCGACTTCGATAATGCAGATGATTTCGTTCTTATCGGCACATCTCAGGGCGTAAAGGAAATGCTCCTCGGTCGCGGTAAAAACATAGCTGCGGACTACAACGTCGACGACGTCAACAACTTCTTCTACATCTGGGAGAAGACCTATAATGACGTGGCGTCAGAGGGACTCAATTCGTTCGGTCTGGAAGAAGATTATGTATGCCTTGAAGTAGGCAACGTCGGATGGTCAGGAGCAGGTTATGCTTCCACGGGAGGCAAGGGTAAAGACCTCTCGATGCTCGATTCAGATGATTACATACTTCATTTCTCTATGAAGGGCAACGACCTGACAGCACATCGTAAACAGACGGTCATGGTCGGCAATACTCAGTTTACAATCGGTAAAGCTGATGGTGCGGATCCTTCTCTCGGCGATTATCCGCGCGATGGCAAATGGTACTCGTTTGACATTCCGATGAAGGTACTCCGCACTCTTAAAGACCCCGTCTTCACAAATCCCGCCAACTATTTCGACAACGTAGTTGCATTCCTCAGCGGCTCATTCGGGGGTGCTAAACTTCAAGTAGACAACGTTTTCTTCTATCGTGCTACTAACGGAGCCAAAGATATACCCGAGACTGACGAGACAACTGAAATCGGCCGATATGCCTCTTTAGCACTTGATGAAGACGGGCATCCCACTTTTGACTTCGAAAACAGTTATGACTACGTACCCGTAAGCGCCAGCGACCTTTCCCGAGGTGCTATGGAGGGGAAAATCAGACTTGACCTGAATGTAGATGGTGGCAACAATGCCTTCTACAACTGGCTGTACGAATACACTACAACACCCACCTATGATGAAATCGAAGCCATTCCGGGCAACTCTATGGGCGAGGATACCGGCTACTTCGCAATGGAGGTTCATGGCGAACAGGCTTGGAGCGGATGCGGTTTCAAACTGCTTTCTCCGCAGGACCTCTCATTTCTTGACGATTCTTACTGGCTCCATATCGCATTCAAGGGCGACGACATTCTGATGCACGCATCCCAGACAATTACGATCGGAAATGTGCAGTTCACCATCGGCCCCTCCGATGGCATAACACCCTCTCTCGGCGACTATCGTCGAGATGGCAAATGGTATGCATTCGACATTCCCTTAAAGAGTCTGCTCGTTATTTCTGATCCGATATTCTCTAATCAGACTGCATTCTCCGACAATATTATAGCTATATCCACCGGTGGCGTGCCGGGAGCAAAGGTAATGTTTGATAATATCTTCTTCTATCGTAATGACAAACGCAACAATGATGACGTCGTTGACGATACTCCCTGCGGACAATATGTTCATGCTGCTCTTGACACAGAAGGCAATTCCACATTCGATATTGAACATGCTGAAGATATCGTACCCATCAATATGTCCGAATCCGCTCTCGCTCTCTTCGACGGCAAGATTCGTGCAAACTATAATGTTGACGACAAAGACGTATGCTTCTATGTATGGGAAAATACCTTTAACGCAAACGAAAACCCTGAAGGCGTCAATTCTTTCGGATTCGCAGAAGACTTCCCCTCTCTCTCAGTAGCAGGTATGGGATGGAGCGGTGCAGCTTTCAAACTTGAAGCAGCTAAAGACCTCTCTATAGTCAGCGAAGATGACTATTACCTTCACATGGCAATTCGCTCGGCCGACTATGTAAGCCATTTCCCCTACAAAATAGGTCTGCTTGAAGATGCCACATGGATTACAACCGGATTTTCCGGTGACGGACTTGTCACCGACTTCCCCCGCGACGGTAAGTGGTATTATCTTGATATCCCTGTAAGCGCACTTAATGAGACTGCAGGCTACGAGCTCTTTGCTAACGAATCTGCATGCAGAAAGAATCTCATCCACTTCGACTGCGGTGCGCGTCAGGGCACCCCTCTCGAATTCGACAACATATTCTTCTGGCGCAACACTAATCCCAATCGCGAAGACCAACCCGACTCTTCAAGTGTGGACACTCTTCCTGCCGATAATTCCGGGGTAACATCCGCCCTCAAAGGAATCTTCACAATCGATGGCCGTAAACTCAATTGTGAAATCTCCGAGCTTCCCTCCGGCCTTTATATTATTGACGGCAAGAAGCTAATGATCCGGAAATAACAAGTTGTAGTCCAAATTTGATTCTACTGTAGAAATATAATTACAGTTTATTGATTATGGCCGACCGGAGCCTTACATGATGTAAGACTCCGGTCTTTACTTTTCTCATTTCTATGTACGCCTAAAGAAACTTAGATATTTTTTGGTTATTTTGTTTTTTTCAGATAACTTTGCAATATTATGAAAACTCGTTTTCTACAGACCTTAAAATTGATACTTACTCTGACGATACTGCAAGGTATCTTCGGAGTGCAACCCATATATGCACAATTCCCGTCAATCAGAAATTTCTCGGCACAGGACTACGGAGGAGGCACTCAGAACTGGCAGGTGATGCAAAGCCTTCAGGGATATACATTCGTGGCCAATAATCTTGGCGTCATGGTCTTCAACGGTGCTTCATGGGATGTACGGCCGGTGCCCAACAATACCAATGTTCACGCCATAGCATCCGATGCAAAAGGAGATCGATTCTACGTAGGAGCAATCGAAGAATTCGGTTACTTTGTTAATACACCTCCTCTTCGTACAGCCGAATACGTCTCCATTGCCCAAAAACTGCCGGCATCCGAACGTCGTTTCAAAGATATCTGGAAAATATGCGTACTCCCCGACCGACGGGTCATATTTCAGTCAGCGCAGCATCTCTTTATCTATAATCCGGCTTCCGACAGAGTCGCAACTATCGCTTTACAAAATAAGATTACAGATATGTCGCTGGCCGGAAACCATCTATACGTGTCGACCGAGATAGAAATCTTTCACTTGTCGGGCGATCGACTTATACCTCTTGCCGGAAGTCGCGAGATAGCCGCCCGAAAGGTAGTAGGAGTCTTTCTCGAAAAAGATGGAGATCCGGTATTCACCACTCGGAAATCGGGATTCTTCCGTTATCAGCACGACGGATTCCGAACATATCACATCCCTCGACTGAGCGAAGCCCTTACACACGTCAACATTTACTCCGTAGCTGCCAACGATCGGCAAATTGCAATCGGCACAATCGGAGAAGGCCTATACGTATGGGATCGCCTGAAAGGCTCACTCCATCATCTTGACCGCCGGAACGGACTTCGCAATAATACAGTATTGGGAATAATGATAGATTCCGACAACAATATCTGGACCGCACTCGACAATGGTCTGTCGTATATCATTTTCGACTCTCCTTTCATGAATATATTCACCGATGCCAACGGAATCGGCACCGGTTACGCCTCCCAACCTTTCCACGACCGACTATATCTCGGCACAAATGAAGGCCTGTATCACATTCCTCTTCCGGGGGACTTTTCCAACCACACTTTTAATCCTGTTAAAGTAGCCGGAGTCACCGGTCAGATCTGGTCTCTCACAAAAATAGGCGATACTCTATTTTGCGGCGCCGATGCCGGAGCCTTTATCATATCCGGAGATTCGGCCACTCCTATTTCAGGAATGTCATCTACGTGGGGATTTCGACCTTATCCGGGCAGAGATGACATTATTATTGCGTCGCTCTACGATGGGTTTGCAGTCATAAAGCGCTTCGGTTCCGAGTGGAAATTATCTCATAAGATTGAAGGAATTAACGAATCGACCATTAATTTTGAAATCGATTCTCACGGCATACTTTGGTATAGCCATTGGTTGCAGGGAGTATATAGATTAACTCTTTCTTCCGATCTCAAGCTGGCAACCGGGATGGAATATTTTAATGCTTCCAATCAGCTTCCATCTGATGATAATAATCTGATATCTAAAATCGATGGTCTGGTATATATATCTGCTGCCGACGGATATTACGTCTATTCTCCAGCCAAATCATCCGGATCCAAAGGCGGACGTCTTCTGCGTCAGCATTGGATTGAAAAACTCTTCCCTACCGAAGGTATCACTACTCGCCTTTTCCAGACCTCCGACGGAAGTCTCTGGGCATATCGACCGCAGTATCTTGCCTTTGCACAACGAAATAAAAATATAGCCAACCTTGCAGCTAAGGGAGCTTATAGCGTCAATCGATTCTATTATGCGGCTACTGTCGGGAAACTCCAGATGAATCTGGGCAACATATCTTACCTTCCGGGCGGACTTACCGTAATGAGTCAGGATGAAGGATTCTTCATAGTTGATCCTAAAGTTACTACTCCCCCCGGACGTAACGTATGGATCAATTTCGTACATTCAAAGCCCGGAGAAGGAGAAGAGGCGATTGAGTCATTTCCATTCCGGGATGATAACAACTCGAGAACTTTTGAAGTAAGACATAGCGATTCCTCTCTTACATTCGAATTTTCCATTCCTCAATATCGGGAGGCTGCCGCCGTCGAATTTGCTACATGGATAGAGGGATATGAGAAAGGATTTACGCCCTATTCTCCTCTCACCTACCGCGATATTGCACACATTCCCCCGGGCAAATACACATTTCATGTAAAAGCCCGCGATATGATTACAGGCAAAACGAGCGAGTCTACTATTGAATTTCGCGTGAGACCGGAATGGTATGAAACCTGGTGGGCCCGGACGATTGCTGTAATATTAATAGGAGTTGCCATCTATTTTATTATCGAAGGGCTGAAGAAATGGATCATGAGTCGCATCGAGCGACGCCGGATTGAAGAAGAGAAAGAGCGTATCAAGAAAGAGGAACACGAAAGAGCAATCCAAGAACGCGCCGCGGCCATCGAGAACAACGAACGTCTTAACCGAGAGATCAAACAGAAATCAAAAGAACTTGCAGGCTCGGATCTTTACAATCAGAAACGTGGCGATACGCTTCGGGAAACCGAAGACGCACTGACCCGTATCCTACGTGAATCATCCTCGACAGATTCCACAGAATCTGTCTTAAAACGCATCCGCGAAGTGCGTCAGGACATACGCTCCCGCTCGGCAGAAGAGCAGAGTCTGGAGCGTATTGACGAGAATTTCAATCTAATTTTCGACGATCTTCTCACAAAACTTGCCGAGCAGTATCCGGCGCTCACGCGCAACGATATCCGTCTTTGCTCCTACCTTAAACTCAACATGTCGTCGAAAGAGATAGCTTCTCTAATGCATCTTTCTGAACGCAGCGTAGAGAGCAATCGCTATCGCTTGCGTAAAAAACTCGGTATGGAGTCCGGAAAATCATTCTCAGATTTCTTCAAAGGAATATCTTAATAATCACTCTTTTGTAAAAATGCAGTAATGATGCAGTAGTATCAAATTTTGATATTTTAATGATTTTTAGGAAATTTGTAATATGTTTCGTGACCCGGTAAGAAGGTTTCTGTCAATGAGCATCATCTCCGGCTCAGCCAATGCGCACCCCATGAGGCGGAATCATCTTATTGAGTCTTGGACTCCTGCTCTCCTCGACGACATGATTATCAAATAATCAAAATATTTCATTTTATTAACAATAACCTTACATGAAAAAAGTATTAACTACTTCGTTGGCCGTCGCTGCCCTTCTCGCAGCTAATGCGGCAGACTACACGGTCTACAACAACGGCTCAGTCTCTGCAGGTCTCCAGGTTCAAGGATGGTATGCAGCGGGAATGGATTTCAATGCTGCAAATCCCACGGGTGGCGACACGAAAGTCTATTCCTTCAAAGCCGACAATGGCGGAGCCGACGCCTCGATGGGTTTCCTTGCTTCCGGCACTGACGGCGCAGTGACCGGCCCTCTTCACTCAGCTACACTCAACTTCGACTGGTATGCAGTCGGCTCGGCTACATGCACAGTGCGTCTGACTGCTATGGGAATGCAACCCGAACAGAACTATGACTGGACAGTAACTGCCGACAATGCCGGCAAATGGAATCAAATGTCGATCGACGTAGCAACCTCCTATCCCGAAATTGCCAAATTCTGGGACAACTACGACGGCAAAGGACAGGGCTACGTCTTCTCCATCATCATCTCAGGAGCGTCAGCCGATTTCAATATCTACTTCGACAATATCCGCTACACTAATATCGATGAGGCTTGGCAGGCTCCCTCCACACCCGAGATCGTTCCTCCCACCACTGTGCCGGCTGTAGCACAGCCTAAAGATGAAGTACTCTCTATCTTCAGCGAATATGGCAATCATTCTTTCGGCATCGGTGAATGGGGACAGGCTACAACTACACAGAATGTCACTATCGACGGTAAGGAAGCGGCAGAGCTCAAAAACTTCAACTACCTCGGATGGGAACTCAATCCCGCAGTTGACGTGACTGATTACAAGTATATCCACGTTGACTTCTATCCCTGTGAAGAGACTACCTTCGGCTTCACAATCATCAGCCCGGGACAGGAAAAAGCATGGATCGCTCCCGAAGTGAAACTCAACGAATGGAACAGCTATGACGCTCCCCTCTCTTTCTGGACCAATGTTGACCTCAGCAACGTATTCCAGTTGAAGTTCGACCAGGGTAAGTTTGCTCAGTGCTATATCGCCAACGTCTACTTCTACGGTGAGGAAGATGAAAACGGCGGCAACCAAGGTGGTAATGAAGGCGACAACAATGGCGAAGCCAAGACTTACGTCTATGAGACCAGCGGTGTATTCACTCAGAATCTCGATGGCGAAAAGGAATATCCCTATACCCTCAACTTCGAAGTGATCTACACTGAGGCCAAGACTCTCGCCATCACCGCTACTTACGTATTCTCTAACGGTGCACCCGTAGGCATCGACGGTGGATCTGTCAATATCAATGGTCCGCTCTACAACTTCAACAAGAACATCGACGGCAACACATATACATATACTTACACCACTCCCGAAACATACGAGGAAGGTCAGGTTGTCAATCTTGGCACATACATCCCCGTTGCACTCGGTGTCGTTGCCGACTCCTTTGCTTACACCGTAGGCTCTGTCAACGTCGTTTCAGGTGTTGAAGCAATCGAAGTTGCTGATGAAGCTCCCGCTTACTACACAATCCAGGGCATCCGCGTAGCCAATCCCGAAAAAGGCCTTTATATTAAGGTGGACAACGGCAAAGTTTCCAAAGTGATCCTCTGATCAGGAAACACCATCAGCGATAATATACCTTTCGAGTCATATAAAACTTTAAAAGGCGAATAATCGCATAAATTATAGAACTCCCATAAACTTTTACCACAAAGTTTATGGGAGTTCATTTGGTATTATGGATTTTTTTCCGTAATTTTGCATCGGAAATGAATTTTCCGCCCCGTGTGATGGGAATGGGGCTTCGCTATTGCGAAGTCCTCTATTTGAGTAACACATTAATATATTAAAGAAAATGAAATCATTTGAACTTAAGGCCGCTCCCCGTAGCGTTGTCGGCAAGAAATCCGTAAAAGCCCTTCGCAACGAAGGCAAGATCCCCGCAGTCCTCAACGGCGGCAAAATCGTTGAACTCCCCTACACCGGTGCTCTCAAAGAGGGTGAAAAGGTTGTGGCTATCGACGAAAAGCGCGGTCTGATCACTACCGACATCATCGTATCCAACGAGGACGTCCGCAAGCTCATCTACTCTCCCGATATCTTCGAGATCGACCTCGAACTCAACGGTGAGAAACGTAAAGCAGTCCTCAAGGATCTCCAGTTCCAGCCCGTTAAGGACACAGTGCTCCACATCGACTTCCTCGAAGTATTCCCCGAGAAGCCCATCGTAATGGAAGTGCCCGTACAGATCGAAGGCCACGCAGAAGGTGTGAAAGCCGGTGGTAAGCTGACTCTCTCCATGCGTAAGCTTAAAGTAAAAGCTCCCTACACTGAGATCCCCGAGCGTCTCGTTGTCAACGTTGACAACCTCGGTCTCGGCAAGTCAATGGCTGTAGGCGATCTCCACTTTGAAGGTCTCGAGCTCATGAACGCTAAGAACGCTGTCGTTTGCGCTGTTCAGCTCACTCGTGCCGCTCGCGGTGCTGCTGCTAAGGCTGCTCAGTAATCCTTACGCTGCCACTCTATCCTACTGGATTAGAGTCCGTCATGCCAAAAGGTATGACATTCCACTCAACTGAATCATTGTCGCCCGAAGCGGCGGGTAAGATTTCTCTATCCCGCCTCTTCGGGCCGCTTTATATTTTTGATAGCCCACAGCCCGGATGCTACGTCTCCTCTCCTGCATCCGCCCTTTATATAATATCTTAACTCTCAGAATTATGAAAAAATATCTTATTGTCGGACTCGGCAATATGGCACCCGAATATCTTCGCACCCGACATAACATCGGATTTATGATCGCCGACCGTTTGGCTGCCGATTCGGGTGTCAGCTTCACGTCGTGCCGCTATGGCGACATGGCCAAAATGAAAGTAAAAAACTGCGAACTGATAGTGCTGAAACCCTCAACGTTTATGAATCTCTCCGGCGTGGCTGTCAGATACTGGATGAATAAAGAAAAGCTACCTTTGGAGAATCTTCTTGTCCTTGTCGACGATCTCGCTCTTCCCTTCGGCACCATCCGACTACGTTCGGGAGGCAGCGACGCCGGCCACAATGGACTTAAGAACATCGCGTCCGAACTCGGCACTCAGGCCTACGCCCGGCTGCGCTTTGGAATCGGCAATGATTTTCCGCGTGGCGGACAGATTGACTACGTGCTCGGAGAATTTCCCGAAGAGGAAATGCAGGCACTTCCCGCACGCATTGAAATGGCAGCCGATGCCATAAAGGCATACGCCCTATCCGGACTTACATTTGCAATGACCCATTTCAACAATAAATAATCAGATTCTCCCGACACCTATATTCTTCACGACCGTTAAAGCGACTTCATCTAAATGATTCCATTCCTTCAGTCAGTAGCCGAAGCCTACACGAGCAGATTCAATATGCCGGGACATCCCGCTCCTGACGATTATTGTTTCGTCTTTCCCAATAAACGTGCCGGCACATTCTTCCTCAAATATCTTCGCGAAGCAAATCCGGATGGAATTATTTCCCCGGAAGTGACGACTATCACAGATCTCACATCCGACCTGTCAGGACGGGTGATAAATTCCCGCATCGACCTTATATTCCTTCTCTACAACTGCTATTGCGATATGCTCGCTCCGGGCGTCGGTCCTGACCAACGTGAAGGATTACTCTCATTTGATTCCTTCCGTAAATGGGGTGAGACCGTATTGCGCGACTTCAACGAAGTCGATATGCAGAATGTCGACCCCGAAGCGATCTTCAAGAATGTAGCAGATTTCCGAAGAATTTCCGCCAACTTCCTTACCGACGAGCAACGCAAAGTCATGGAGGAGTACTTTGGCTACACCACTCCCGACTACGACGATGACTCCCTATGGGCAGAATTCGATGACGAAGAGACCGAACAGGCTATAGATGATATCCTTTCCGCTTCCGATAATGACAATAACGAGTCTGTAGAACCCTCCGATCTCTCCCGATCCTCCGAAATCAGAAAGAAATTCATCCATCTCTGGAAAGTTCTCGCCCCGTTATATCGCAAATTCCACGCTGCCATGCAGCAGAGAGGCCTGACATCCTCCGGAGCAGCCTATCGTCTGGCTTTGGAAAATCTGCGCTGTGCGGCTGATGCCGACGACGGTGGGAAGTCGCTTAGCCGGCTCCTACCATGGAAGAAAATTGTAATGGTGGGATTCAATGCTCTCTCCATGTCGGAAAGAGCTCTCTTCAGAGAATTAAGCCGACTTCCGGCTCGCGACTGCGATGGGGAGCGCTATGCCGATTTCATCTGGGATTCCACAGGCCCAGTGCTTCATGATCGCCATAATTCCGCCGGGCGCTTTGTAGCAATCAATCGTCGCGACTTCCCAATGCCTGAGTGGACTCACTCGTTCATCAGTCGTTCGGACACACAGAATCTACCGGAAGTGATGGAGGAGATCTCTGCTCCGTCGAAGGTGATGCAGGTGAAAATAGCTAAAGACAAGATTGTAGAATTATTGCATAAAAACCGGACTCAGGATATATTCTCCGACGCCCGAGTGGCATTGGTTGTGCCCGATGAAGGGCTTCTACTTCCCCTGCTTTATTCTCTCCCTAAAGAACTAAAAGAGGTCAACCTTACAATGGGCTACCCTCTGAAACTGACTTCGGTCACTTCATTTCTCGTGTTGCTCCGTCGGCTTCAGCTTGCCCGGCGTGACTCCTCGCAATATAATGGATTTGCCTACGATCAGATAAGCGACCTTCTCTCTCATCCCTACTCTCATGCGATCTTCTCCACGCGCCGGATTAAGGAATTCTGCAGCGATAAAGAGCGTCGTCATGTCAGCGTCATCCGTGAGGAACATCTGCACGAACTCGGCCGGCAGGCCGAGATTGTACTTCGCCCTCTCGATTCAAATGCCGGATCACGCGAAGTAATACAATATCTTAAGGATGTTCTAAAGATAATAGGCCGTACGATTACCGACCGGTCCGGGAATATGGCGGGAGCTGTAGATTTGCTTAAAGACTCTCTCGAACTGCGCCACGTCAATGCCTGGATCGATGCGCTCTCCGTGTTTGAGGATTCAATCCGGGAGTATGACGTGCGACTCAGCGTTCCTGCCACTCTTTCCGAAGCCTATCGCCTGCTTCAGGCGGAGATCGTAGCCTTTGAAGGCGAACCCCTCCATGGTCTTCAGATAATGGGCCTGCTTGAGACCCGTGCCCTCGATTTCGATTATCTGATTATGGTCGGACTCAACGACCGCACCATTCCCGGCCGAATGCGTCAGCGCTCTTTTCTTCCCAACGTTATACGCCGCGGTTTCGGAATGCCTCCCAACACATACCAGGAGGATCTGTTCGGATATTATTTCTATCGTCTCATCAGTCGCGCAAAACAGGCGTCGTTTATCTATGACAGCCGCGTGACCGGTGGTAACGGTGGAGAATCGCGCTATCTGCTTCAATTACGCTATCTTTATGCGCCCGAACGCATAAAGCGAATAGATTATAAATTCTCTCTATCCGGAAAGGAGAGATTAATGCGATCCATCGAAAAAACTCCTTTCGTCATGGAGCGACTCGAACGTTATTGCGATCCGGAATTCCATCCTCATCCCTCCACCGGACGCCCTTATCGTCGCAATCTCTCGGCTTCCCTGCTTAAGACTTATACAGCCTGTCCGATTAAGTTCTATTATAAAGGTGTGCTCGATCTTAAGGATGACCCCGCACCTTCTCCTACCCTTGACGCAATTCAGATGGGCAACCTCATCCATGACGTCATGGAAAAGCTCTACGTACCCGACCTCTCGTTGCGCGAAAAGTGGCTCTCGCCTCCTCTGCCCGTCACTGCTGAGACTATTGATGAACTTCTCTCCGAAATGGGTCAGGAAAAAATAATGCGCCTTATTGTACGCTTCATCAACGATAAGCACTATTGCCGCCCTAAAGATGAAATTGATGAGCCGCTCCCTAACGATACCCAGCTTATCGCCATCAATATGCTGAGTTATATCAATGACATTCTCCACTACGATCGTCGCTGCACTCCATTCAATATCTACGGCACAGAGATCCGCGAGCATCTGGAATACGAACTTCCTGACGGCCGACAGATCAATATGGAATATGCTCTCGACCGTGTCGACGACATTGATTGCGATACTACCGGAGCAGACCTGCGGATTGTAGACTATAAGACCGGAGGAAGCCACATAATAACTAATTCGCTCGATCATCTCTTTGATTCGGATTACAGTAAGGATAATCTCCTGCAATTGCTCACATATTCTGTACTTATCAACCGCAATCGCGAAATTCAAGGTGAGAAAGAGCTTGATTTTTCACTTGCTATCTATCCGGCAGGACGTCTGACGATGCATCGCAGGGATCCTAAGAAACTTAAGCAGGAGATGATTCCGCAAATCGGCGGTGTGTTCCTCGAAAACACTTCTCAGCCGGCTTCTGATTTTGAACCGCTCCCGGAGGAGACTCCGGCTGCCGATAATCCTGATTGCAAAAAGACAGACACTCCCGAGAACTATGATTCAGATTCCAATGACCATCAAAACCTTAGTATATTGGAGAAATTCGGAATCCTTCTCGACCGTAAGCTAACCGAAATTTTCCGCCCCGGAAGTTTCGACGGAGAGGTCTACCGTAAAAACTGTACGGGGTGCATCTTTATTGACGCCTGTTCGTCATAATTGATCCACGCGACAATGAAGTCAGCTAAACGACTACATTACGTAAACCATCTGACCTAAGAAAGAGTTATAACATAAAGAATTTACCCTCAGAGGTCGGCAACGACCTCGATATATAACCCCACAACTGACTATGAAAAAAGAGACCATAGTGATTATAGGCGGCGGATTCGCAGGTATCAACCTTGCGAAATCGCTCGACAAGAAGCGTTACGATGTCAAAGTTATCGATCGTAATAATTTCCATTCCTTCCCCCCTCTCTTCTATCAGATAGCATCCTCGGCCCTCGCGCAGAGCAATATCTCTTTCCCTTTCCGCCGGGAATTCAAACATAATAAATCCATCTCTTACCACATGGGCCACGTGAAGAATATCGACACGCAGGCCAAGACCGTAACGACATCTTACGAAACTATTTCCTACGACAGATTGGTCATCGCTGCCGGAACTACCAATAATTTCTTCGGCATGGATAATCTCTACAAGGAGGTCTATTGCATCAAGACTATCGGCGAAGCCGACCATACGCGCGACGAAATCCTCGACCGCCTTGAGCGCGGATGTATGGAGAAAGATCCGAAGCGTCGCAAGGAAGTGCTGAGTTTCCTCGTAGTCGGAGGTGGCCCTGCCGGAGTTGAGATTGCCGGATCGTTGGGTGAGATGAAGCGTGACGTCCTCCCTCGCGAATATCCCGAACTTAATCCCGACGATATGTCGATTACTCTCGTTGAAGGCACCGACAAAGTGCTCGGCACGATGTCGGAAAAAGCTTCCCGCCAAGCCTTGAAATATCTGCAGGATCTGATGGTCGACGTGCGACTCAACACTACTATGAGCGGCTACAATAATAAGATTGTCTCCTTCTCCGACGGACATGAAGAATATTGGGAGACCCTTATATGGACCGCCGGTGTAAGAGGTGAGACAATGCCCGGTCTGCCGGCAGAATGTGTTGCACGCAACGGACGTATATATGTCGACGAGTATTCCCGTGTAAAAGGTTTTGAAGATTCTATATGCGCTCTCGGCGATATTGCTCTGATGGAGACTCCGGAATTTCCGAGAGGATATCCGATGGTAGCTCAGCCCGCTATTCAGCAGGCCAAGAATCTTGCCAAGAATCTCAATAAAGGTGAATTCTTCTCGAAGTTTAAATATTCCGATCGTGGCTCGATGGCAACAGTCGGTCGTAACCGCGCCGTTGCCGACCTCCCCGGATTCTCCTTCTCCGGACGTATGGCATGGTGGATATGGATGGTTATCCATCTCGTCTCCATTCTGGGAATGCGCAACAAACTCAACGTGCTTCTCAACTGGATATGGAACTATTGCACATATTCCACTTCTTTGCGCCTCCTGTTGCGTCCGACCAAGTATCCAATGCGCCGACACTGGAGCGACTGATGCTCACGTCCTGTATAACGACTCTATTAGACGTTATTTTTACATTCCCCCCTACTAAAGAACACTTCCTTATGAAAAAGATATTTTTATTTTCGGTGCTTTCTTCGCTGCTTATCGCCGGCGGTTGCTCCTCCTTAAGGGTGCCCTATGGAGAGAAAAACTCCTCTGAGGAATCTTCTGTTCTTTCGGATTCGCAAAATGAGACTAAGAAAGAATCAAAAAAGTCGAACAAGAAGAATCAGAAGAAGAATACTCTGCCGACGGATCGCGAACATATTCATACCTCCCATCAGGAGAAGACCTATTCGGCCAAGGATCTTGAAGAGGGAACAGTCACCGGAGACTGGACAATCGAGGCCGTCAACGGCAGTCCGGCCGTAGGCGAGACGACTCCCTATCTGAAAATGTCTCCATCCGACAAACGCGTCTATGGCAACAATGGGTGCAACACTATTAATGCTTCCTACGTGTATAATCCCGCGGATAAACAGATTTCGTTCAAGGATATTCTTTCTACAATGCGACTATGCAACGTAGATGGTATCACTGATATAGAAATCAATCAGGCTCTTGACGCTACCCGCTCCTATACGTGGGATCATAATGGTGACGAATACTATCTGCATTTCTTTGATGTCAACGGCAATGAAGTCATGACGCTTATGCATCAGAATTTCGATTTTCTCAACGGCACATGGCATATCTCGGCAATTGAGAATGAAGCCACTGATGATCCTGAAATGAATATCGTTATCGATATCGACGAAGGTAAGATCCATGGAAATACAGGATGTAACATTTTTAATGGCGCAGTGGATATAGATATGGAGACTGTCAATACAATCAATTTCCATAATATCATCACTACTCGCATGGCTTGCCCCAACCCGGAGAATCAGACTCGCCTCATCGTAGCTCTCGAAGACGCTGCTCATGCGAAACCGATCGATGAAAATACTGTCGAGCTCCTCAATCTTCTCCGTCAGCCTGTGCTGACTCTCACTCGTATTAATAAATAATCGTCTTGATTAATCCTGATTATGAAGACTGAAGTCAGAGTTGATAAATGGCTTTGGGCCATGCGTGTATTCAAGACGCGGTCCATGGCTACAGATGCAGTGAAGAAAGGTCGCGTATCTATGGGAGGGACTGTAATAAAACCCTCTCGCACTGTCAAGGAGGGGGATGTAATTGAGGTAAAAAAACCGCCTATTACATATACTTTCCGTGTGAAAGCTGTATCCGAAAACCGATTGGGGGCTAAACTCGTGCCTGATTATCTGGAGAATATTACTCCTAAGGAACAGTATGATCTTCTGGAGATGACTCGTATTTCCGGATTCGTCGACCGCAGAAAAGGTCTCGGTCGTCCGACTAAACGCGATTCCCGCGACCTGGCTGCATTCCGCGAATCTACCTACGCCGACGATTTCTTCCTTGATTGGGAAGATGACGATGACGAAAATGACGACTGATTTCTTGCAAAAGTCAGTAAAAATCACTACATTTGCAGAATGAGATTCGCAGATATCACAGGAAATACTGACGCTATAAACGCAGTAAGGGATATGGTTGATTCAAATCGTATTCCTCATGCGCTGCTTCTTTCCGGCCCGTCGGGTATCGGAAAGATGATGCTCGCGCGCGCTCTGGCTGCTTATATCAACTGTGAGAACAGACATGATGGGGATGCCTGCGGAGAGTGTCCGTCATGTCGGCGTATTGCCGCCGGTAATAACCCCGATATTCATTTTATCTATCCGATATATAAACTCAAAAGCGCTCATCTCGAAAATTCCGAAGATTACGCAGAGCAATGGAAGCTCATGCTTTCCGAGTCGCCATATATGGATCTCACTCATTGGATGGATCTAATGAACGGAGCCAACTCCCAACCACAAATCTACGTTGAAGATGCCAACCGGATATCCTCAATAGCAGCTCTCTCCACTTATTCCGACCGCTACAAAATATTCATCATCTGGCTCCCGGAGCGATTGCGTACTGAGGCTGCCAATAAGATTCTTAAGATTCTTGAAGAACCACTTGAAGATACTCTCTTCATCGCAGTCAGCAACGATCCCGGCTCGATTCTTCCGACAATCTATTCCAGACTGCGACGAATTGAAATGCGACGGCCTACTACCGAACAGGTCTCTGATTTCCTGATTGCCAAAGGCGTAACTCCCACTTATGCCCCCACTCTTGCGGCTCTTGCGGAGGGCTCGCTTCTAAAGGCCTGTCAACTCGCATCGGCCGAAGGTGAAACAAAAGAATTCGGCGAACTCTTCTGCAATGTCATGCGTCAGGCATATTCCCGCAAAGTGGCCGATCTGAAAAAATTGTCGGATGATTTCAATGGGCTCGGACGTGAAAAATCTCTCCGGCTTCTTGACTACTTCGCCCGTATGACGCGCGAAAATTTTATAGCTAATCTCTGCACTCCTCCACTCAACGTGATGACTCCTGATGAGTCTGCTTTCTCCTCTCGTTTCGCTCCTTTTATAAATGCGGCCAATGCAGAATCTATCATGAAAGCCATTGATGATGCACGTCGCGACATCAGTCGCAACGGCAATTCCAAACTAGTATGGTTTGACTTCATGGTGCTCCTCATGATATATCTTCGCCGCACTCCCGCGAAACAAGCCTGATCTCTGCCGGATTCTTTGCTGAGCGAGACCTTATTTATACGCACATTACAAAAAAACATATAGACTGATTTTACACATGAAACCGACTCTTTTTATACTTGCTGCCGGGATGGGCAGCCGATATGGCGGACTCAAACAGTTGGATCCCCTCGGCCCTTCCGGAGAGACTATCATGGACTATAGTGTCTACGACGCTATCCGTGCCGGATTCGGAAAAATCGTTTTCGTAATCCGCCACGATTTCGAAGATGAATTCCGAAAGAAAGTTGTAGAGAAATATGCCGGACATATCGATGCTGAGGTCGTTTTTCAGGAACTGACAGCTCTCCCCGAGGGATTCTCTCCCGATCCTGAACGTACTAAACCCTGGGGCACCGGTCACGCCGTGCTAATGGGTAAGGACGTAATTAAAGAACCCTTCGGAGTCATCAATGCCGACGACTATTATGGAGCTGAATCATTCAACATTCTGGCTGATTTTCTCCGTTCGGTAGAAGGAAAGAAAGGCGAATACTGCATGGTCGGATTCCGCATTGAGAACACTCTCAGCGAAAACGGTAGCGTTAGCCGTGGTCTTTGCGAAGTGTCCGAGGAGGGTTATCTGACCGGTGTCAACGAATGTCATGGAATATGCCGTAAAGGTGATCGTCTTGTTCATACTCTCGCAGATGGTAGTGAAGCTGATTTCCCGGCCGGCGCAAGCGTATCTATGAATTTCTGGGGCTTCACTCCCGATTATTTCGATTACTCGATGCGGGATTTCCTATCTTTCCTCAATGCTCATGGCAAAGAACTGAAATCGGAATTCTATATCCCGTCAGTCGTCAACAATCTCATCGGTTCGGGTGAGGCTGCTGTCAAGGTTCTTCAAACCCCCTCAAAATGGTTTGGGGTTACGTTTGCTGCCGACCGTCAGGCCACAGTCGATCAGTTCCGTAGACTCGTTGATGAGGGTGTATATCCCGAAAAACTTTTTTAAGCAAAAGCACAGAACAAGTAGCTCCTAAAAATGAAGTTGGCTAAACTTTATATCAGGCGCTTGTGTTTTCCTCATTAACTTACAATACATATATGACTAAAATATTAGTGACCGGAGGCACCGGCTATATCGGGTCTCATACAGTGGTCGAACTGCAGCAGGCCGGCTATGAGGTCGTAATCATCGATAACCTCTCCAACTCAAATATTAATGTACTCGACGGAATCGAAAAGATTTCAGGAATCCGTCCGGCATTCGTAAAGGGCGACGTGACAGATATAACTACCCTCCGTCAACTATTTAAAGATCATCCCGGAATCAAGGGTATAATCAATTTCGCGGCCTCAAAGGCGGTGAATGAATCAGTCCAGAAACCGCTCCTTTATTATCGCAATAATCTCGTATCTCTCCTTAATCTTCTCGAACTCATGCCGGAGTTCGGCGTCGAGGGTATCGTATTCTCAAGCTCCTGCACTGTCTATGGAGAGCCTGATAATAATCCCATTGATGAGTCGGCTCCCATCAAACCGGCAACTTCGCCCTATGGCAATACCAAGCAGATTTCTGAGGAGATCATCACTGATACCATCTATTCCGGAGCCCCTATCAAGAGCATAATTCTCCGTTACTTCAATCCCGTAGGTGCACATCCTTCGGCTGAAATCGGTGAACTTCCCTTGGGTGTTCCTCAGAATCTCATACCTTATCTCACTCAGACCGCAGCAGGGATACGCAAAGAATTGACCGTATTCGGCAATGATTACGACACACCCGATGGCTCTTGTATCCGCGATTTTATCGATGTGGTTGATCTGGCCAAGGCTCATGTCATCGCTATGCGCAGAATGTTGGATAATCCGAAGGGTGAGAAACTCGAAATCTTCAACCTTGGTACTGGTCGCGGGCTCTCAGTTCTCGAACTCATCGAATCGTTCGAGCGAGCAACGGGTGTCAAAGTTCCTCATAAGATCGGTCCGCGTCGCGAAGGCGACATCGAAAAGATCTGGGCAGAACCTTCAAAGGCCAACAACGTCCTCGGCTGGAAAGCCGAAGCCACCATTGACGACACAATGCGTAATGCATGGCGCTGGCAACAGAAAATCACACCCAAAGACTGAAGATCTGAATAAGTCTGATGACTTATCGAAAAAATGAGCGGTGACGACGGAGGAAACTACCTGATACGGCTCCTACTTAATCACCGCTCATTTTTAATTCTTTTATCCCTCCGTAAGTGTTTCTGACAACTTCTTTCCCTATTATCTGTATCTCCTACCCAACCTCTTCTCTTCGATATAACCCTCTTTTCACTCATTTATAAAATAATTTACACTTTTATATCTAACTTTATGTCAAAACTCTATCTGCCTGTCGCTTTTCCTTTAGCGGCAACATTGCTTCTGGCGGGTTGTGTCGACGACAATTATGATCTTTCCAACATCGACTCTTCTATAGAAGTCCCTGTAAATGATCTGATTATTCCCGTCAATCTCGGCCCGGTCACTCTCAATTCCATCATTGACCTCGAAGACTCGAAGTCGATCACCAAGGAGCCTTATAAAGGTTCTGATCCGGAGCTGAAGGGTAAAGAAATCTTCGTCTACAACTATAGTGGCGATTTCTCCTCAAGTGAAATTAAAATCAATGATTTCAGAGTAAATTCTCCGTCAGACATCGAACCCTCTCTTGTTCACGTCGATCTTATCGACAACTCCTCATTCCGTCAGCATAGGTCAGCTAAGTCCTCAGCCATAAGCTATCGAATGAATCCTATGTCAACCTCCTTTAGTTACGACATCTCTGACGTTGATTTTGAGGTGATCTCAGTTGAGGAAATTACAACTCCAAAGGTGACTTTCAGCACCTCACTCTCTCTTCCTTCTTCTGTAAAAGCATTAACGGGTTCGCTTGATCTAAAGGATGTTGTCATCAATTTTCCCAAAGGACTCTATATGGAAGATGGTAGCCCGGCAGAGGCATCTGTCGGCTCTTACGACCCGGCGACCGGCAATGTGACAATCCCCTCCTACTCATCAAAAAACGGCTCCGTCAACCTCACTGTCACAGCACGCACCCTCGATCTCGTAAACTTAGGTGTAACGCTTGAGAAGGGACATTTCAACTACGACGGACATATCTCCGTCGAAAGCGGCACTATACTTCTCACACCCCTATCAGGCATTGCATCTCTCCCGACAGAATTTGACGTTGACATTGCTTATAATCTTTCAAGTTTCGACGTAACTGCATTTACAGGTGAAATCGATTATCCCATAGAAGGACTTAAGTTTGATGACGCTATGCTTACGGATATTCCTGATTTCCTCGCTCAGGACGAAACAAAAATCCGCATAGCCAATCCGCAAATATATCTCAGCATCTTCAATACATGCGCTAAATATGATCTCGGAGGCATCACAGGACTCGAGGTAACTCCCTTCCGCAATAATCGTCCCGGATCAACTCTTCGTATGAATGAGGAAATCCGTGTCGGCTACAAAAATGGTACAGGCCCCTATCGCTTCGCTATCTCTCCGGAAGGAAGTAATCTTACTCCGGTAGCTGAATATGCTTCCGCCGAACGCCTGCTCTTCACTTCACTTGGCGACGTTCTCTATGGTGATGGTATTCCACAGAAGATAGCCGTTGAGTTCCCCAATCCTCACGCCGACGGCAAAGCTCGTCGTTTCCCCCTCGGTACCCCCGTTCCCGCTATCAGCGGATCCTATCTGTTCCGTGCTCCTTTGGCCCTCTCCGATGGTTCGCAGATTATTTATTCCGGCACCGAAGACTCCTGGAGTTCAGATGATCTCGACGATCTTTACGTAAAGAGTTTTGAAGTGTCTGCGGATGTCACCTCTACCGTACCTCTCGAAGTGCGTCTCTCCGCTCAGATTCTGAATGAGGATGGTACCCACATGGGAAAATGTGAAGCCACACCCCTGCCTGCTCTCGCCACAAATTATCCGATAACCATCACCATCACTCCCGATGAAGGATATGATTATATTCAGAATATCGATGGCATTTTCTATAAAGCATGGGCTATCTCTGATTCCGACCCTACGAATACCGGTGACATTCCACCGCTTTCTCCCGAGCAAACGCTAATCCTTGATAATATCCGCGTCAAAGTAAGCGGTAAGTATCTTCACATTGATGATAAGAATGACTAACACGATTGAAGCCTGAAATAATCATGAAATCCAACAATAAATTACTTCTTGCCGCTATTATAGCATCAGCGGCCTCGGCTTCAGCTCTTGCTCAAGCCTCTTATTCCGGTTATTATCTCGACAACTATACTCATCGATATCAACTCAACCCGGCAATGACCGACGTTGACCGAAAGGGGTTCGTGGCTATGCCGGGATTAGGCAATCTCAACGTTGGAATGCAGGGCAATATCCACGTTTCAAGCCTGGTATATCCCGTCGACGGGAAAACTTTGCTTTTCACCCATCCTGACGTCCCGACTTCCTCAGTCCTTAAGAATATACATGACTCCAACAAACTGGGAGCCAATGTCGAGCTTGATATTCTCGGGGTAGGATTCAAAGCATTTGGCGGACAGAATGTCGTGACCATTTCTGCAGTTGCTGACGCAAATGTAGGTGTGCCGGGTTCTCTTATTCGTCTTCTTAAGGAGGGAGTAGAAAATAAGTCTTATGATATCTCTGACTTTCGTATCAATGCCTCTGCCTATGGCAAACTGCAACTCAATCACGCAAGGGAGATCAGTCAGGTTCCCGGTCTTAAAGCCGGCGCAGCAGTAAAATTCCTTTTCGGTCTGGGCAACGTAGACGGATATTTCAACAACGCAGATCTTACACTCGGACATGATACTTGGACAGCTCGTACTCAGGCTGATCTCTATGCCAATATCTCCGGGGCTAAATTCAAATATCGCTATGACGATGATGGAAAACAATATGTCGACGGGCTTGATATGGACGGCTTCGGACTGACGGGGTTCGGATTGGGTTTTGATCTCGGAGCCACCTATAAATGGCGAGATTTCGAGTTCAATCTTGCCCTTCTTGATCTGGGATTTATCTCATGGAGCAACACTCTTTATGCCACTACTGATGGCGTACATTCAATCAATACTTCCGACTATACATTCGGAGTAGAAAGCGGAGAGGCCGACGCCACATGGGATAAGATGAAATCGGATCTTGAGAATCTTTATCAGCTCGAATCCCGTCCGTCAGATGGCAGAACACGTGCGCTTCGTACTACTCTCAACTGGGGTGCCCGCTACACTCTTCCCTACTATCGCCGGCTTACTTTCGGCATGGTCAACTCCACGCGTTTCAACGGAACGTTCACAACTACAGATTTCCGCTTCTCCGCCAACGTGCGTCCGGTTGATTGTCTCTCATGCTCGGCCAATCTCTCTGCCGGCACCTATGGTACCGGTTTTGGCTGGCTCGTTAATCTCAACGTCAAAGGTTTCAATCTTTTCCTCGGCATGGATCGCACTTTCGGCAAACTCTCCAAGGAGTACGTTCCCCTCAATAGCAACGGCGAATTCAACTTCGGCATGAATTTCCCCTTCTGATCATCGACTGAAAGTTATAAAAAATCAACGGGTGTAGCGGTATTGCTACACCCGTTGATTTTTTATATTATTATGCAAACTTAGGGGTCTGACCGAAATAGCCTTAACGCATACCCATACCGCCGCCCATCTGTTTCATCTGATTAGCCATGGCCATCATCTTCTTGGGATTCATGCGCGATGCTGCAGACATCATTTTACTCGTCTGCTCAAATTGCTTCATGAGTTTGTTGACCTCCTGGATAGATGTGCCGCTTCCCTTGGCTATACGCTGACGACGCGACTGATTGATGATATGCGGATTCTGGCGCTCTTTGGGTGTCATTGAGTTGATTATAGCTTCGATACCTTTGAAGGGATCGTCGGCAATCTCAATATCCTTGATAGCTTTACCCACACCGGGAATCATTGCCGCCACATCCTTCAGATTACCCATCTTCTTGATTTGTTGAATCTGCTTATAAAAATCTTCGAAGTCGAATTTGTTCTTGCGTAGTTTCTCCTGCAGTTTGAGTGCCTCCTGCTCGTCGTAGACGCGCTGCGCACGATTGACAAGCTCAACGATGTCACCCATGCCGAGAATACGATCGGCCATACCTTCGGGATTAAACTGCTGGAGATCTTCCATCTTCTCTCCGATA
This sequence comes from Bacteroides sp., assembly GCA_014801585.1. GTDB lineage: Bacteria > Bacteroidota > Bacteroidia > Bacteroidales > Muribaculaceae > Lepagella. The sequence continues at coordinate 58,860 of JAAVDX010000011.1, forward strand.
CCGACAAATTTGATAGGTTTGTCTACTACTGAACGTATCGAGAGTGCGGCACCACCTCGTGTATCGCCGTCGAGTTTCGTAAGTATCACTCCATCAAAATCCAACCGGTCGTTGAAGGCCTTGGCCGTGTTGACAGCATCCTGACCAGTCATCGAGTCTACCACAAAAAGCACCTCCTGAGGATTGATGGCTTTCTTGAGATTGGAGATCTCAGTCATCATCTCTTCGTCTACCGCCAGACGGCCTGCCGTATCGACAATTACGAGATCCTGATTGTTTGCTTTCGCATGAGCGATCGCATGCTGTGCGATTGCTACGACATCCTTGCTATCGGGCTCGCTATAGATGGGCACACTGATACTCTCGCCAAGCACCTTCAGCTGTTCAATAGCTGCCGGACGATAGACATCATCGGCCACGAGAAGCGGTCGCTTGCCCTGAGATTTGAAATAGAGTGCCAGCTTGCCCGAGAATGTGGTCTTACCTGAACCCTGCAGACCCGACATAAGGATCACGGCCGGCTTACCGTTAACATTGATCGGAGCTTGCTTGCCACCCATCAGAAGTGCAAGTTCGTCATGGACAATCTTGATAATCATCTCCTTAGGCTTTACAGCCGTCAGTACATTCTGACCCATAGCCTTTTTCTTTACTGTCTTGATAAAGTCATTGGAGATCTTATAGCTGACGTCAGCGGCCGTCAATGCACGGCGCACCTCTTTCATCGACTCGGCAATATTGATTTCCGATATTTTTCCCTCACCTTTGAGGATTTTAAAGGAGCGTTCTAACGCTTCCGATAGATTATTAAACATGTATGTTCGCTTTCTTCAGATGGGTTGTACGTTTATAATTTGTTGGTGGCAGTGTCCGGGAAGATTACGGTCGGCTTGAATGTCTTTGCCTCCTCCGGGGTCATCTGCGCATAGGTCATGATAATGATTATGTCGCCGGGCTGGGCCTTGCGCGCCGCTGCACCGTTGAGACAAATCACGCCGCTACCTTTCGGTCCGGCTATCGCATACGTATCCAGACGTTCGCCATTGTTATTATTGACGATCCATACTCTCTGTCCGTCAAGTATTCCGGCAGCTTCAAGCAGGTCTGAATCTATCGTTATGCTACCTATATAATTGAGATTCGCCTCTGTGACAGTCACACGGTGAATCTTCGATTGCATCATTTCGATGAGCATTTCGAACTGTATTTTTTTGTTGTTTTGCTTCTTTCCGGCCACGACCTCATAACGGACGAAGTCGAATATTATCGATAAGTCTTACTTTGCCGTTGTAGACGGTAATACACCCTTGTATATTCGGAGCCTCATTCCATTCCTCTACGGGGAGTAGAGTCCGTGCGTCGACAATCTCGAAGTATTCTACCTCCATCTCTTCTACGGCGTTCAAGCGCTCTACGACCATGTCGTGTGTCTCTCTTACGGAATGGGTCTTTGAGTACTCTACTCCGGCCATGAGCGCAGAATAGATTTCGGGAGCTCGCCGGCGCTGATCCTCTGTCAGCAACGCATTGCGGGATGAAAGTGCCAGACCATCGTCAGCTCGTTTGATCGGACAGTCTACTATCTCTGTGTTCAGACCCTCCGACTCTACCATATTACGTATCACGGCGATCTGCTGGAAGTCTTTTTCACCGAAATATGCCCGATTAGGCTGCACAAGCTGGAACAGTCGATGGACAATCTGGGCAACCCCTTGAAAATGTCCCGGACGGAATTTTCCTTCCATTACTTCAGCTGCCGTCCCGAGCTGATATTCTTTCTCATGCCGGGCGCCCGAAGGATAGATCTCCTCTACAGAAGGGATGAAAGCCACTGCGACTCCCGCTTTCGCAAGAAGTGCGACATCAGCCTCTTCTGTACGAGGATAGGTTCTTAGGTCCTCAGGATTATTAAACTGAGTCGGATTGACGAAGACTGACGCCACTACGAGATCGTTCTCTTTGACGGCGCGTTCTACGAGGGATAGATGCCCTGCATGCAGCGCACCCATCGTGGGCACAAGTCCCAACGACAGATGATTATTCTTCTGTAAGGCAACGTAGCTTATAAGTTCATCAACACTACGGATTATCTGCATTTTTAATTCCTGTTAGTTCTCCTCTCTTGCGAGCAGACGCCCTCGGACCTGATGACCCTTAGATCGCCGCGAGCCTTTTCGACCCGGCAGGGAGAAGTTGTTGCTTATAAAGCGCAAAATTACAAAAATCCTCTCAATCTCGCAATTTTTATTCCTCTCTATATCCTATTTTTAATACTCTATCACCTTAAATTCTGATTTTTGATTTTTTAACGCGGTAAATTCACCAAGTTTAGAGGCTATCTCAATTTTTTTTAGTAATTTTGTATTTAATTATGCCCCGACGAATCCTAATCCTTGAGGAATTCCATGACTGAATATCCTCTTTCAGGTGATGACCAATCGGCGCAGATTATGACTTAGATTATAAAAAAATGGCAGCAAAGAAAATACTTTTCGTCAATCAGGAGATTAATCCATATCTTCCTGCTAACGAAATTTCCTCTCTTGGTAAGTCACTTCCTCAGTCGCTTCATGGTAAGGGATATGAGGTCAGAACGTTTATGCCCAAATTCGGAGCAGTCAATGAACGCCGCAATCAGCTCCATGAGGTCATCCGCCTGAGTGGACTCAACATCGAAATTAACGATAATGATCATCCCCTGATTCTTAAGGTTGCTTCAATGCAGCCCGCACGAATTCAGGTCTATTTTATCGATAATGATGATTATTTCACTAAAGAAGACTCTGATATCGACGTCTTCGGCTCTGATCGCGAGGATAATGACGAACGTGCCATATATTTTGCCCGCGGCACAATGGAGACTGTCAAAAAACTTCGTTGGGAACCGGAAATCGTGCAGGTTTCAGGTTGGATTTCGGCTCTCACCCCCATCTATCTGCGCCAGATGACTGCCAATGAAGGTCTCTTCAAAGATTCTAAAATAATATATTGCGTCGAACCGCATAATCCTCAGATGGCTCTGATCGATACGGAACTCGTGCGTAAACTTAAGGAAGACGGCATCCCCGCTGAATTCGCTGATAAGTTCATTCCCGATTTCGAAGCCAAGTTGCCCCCCATACCGGAATCCGTAGAGAGCGATAAAGAGTCCGTTTCCGACGATTCTTCTGAGAGCGTTCCTGAAGCTGACTCTGTTGCCCTCGCTGATGAAGCATCTGTAGTCGTCTCAGAGGGTGAAGAATCAGCAGAATCTCCTGCACCCAAGCCCGTAAACGTCAACGTTCTTCATAAGATGGCGATTGATTGTGCTCAGGGTGTGGTATTCCTCACGGATCAACCCGATCCTGAACTTCTTGCATTCGTCGAAGAAAAAGGCCTGCCCTATATCACTAAGGACAAGGCTCAGAAGGGCAAACCGGAATTCGTGGAATTCTACAATAAGATCCTCGAAGCATAGAGTCTTTCTTTTTTCCTCACCCCTTTTCCCTCAATTCAATTCCACACTATGAACTTACGTCAGACTGCACTTCGGGCCTCAATTCCGGCGTTCATTCTTCTGGCTCTCGCTTCCTGCGAAGACGACGTCAGCCCGATCGGAGGATCGCTAATTAATAATGAGGTTGTAATTAATGTTGACTCCACATTATTCAGTATTCCTGCCCGCAGCGTTGAGGCCTTGGACATTGACGCTCGTTCGGTCAATACTCAGATCGGCCGCATTGCTGTCCCCGAATATGGCGACCTGTCAGCCTCATACGTCACTCAGCTTCTCTCTGCCGCCGCCCTTAATGTGCCTGATTCTATCGGTGCTGACCGTGTTGATTCCACCAAATTGGTGCTTACTATGCCGCGACTATCGCTGATCGGTGATACCCTTGCGCCCCAGCAGCTCACTGTCTATCGACTCAGTAAGTCGCTCCCCACGGATATCCGTAGTAATTTCAATCCTACCGGATATTATAATGCAACTGATCCGGTAAATTCCAAGAATTATACCCTTTCCGGTATCAATCTTTCTGATTCTGCATTTGCAAAGGCTCCCTCGGTAAGCGTAAATGTCACTCTTCCGCGTCAGTGGGGTATCGATGCTTTTAAGGCTTACCGCAGCGACGATACTGATATTTTCCAGTGGCCTCAGAAGTTCTGCAAGGATTTCCCGGGACTTTACGTCAAGCCCTCTTTCGGCCGTGGAGCGATGGCGAATATCACGTCTTCGAAGGTAATGATCTATTATCATTATTTTGTTGATCGCACGGTTGTGGAAAACGATAGTGCTGTCAAGAAAACTGTGGCCATAAAGGATTCAGTTGCTCTCTTCTCTTCCGCCCCGGAAGTAATCTCAAGCACTATTTATGATTTTAAGCCTTCCCAGAGTCTGAAGAATCTGATTGCTGAAAACCGTACGATTGTGACTGCCCCGCTCGGATATACAGTTGATCTGACATTCCCTGCCAAAGATCTTCTTCAACAGTATTGGGCATCTGAACATAACCTTTCGGTTATAAATAATCTTACAATGACACTCCCGGCATCAGCCGTGTCAAATTCACTTGGGCTGCTGCCGCCTCCCGAACTCCTTCTCATAAAGAAATCCGAAGTCGCATCTTTCTTCGCTGAAGGAAAAATCCCGGATAATCTGTCATCCTTCCGTGGCACGTATAAATCTGACAAGGGTAGATATGAATTCGGTTCGATGCGACCATATATTGTCAGCCTCATCGACAAGCAGGGCAACCTTGATCCTTCTGACCTGGAGTTCACCCTCATCCCGGTAAATATCCAGTCGGAATCGGTAGCACAGACCGATGGTTCCTACGTTGTCTACGTCACGTCGTGTACCCCCTATCTTCTCCGTCCTGCAATGGCTGAAATCTTTACCGACCGCGCAGGCATCGTATTCACATATACTCAGCAATTGATAAAATAATCCTCCTTCTGTGGAGGCCGATTTAAGATAAATAGGGCCGAGAGTATTTGCTCCCGGCCTTTAATATTTCCCGGTAAACAACTAACTTACTCACCTATGAATATTATCGACGGAAAATTGATGGCTGCTCGCCTTAAAGAGGAAATTGCAGCCGAAGTCAAGCAAATGACAGATGCCGGCGAACGCCCGCCCCATCTCGTAGCTGTCATTGTAGGCCATGATGGCGGTTCGGAAGCCTACGTAGCCAATAAGGAGAAGAATTGTCAGGCTGTCGGCTTCAAGTCTACTAATCTACGTTTCGACGAATCGATCTCTGAGGATGAATTGCTTCAGGAAATTGAGAAACTCAATCATGACGATTCTGTCGACGGCATAATCATTCAGCTCCCGCTCCCGCGCCATATCGATGCTCAGAAAGTGAATGAGGCGCTCGATTATCATAAAGATGTCGATGGATTTCATCCCATCAATGTCGGAAGAATGGCTCTCGGACTCCCGGCTTTTCGCCCCGCAACTCCGTCGGGTATCATAGAACTGCTCCGTCGCTATGATATCCCGACTAAAGGCAAGCATGCTGTTGTACTCGGTCGAAGCAATATCGTCGGCAAGCCGATTGCTACAATGCTCATGCAGAAAGGGCTCCCCGGGGATTGCACAGTGACAGTCTGCCATTCCTCTACTCCGGATATTAAGGAGAAGTGTCGACAAGCCGATATTATTATAGCTGCACTCGGCGTGCCCGGATTCGTCACTAAAGATATGGTAAAACCCGGAGCTGTCGTAATTGACGTCGGGACGACTCGTGTGCCTGATCCTACCCGCAAGAGCGGTAGCCGTCTGGCCGGTGACGTGGCTTTTGATGAAGTAGCCGAGCTGTGTGATTGGATCACCCCCGTTCCCGGCGGCGTGGGTCCGCTGACTAATTGCATACTGATGAAAAATACCCTCGCTGCTCGTCGTCGGCACTTTCCCGAGTGATTCTCTCATACCGAACAACTGAGTATAAAATAACAATCGCCCCAACTCCAATGAGCAGGGGCGATTGTTATTTTATACTTGAGGTCTTTCAAAGAAGTGAAATTGGGTGTCTGAGTCGGAATTTAATTACTCACCCCCACACTTTGACTGCGCGCTACGGACAGTTGTGACAGACGGCACGTTAACGTTACATTCGTCGAATACTTTTCGCGCATTTCGCTCAAACATCTTCCAGTGTTGCTGTTGCCCGGCAGGGATTTTGGAGGCATCCGCCGAAGGATACACCTTATAGTTGGTGCCACGTCCTTGAGGCTTGGCAGCAAAGAAGATATCGTAAGCCGCATTCTTAAAGACGGGACGTCCGTCAGGCTCACGCTCTACTCTTACTTTTACTAATGCACCTCCACGCGTATCAGTAGTTTTCATATTCGAGATGAGATTACCCAAGGAATAGACTACGAGTACATCTTTCTTCTCTTTTTCGTTGCGCACTACTTTCATCGGCTGGATTACATGAGGATGGCTGCCGATTATCATGTCAACCCCCTCTCCTACCAGAAAGTCGGCAAGGTTTCGCTGCTCCTGATTTTCATGAAGCACGTATTCAATACCCCAATGCATGGTCACACAGATCATTTCCGCACCGGCCTTACGGGTCTTGGCAATCTCTTTACGTATCTTCTCTTTGTCTATGTAAGCCACTTCCATACCATCGCGAGGCTGAATTCCATTTGTGCCGTAAGTATAATTCAGAAACCCGATTTTGATTCCGTTAATATCTTTAACAAAGGGCACGAGGGTATCGCGATCGGCCTCATTATGATACGTTCCGATATGATCTACCCCTATTCGATCAAGTGCGTCAAGTGTGCGGCGAGCCGCCTTATCTCCGCTATCCAGACAGTGATTATTAGCTGTAAGGAAAAGATCGAATCCGGCATCACGCAATGCTTCCGCATAGGAATCAGGTGAGGAGAAGCATGGATATCCACGATAAGTCGGGCCTCCCCCAAGAGGCACCTCTAAGTTGACTACCGCATAGTCTGCTTCCATCACAATAGGAGCGAGCAGTGGGAAACAATCCTTGTAGTCGTAACTCGTGCCTCCACCTTCAAGCCGGGCCTGCTCAAGCTGCCCTTCATGCTGCATGGCATCGCCAACGAAAAGGAGATCCGCACCTACCGGCTCTAACTTGGTGGAGTCAGCACCGATAATAAAATTCAGAAGAGAGAAAAGAAGAATATGAATCAATGACATAAGGTTAAATTATTTTCGATTGCCAGCCCCGTTTCATAACGATTTGAAATGGAACTGATATACTCTGAGAAATCTATAAAGTTAAGTATCTTAAATAGAACTACAAAAAAAGCAAGTCAGCTATTAGCGATATTTTAGTTAGTCGCTGCAGGAGTATATTTCGCCAAGCTAAGTCCGACCTCCAGTCGGGTGGTTTTCTCCAAAAATCCCGGAAGATTCTGAACTATACCTGCCATTTCTTCCTGTGACATTCCCGGAAGTTTTAGCTCGCTCAGATATGTTTGCAGTGCCTGTACAATCTCCGGATTCTTTAGCATATTTTCGAGTATGGTAGAGAGGAAGGTGACGCTGGTCTTCGTATCGAAGTAGATATCCACACCATTCTGTGCCGGGGTCAGACTCAGAGGTATCCCCTCACTCAACTGCGGTGCAAATGTTACGGCCAAAGCCTGAATAAAAGCGGCCTTCACCTTCGGATCCAATCCGGAGACAAGTGATCCGTCAGCAGAAGATTCTCCGGCCTTTGTCACAAACTCGGCATCAGAGGATGGCTTTGAGAGTGCTACAAGTATCTCTGACAAAGCCGAAAGTGGATTCACGTATAATTTCATACCTCCTGCTTGAGGGACATACTGAAGCATATTGCCGCATGTAGTAGCCAAATGTGCAGCCCCGCCAACGGTAGATACATATACCACCGGAATATTTCCGCTTCCGGTGAGATTTAGAGTCTTGATTCCGCTGCACATCATCTCAGCAATTGAGGTATAGGCAGTATTATTATATACCGGGATAACCGGAGCCACTACAATCCCTTTCAGAATATCAGATAAGGGAATATCCACACCTGAAGCCGGATCAATCTCCCAGACGAGATGGAATGGCAGCGACGTATAATCAAGTAGCCCGTCCTTCTCGATAGGTGCCGGTGAGAATGTCATGCCGGCAAATGTCTGTGATTTAAGAGCGCATTCTGTAAGATTGAGTGTGAGCAGTCCCGAACGTAGATTTCCGGAATAGCGATAATCCACGTAATCTGTAGATGCCGAGCCGGAAAATGTGTAGCACCCTTCACCCGGAATCATAGTCACCTCTAATTCCTCAATCGGCGAACCGGGCAATACTCCCGGGCCGGCCACGTTACCTGAAAGTCCCGTACCGGTAAGCTGACTGAGATCAAACTCTGAATACATACGTAAAGTCGCCATCCGGCTTCCGCCAGATTCTGCTGACTTTTCATAACTGACTTCAACTGACTTTCCGGGCATTGCTTCGCCTTCGTAGGTCAGTGCAAGCGAGGAGGAAGTGTATGTAGCAGATTTTAGTTCCGGCAGCGGCTGATCATCATCGCTCTTACATGAACTCATCGTCAACAGCATTGCCATGCCAAGTCCGGCACTAACGACTAAATTTCTTATCATTAATTCTCTGCGGAGTGTTCGGGAATCCACAGAAAGGGATAATGTATTCATCAGAGTAAGTTTTGAGATTAGTAATAGTTTAAAGCGGAAAGATTTCGCAAATTGCGTCACCTTCACCTATACTACTCTATTATATAACGGAAGGTTCACAAAAAACATAGAGATTAAGTCAATTTTTTTTTGTAATTTTGTAAAAATTTTCACGAGACCTGCCGATTTGACTGTTTTTTCAGGTCGTCCGGATCCGGTCAGAGTCTCGAATATTTCTTTGTTTAAGATATGATTCAAGTCAATAATCTCGGTATTCAGTTCGGTAAACGAACTCTTTTCCAGGATGTAAATCTTACCTTTACCCATGGCAACTGCTATGGTATCATCGGCGCTAACGGTGCCGGCAAATCCACATTGATGCGTATCCTCTCCGGCCAGCTACAACCTACTCATGGCACTGTCACCTTCGGACCCGGTGAGCGACTCTCCGTTCTTTCTCAGGATCACTTTGAATTCGATGAGTGTACTGTCATAGAAACAGTACTCCGCGGTCATACCGTCCTCTGGGATATCAAACAGGAGAAAGACGCAATATATGCAAAGGAGGATTTCACCGATGAAGACGGCATACGCGCTGCCGAACTTGAGGAGAAATTTGCAGAGCTCGAGGGATGGAATGCAGAAAGCGACGCCGCTGCACTCTTGTCCGGTCTCGGAATTAAGGAAGACCGCCACTATATGCTGATGAAGGATATGTCAGCTAATGAAAAGGTTCGTGTGCTTCTTGCGAAAGCTCTCTTCGGCAATCCCGACAACCTGCTCCTCGACGAGCCCACCAACGACCTCGACCTTGAGACTGTAGCATGGCTTGAGAATTATCTGGCCAACTTCGAAAACACTGTCCTCGTAGTCAGCCACGACCGTCACTTCCTTGACGCTGTGTCTACCCATACGCTTGATATCGATTACAATAAGATTTCTCTCTTCGCCGGTAACTATAGTTTCTGGTATCAGTCGTCGCAGCTGGCTCTGCGTCAGCAGCAGGCTGCCAATAAAAAGGCTGAGGAGAAGCGTAAGGAACTTCTTGAATTCATTCAGCGTTTCAGTGCCAATGTGGCGAAATCAAAGCAGACTACCTCCCGAAAGAAGATGCTTGAAAAGCTTAACGTGGAGGAGATCCAACCCTCCTCACGCCGCTATCCGGGAATTATCTTCACTCCTAATCGTGAGGTAGGCAATAAGATTCTTGAAGTGAAGGGGCTCAAAGCGAGCGTAGATGACGAAGTGCTTTTCGACGATGTCAACTTCCAGATCGAAAAGGGTGACAAGGTTGCATTCCTCAGTCGCGATCCTCGCGCAATGACTGCCCTTTTTGAAATCATCAACGGGCGACGTAAAGCTGATGCCGGTGAATATGAATGGGGTCAGACTATTACCCACGCTTATCTCCCCCTCGACAATAGCGAATTCTTCAACACAGATCTTAATCTCGTAGACTGGCTATGTCAGTACTCCAAGGACTCTTCGGAAATCTATCTGAAAGGATTCCTCGGCAAGATGCTTTTTAGCGGTGAGGATGTATTGAAGAAAGCAAGTGTACTTTCAGGTGGTGAAAAAATCCGTTGCATGATTGCCCGAATGATGCTTACGGATGCCAACACACTCGTACTCGACTCCCCCACCAACCATCTCGACCTCGAATCGATTCAGGCCTTCAATAATACCCTACAGAACTTCAAAGGCGTAATTCTTATGGCCAGCCACGACCACGAGTTTATCCAGACGGTATGCAACCGAGTAATCGAGCTGACCCCGAACGGCATAATCGATAAGATAATGGACTACGATGACTACATCACCGATGAAAAGGTTGCTGCTGCTCGAGCCCGCCTCTACGGTGACGCATAACCTAAATCCACAACTCCCTGCATACCCCAATCAATCCAAAAATTATGGTAAAGCATATCGTAATGTTCAAGCTTAATGGCGACCAAACGACTCGCCATAAGATAGCAAAAGAATTTGCAGATGCCTTAATGGCTCTTCCTGAAAAAATCGACTGCCTGCAGTCGATGGAAGTAGGATTAAACGAAAATCCTGCCGAGGAATGGGACGTAGTACTCACTGCCATTGTTCCCACAATGGCAGATGTAGAAGTCTATGCCAAACATCCCGACCACGTAGCAGCCGCAGCAATCGTCGGCCCACATAAAGCCGGACGTGCCTGCGTCGATTACGAAATCTAAAAAATTGCCATATAATTTTGCAGCGTGAGATTTTTTTTGTAATTTTGCATCAAAATAACGCCGCAATAGCTCAGTTGGTAGAGCATTTCATTCGTAACGAAAAGGTCGTGGGTTCGAGTCCCACTCGCGGCTCGAAAGTAATCATCTGGGAGACAATCGATTAATCGATTGTCTCCCAGATGTCGTTTTATGTCCGGGCTATCCCGATCAATTTCTGAGCGCACTCACAAAAGTCTATTTAATCTTTATTAACCTGAACTAATAATGGATACAAGCGTTCTACTTATATAACTAAATAAAATTATAATTTTTACTATGGAAACAATCATCAACACTCGTATCCCGGAATTCTCAGTTCAGGCATTCCACAACGGTCAGTTCGTTACCGTAACTGATAAGGATGTGCTCGGTAAATGGGCAGTATTCTTCTTCTACCCTGCCGATTTCACATTCGTATGCCCCACTGAGCTCGTGGATATAGCAGAAAAGTATGATAAACTCAAATCTATGGGCGTTGAGGTCTACTCCGTTAGTTGCGATACTCACTTCGTTCATAAAGCATGGCACGACGCTTCTGAATCAATTCAGAAGATCACCTATCCTATGCTCGCAGACCCGAAAGGTTTGCTTGCCCGCGCTTTCGGCGTGATGGATGAAGATTCGGGTATGGCTTATAGAGGAACTTTCGTTTCTGATCCTGAGGGCCTTATCAAACTCGTTGAGATACAGGACTCCGCAATCGGCAGAAACGCGGATGAACTCCTGCGTAAGGTAGAAGCTGCACAGTTTGTAGCAGCCCATCCCGGTGAGGTTTGTCCCGCCAAGTGGAAGGAAGGTTCTGCTACTCTTAAGCCGAGCATCGACCTTGTCGGAAAGATTTAAGTTTAGACAACGTCATAAACTCTAAGAGTCAATCTCATGTTTGACTCTTTTAATTCAAAGCAAGCGGTTCATGCGTGGCAACAGTATGGACCGCTTGATTATTATTTAGAGTGCCGCATTTTCTTTATATAACTGAGTAGCTTAACCATTGTTGTAATCAGCTCTACTGTATGCGGAACTCTAAGATTTTTTTCAACATTCATCAATTGACAATCAACGTTATGTTAGATCAAGATATTATCACTCAACTAAAGGGAATTTTCGCCAATCTGCAAGGTCAGTATGAATTCGTGGTCAATGGACTGAAAGATCGGACAGAAACTAAAAACATGGAGGAGTTCGTACGCGATTTTGCCTCGTCTTCACAGGCCTTAGAAGTAAGGGTTGTTGATACTCCTACGGAGGAAAATGCTCCGGTGCTCGAACTTTGGAAAGATGGTAATCCCACCGGAGTAAGCTTTTGCGGAATCCCTAACGGACATGAATTCACATCTCTGATTCTGGCCGTTCTGAATGCTGCCGGTCAAGGGAAAAATCTCCCCGACGATGCTCTGCGACGTCGCATAGAACATCTGCAAGGTCCGGTAAAGTTACAGACTTTCGTATCTCTCACATGCACCAACTGTCCCGACGTCGTGCAGGCTCTTAATATCGTTGCGCTCATCAATCCCGCATTCTCAAATACGACAATTGACGGAGCCGTAACGCCGGAAATGGTAAAGGCCTATAACATTCAATCCGTACCTACTGTATATGCCAATGGCGAATTGCTTCATGTCGGGCGCTCAGATTTAGGGGAATTAGTCGGCAAGCTTGAGCAAAAGTTCGGAAGCGCAGCCGAACCGGGAGCTGTCGATGGTACTGCCCGCGGATTTGATGCAATCGTAGTAGGAGGTGGTCCGGCCGGTGCAGGTGCAGCGATTTATCTAGCGAGAAAAGGTTTGCAGACGGCAGTAATAGCCGGAAGAATAGGTGGGCAGGTAAAAGATACCACTGATATCGAAAATCTCATCTCAGTACCCCTCACTACCGGTACTGCTCTGGCCGCCGATCTTCGCAGACACCTTGAACAATACGATATTACAATTCTCGATAACAGAAAGGTAAAAGAGTGCAACCTCGATGGATTTCCGAAATCCATCATCACCGATGGAAATGAGACCTTTGAGGCGCCTATCGTAGTCGTAGCCACCGGCGCATCGTGGCGCCGGCTGGGCATTCCTGGCGAAGAAGAGTATATCGGTCGCGGAGTAGCTTTCTGCACGCATTGCGATGCCCCTTTCTATGCCGGCAAGCGTGTGGCAGTAGTGGGAGGTGGTAATTCCGGGATTGAAGCTGCAATCGACTTAGCAGGAATTGCCTCCCATGTCGACGTCTTTGAATTTCTTGACGGATTGAAAGCGGATGAAGTGTTGCAGAAGAAACTGGCTACCTTTGATAATGTCGAAGTCCACCTTTCTTCGGCTGTCAGTGAGGTTGAAGGCAACGGAAGCAAAGTGACCGGAATTAAGGTGACTGATCGTAAGACTGACAAAGTAGACCACTATGACGTAGATGGTGTTTTCGTACAAATCGGTTTATCGGCCAATAGTGCGCCTTTCTCCGGACAACTGAAAACCAACCGTGTCGGTGAAATCATTACCGATCGCCTTGGTCGCACCGAAATTACGGGAGTCTACGCTGCAGGGGATGTCACAGATATCGCATACAAACAGATAGTTATAGCTATGGGTGAAGGGGCAAAAGCTGCTCTTTCAGCCGTCGATGATCGTATGCGCGGAGTGACACCGTCATGAAAATTTGGAAATATGGGAAGTTTGGATTAACTTTGTAGTGCAAATACGGAATTGTATTCGATAATTAAAAAGTAATACAAGATATATCCAATATAATAACCCATGAAAAAAGAAATCAATTCAAGCAAGGCTCCGGGCGCAATTGGCCCCTATAGCCAGGCAGTGCAGACAGGCAACCTCGTATTCGTTTCCGGACAGCTTCCCATCAATGCCGAGACCGGCGAAATGCCATCTGACATCAAGGCACAGACCCGCCAGTCGATTGAAAACATCAAGCATATCCTCGCTGAGGCAGGTGCTACTCTTGACAATGTTGTCAAGACCACTGTTTTCCTCGCTGATATGGAATACTTTGCTCCCATGAACGAAGTATACGCTGAAGAATTTAAGGCCGTCTTCCCCGCTCGTTGCGCTTTTGCAGTGAAGGAACTTCCCAAGAAGGCTCTCGTAGAAATCGAAGTGATTGCTGCTCTCTGATTTCTCATATAAGATATTGACCCCATCGCCCGACTGTTCCCTCAGACGGAGATGGGGTTAATTTTTGACGTTTATTACTCTTCTCATCCCATACTTTACAAAGATGCAGCCTTAATTTACGTTAGTCTGCCAACAATCACATAGTTCTCTCCCTCCCCCCACTCTTATGATTTCTTACCTTCAGATAGAAAATTTGACTAAGTCGATCGGCGATCGAATGCTATTCCGCGACGTAACCTTCGGAATATATGAGGGCGATAAAATCGGACTCATCGCAAAGAATGGTGCCGGAAAGACTACATTCCTTAACGTTATTGCCGGAAAGGATGATTATGATTCGGGAAGCGTTATCTTCCGCAATGGTATAAGAGTGGGATATCTCGAACAGCAACCTCCCTTTGATCCGGATCAGACTATACTTGATTTCGCCACCCCGGAACGTCGCCACGATGATGACTTCACAGGGCCCGATCTTGCCCGACAGATGCTATATCAGTTTGCCCTTACAGATATGGACCGCAAGATGTCGACCCTTTCCGGAGGTCAGCTCAAGAAAGCCGCTCTTGTAAAAGTGTTGCTATCCGAGCCCGACTTTCTTATTCTTGACGAACCTACCAACCATCTCGATATCGAAATGATCGAATGGTTGGAAAATTATCTTGTCAGGAAAAGAATGACCTTGCTTATGGTGACCCACGACAGATATTTTCTGGATAAGGTCTGCGACAAAATCATTGAAATAGATCGCGAAGAAGTTTTCACATATCAGGGCAATTATGATTATTATCTTGCCAAGCGTCAGGAACGCATGGATAACCTTTCGGCCGAACTGGCCAAAGTGAAGAATCTTCTGCGCACCGAGCTCGACTGGATGCGTCGTCAGCCGCAGGCACGTGGCTCAAAAGCAAAATACCGCATTGATAATTTCCATCAGCTCGAACAGAAAAGCCATATAAATCTCTCGGAGAAAAACGTAAATTTAGCTGTCTCCTCAAGCTATATTGGTTCGAAAATTTTTGAAGCCTGCGACGTCAGTAAGAAATTCTCCGACGAGGTTGTCATTCTTAAGAATTGGAACTATACATTCGCCAGATACGAAAAGGTTGGCATTGTAGGCGATAACGGAGCCGGGAAGTCTACATTTATTAAGATGCTGCTTGGACTCGTCAAGCCTGATTCCGGATATTTCGACATCGGGGAGACCGTAAGATTCGGTTACTATAGTCAGGAAGGCATGACCGATTTCGACGACCGAAAAAAAGTAATTGATGCAGTAAGAGAAATAGCTGAGACCGTAAGAATCAATGATAAAACGACTCTCACCGCATCACAATTCCTCAATCATTTTCTTTTCACCCCGGCCGATCAGCAGAAATATATTCATAAACTCTCAGGCGGAGAGCGACGAAGGTTATACCTCGCGACTGTGCTGATGCGCTCTCCAAACTTTCTTATACTCGACGAACCCACCAACGACCTCGACATCATGACCCTCACTATTCTGGAGGATTATCTTGTCAACTTTAAGGGTTGTGTGATAGTCATAAGCCACGACCGATTTTTCCTGGATCGCATCGTCGACCACCTATTCGTATTTAAAGGTCAGGGAGAGGTAAAGGATTTCCCGGGAGATTATTCTACTTATCGCCATTGTTTGCGTCAGGAAGAGAAAGAGAAGCGTGAGGCCGCATCCCTTTCCGAACGAAATGCCTCAACGGCCGATAAAACGGCAAATAGCACTTCAGCGACAGACGCCGGCAAAGTGACTACCTCATCCGGAAAAACTCGCACGGAAAAAGAACGCAGACTCAGCTTCAAAGAAAAG
Organism: Bacteroides sp.; assembly: GCA_014801585.1. Classification (GTDB taxonomy): domain Bacteria; phylum Bacteroidota; class Bacteroidia; order Bacteroidales; family Muribaculaceae; genus Lepagella. The sequence goes on from JAAVDX010000011.1 coordinate 74,660, forward strand.
AAAGAGAAAGAGGAGCTGGAAAAGATTCTTCCTCTGCTTGAGCAGGAAAAGTCGCAACTGGAGATCAGAATGTCTTCCGGTGAGATGTCTACCGAAGAGATTGTAGCGGCCGGGGCAAGGATGCAGGAGATTATAGATGAAATCGATGAAAAGGAATTGCGACTGCTCGAACTTCTCGAAATAGAAGGGTAATTAATTCACCGGATCGGTTAAATGATCTAAGTCAAAACCATATGTGTTAAAGGCCCCGAAGGAAAAACCTTCGGGGCCCTATATTTAAGTGGGTAATTTTCTTACATCATTAGATGATACCCTGACCGAGCATGGCGTCAGCAACCTTCATGAAGCCGGCGATGTTAGCGCCCTTCATGTAGTTGATATAGCCGTCGGGCTGCTGGCCGTAGTAGACACAAGCAGCGTGGATGGAGTTCATGATCTGATGAAGTTTAGCATCTACCTCTTCTGCAGTCCACATGAGGTGTTCAGCGTCCTGAGTCATCTCAAGACCTGATACTGCTACGCCACCTGCGTTGACAGCCTTACCGGGAGCGTAAGGGATCTTAGCCTCGATGAATGCATCGATAGCTTCGGGTGTACAACCCATGTTGGATACCTCAGCACAAAGAGTAACGCCGTTGGCGATGAGCTGCTTTGCATCTTCGCCACCAAGTTCGTTCTGAGTAGCACAAGGAAGTGCGATATCCACTTTCTGCTCCCAAGGTTTCTTGCCGGGGAAGAAAGTTGAGCCGGGGAACTTCTCAGCGTAGGGTGCTACAACGTCGTTGCCGGAAGCACGAAGTTCGAGCATGTAGGCGATCTTCTCGTTGTCGAGACCTGCGGGATCATAGATGTAACCGTCAGGACCGGAGATAGTCACTACCTTACCACCAAGTTCGGTAGCCTTGGTAGCAGCGCCCCAAGCCACGTTGCCGAAGCCGGAGATTGCGATTGTCTTGCCTTCGATAGTTGTGCCGAGGTCGTTGAGAACGTTAACTACATAGTAGAGAGCGCCGAAACCTGTAGCTTCCGGACGAATGAGCGAACCGCCGAAGCTGAGGCCTTTGCCGGTAAATGTGCCTGTATTTTCGCGAGCGAGTTTCTTATACATGCCATACATGTAGCCGACTTCACGACCACCTACGCCGATATCTCCTGCGGGCACGTCGCGATCAGGACCGAGATTGCGCCAGAGTTCGAGAATAAAGGCCTGGCAGAAGCGCATGATTTCTGCGTCGCTCTTGCCACGGGGAGAGAAGTCGGAGCCGCCCTTGCCGCCACCCATCGGGAGAGTGGTGAGTGCGTTTTTAAATGTCTGCTCGAAACCGAGGAATTTGAGAATCGAAAGATTAACGGAAGCGTGGAAACGGATACCTCCCTTATAGGGGCCGATAGCGTTGTTGAACTGCACGCGATAACCGATGTTGTTCTGAACCTCACCTTTGTCGTCAACCCAAGTGACACGGAAGGTGAAAATGCGATCCGGCTCCACCATGCGCTCGATAATACGAGCCTTTTCAAATTCGGGGTGCTGATTGTAGACTTCTTCTACTGAGAGAAGCACTTCTTTGACAGCCTGAAGGTATTCCTTCTCACCGGGATGCTTGGCTTCAAGGTTAGCCAAGATTTCATTAATGTTCATGTGTTGTCAGTTTTAGATTTTTGGTTATTTGACTTTTATTTCTTCTTGTTTATTTGATTTCTCGCTTTCCTCTTCTCTGACTTGCGGAAGAGAATCGGCATATGAGAAAGTTTTTCAGGTATGGTTAAGAATCAGTCAGGACTCGATACATATGGAATTAATCCGCGTCAGACATATCCCTTCCGATTACGGCAACAAAAATACAATCTTTTTTTCATCCACCCAAAGATTTTTCAACTTTATTTTTGTAAAAATCGCTGTTTTTGCCGTTTTCTGCTCAACAACATAAAAAAACGCCCCGCAGACAATCTGCGGGGCGCTCCTTTGACGGATGTTGTTACTATAAACTGTGATTATCTCTCATTGGAGGTTTTTGATTATTGAGCCTCCTTGCGAGCCATATTATGTGCTTACGCTTACTCAGGCTGTGTGAAGATTACGATACGGTTCCAGTTGTTGACGTCGTAGGGCTGTACGTTCGAACCATCATACTTCACTGTCAGACGGCTCTTGTCGATGCCGTATTTCTCAACGAGCTGGTTGCAAACTGCCTCTGCACGTTCCTTGGAAAGTTCAAGGTTGTATTCGGATGTACCGGTGTCCTTATCTGCGTAACCAACGATTGTTACGTTCTCCTTCGGGTTATCCTTGAGCCATTCGGCCATGTTGTAGACATTCACTTCTTCCTCAGGTGAGATCACTGCTGAATCAAGTGCGAAGCGTACTGTAGTCATGAGAGGTGCGTTCACGCAATTCTTGGTGATAACCTTTGCCTCCGGGCAGGGAAGCTGGCTCTGAAGACCGGCGATTGTCTGGTCGGCTGCGAGAACCTGACCACGAAGGGCATTGACTTCGTTGTTGAGGGCTGCGATCTGTGAAAGTGATGCACATTCATTATATTCTGACCAGCCACGACCGCCGATATTGAAATTGAAACCGCCGACTACTGCTACGTTTGCATCAACTGCGTCGCCGTATGCTACGTTGTTCCAGTTGTCGCCCATGAATGAAGCTCTTGCTTCAGCGAAGAAGTCGACATATTTGCAAAGGCGGAAGCGGAACTGAATACCTGCAGTGACAGGAAGTGTCCAGGAAGCTGTCTTCAGCTTGTCGGAGTTTGTGCGATAGATATTAGTAGCTGCGGGAACGTGTACGCCGGAAGCATCTCTGATGTCCCACATGTAATCACCACCGAGACCTACGAAGGGGATGATACTGAAGACACGATCGGGATTAACACCTCCGAGTGAGTTGAACATATCCCACATCAACTCTGCATTAAGATTAACGTGCTTACCACGGCTCCAACCGTTAGTGGGTTGTTCGGGTGTAGGAGTATTCCAGTGCATCGCGCCACCGAGTGCGTTGATTCGGAAACCGAGATAAGGTGAAAACCAGCGGCCGAAACCGAAGTTATATGTCACCGTCATCTTCTTACGGTCGATCGCATGATCCGGATCCTGACCGGTGAGCGTGCGCTCTACGAAAGGCTGATTGATACCGGCGCCAATCTGAATAAACCAATTATCGCGCCAATTTGAACTGTAGTGGGTCTTGGGATCACAGGTAAATTCAGTTACAGATACTGTCTCGGACGTGTAGACCGGTTCCTGTGCGTTAGCCATCTGAGGAAGCGCTGCTGCTCCTGCTGCGAGGGCTAAAAGTGAGTAAACGTGTGTAGCTTTCATAACAAACTTTTTTAAGATTAATGTCGTGTTTACAGTTTAGTGATAGGGTTTTAAGTTTCTATCATGATTCCTCAGGCAACGCTTCTTTTTGTATCCGTCTGCGTCATCATCGGTTTCGATAATATAACATTGGTTTGTTAAGGAAGGTTCAAAAGTGCGAAAAAATTTTGTGGCTTGACAGTTTTTTAGTAACTTCGCATTTGGCATTTTCTGCCGCTTCTCTCCTCTTATATATAACGACGTATTTTTCGGGGCCTGAAAAGCTATTAAAAATTTTTTCTTTTTTTTTTGGTTTTGCGGGCTTTGGAATCCCCTTTATCCCGATTTTGAGACCTTCAAAGCGATATAAAATTACCCTCGAGGATGAGTCGCGACTTGAGAAGATCGCTTCTCACTCCTTCTCTCCGCTCTCACTGGCCATGGCCGGTGTGGGAGGTGTGCTGATATTGATGTCCTTGGGAGCTCTCATCGTCGGTCTCACCCCGCTTCGCGAACTTATGCCGGGCAATCTATCATACTCCCGACGTGCGGAAACGGAGAATGCCATGTTGCGACTTGATTCTCTGAATGAAGTCTATATCCGCAATGAGGTATTTCTTGCAAATGTCAATCGAGTTCTCGACACTGAGCGGCAGCCGGCCGACTCTTCCGAAATTGCGGTTGGCAAAATGACCCCGACGGCTGATTCTCTGATAAAGCGTTCGGCTGAAGAGACTCGGTTCGCCCAGATGATGCAGAATAGAGAAAAATTCAATATCTCCATGATTGCTTCTATGGCGGCCGATGGGATGCTTATGTATCCGGTCAGCGATGAGGGAATAATTGCCTCTGATTCCCGCGATGATTATGAAGTAAGAGTCGTACTCCCCAACCACGCCTCTGTCATGGCAATTGCCGATGGAGTAATCATTGGAGGATACTATGATACTGTAAGAATGTCTTATGTGTTGCTTACTCAACACGATAATGGGTTCGTAAGCCGTATCAGCGGATTAGGCACTTTACTCGTTGCGGAGTCCGATCTCGTAACAGGCGGCGAAATTATTGCTCGGCCTGCCATACCTCGAAATGGCAATCCGACAACTCTGAAGGTGAGTCTCTGGCATAATGGCACTCCCGTCAAACCCTATGAATACGTCGCAGGCCATCGCTATCGGGTTTCCCCCGGGGGAGAAGGCGGAGGCCAAATCAAAAGTCTGTCGGATAAAATATGATTTTACAGATTGAATCATACAGACTTTATATAATACAGGATGATATAGCCCTTCCAGACTAATTCTCGAGAACTAAATGAAAAATATAACAATTATGGGTTCGACCGGCAGTATCGGCACCCAGACTCTCGATATAATATCCAGACATCCGGATCGCTTTCGCGCTAATGTGCTGACTGCGGGGCGGAATGTTGAACTGCTCGCTGAGCAGGCTTTGACTTTTCGTCCCGATAAAGTTGTCATTGCCGACAGTGAGCAACTCCCCTACCTTCGCCAGCATCTTTTCGGATCAGGAATTAAAGTTGAAGGAGGTTTAAAAGCTATTGAAGAGGCCGGCACGGATGATGCTACAGATATCGTCATGGGAGCCCTCGTCGGGTATAGCGGACTGATTCCTACTATAAATGCAATTAAAGCAGGAAAGACTATTGCTTTGGCTAATAAAGAGACGCTTGTAGTGGGAGGTTCGGTTATCAAACCTCTTGCCCAACAATATGGAGTTGACATAATACCTGTCGATTCCGAACATTCGGCAATATTTCAGGCTCTTCGCGGAGAGAAAATCAGTCAGGCGCGCAAAATTTATCTGACAGCAAGTGGCGGACCCTTCCGCACATTCACTCTTGAGCAGATGCACAATATCACTCCGGAAATGGCACTCCGCCACCCAAACTGGAGCATGGGTGCCAAGGTTACGATCGACTCCGCTTCAATGATGAATAAGGGGTTTGAAATGATTGAGGCCCATTGGCTGTTCGATTGTCCTCCGGATAAGATTGAGATTCTGGTCCATCCCCAATCGATTGTCCATTCAATGGTAGAATTTATCGACGGTTCGGTAAAAGCGCAGATGGGTCCAACCGATATGCGCCTTCCGATATCTTACGCACTCGGATTCCCTGACCGCCTTTCTGAACCCGATTTCGGAATGGCTCTTCCTCAATTCTCTTCGCTCACCTTCGAAAGCCCGGATTTCAAGAAATTCCCATTGCTCCGCTACGCATTCGAAGCAATCAACACGGGTGGTACAGCCCCTTGCATTCTAAATGCAGCCAACGAAGTAGCCGTAGCAGCTTTCCTGAAAGGCAAAATCTCCTTCCTCGGAATGGGTGAACTCGCACGCAAAGCCCTCGACCATATACCGGTGATAACGAATCCGGACATCAGGCAATTAATGGAAACCCACGAATCGACTACCCGTTATGCTGAATCCCTGATCTAAATTCATCGGAGCTATAAAATCACTTATTACAACATAACTTATCTTTCAAAGAAATATGGATGTTTTTCTGATAAAAGCGGCCCAGTTGATTCTGGCTCTCGCGTTTCTGATCATCATACATGAATTCGGTCATTTCCTGTTCGCAAGAATATTCGGGGTAAAGGTTGAAAAATTCTACATCTTTTTCGACCCCTGGAAAGAGATTGCCAAATGGAAACCCGGTAAATACTTCGGTTTCTTCGGGAGCCATCACAAACTGAAGAATGCCGATGAGAATGAAACTTCCGGCTCAGCCAAGAATGTATCTACTGAAGATACAACGACTATATCTTCTGTCTCCTCCGATAAAAAAGAATCCGAAGATAAATCCGGGAAGAAAAAGAAATCTTCCTTCTGGGGGGATACTGAATACGGAATCGGCTGGATTCCCTTAGGCGGATATTGTAAGATTGCCGGCATGATCGATGAGTCGATGGATACCGAGCAACTGAAACAACCCGAACAGGATTGGGAATTCCGTTCGAAACCGGCTTGGCAACGTCTTCTCATCATGATCGGAGGTGTGCTTTTCAATTTCCTGCTGGCAATCCTCATATATGCCGGAATTGTATATGCTACAGGTGAGAAATACGTCCCGTTTAACGATGCCCGTTACGGCATGGAGTATTCCGCAGCTGCTCAGAAAGTTGGATTCCGCAATGGTGATATTCCATTGTCGGCCGATGGTAAAGAGCTGGATTATCCCTCGGAAGCTACTATGGCAATGATGCAGGCGAAGGAGGTAAAGGTACTCCGCGGCAATGACACTGTAGCAATTTCCATCCCGGAAAAATTCATTTTCAGTCTGGAAGATGAAGCAAAGGCAAATCCCGACGGCATCCATTTCCTGACGTATCGTATTCCGGTCGGCATCACGCAGGTTATGCCCGGTGAAGGTGCAGCGAAAGCCGGAGTCAAGGAGGGCGACCGAATAATCGCTGTCGACTCTGTAGCCACACCCTATCTGGGTGAGTTCCATAGTGTACTTGATGCTCAGGCAGAGGCTAATAAAAAGCTGAATAAATCGAAGCAAGGCAAAGTTACTCTAACTATTGCCCGGGAAAATAAGGCCGGAGTTTCTGATACTCTCCACCTCCCCGTTACTCTATCGGAAGGCAACAAGATGGGCGTAGGTTTGGAAGTTGATTTGACCAAATTCCTCCCGGTCAAAGAAAAACATTACAATCTTTTCACAGCTGTTCCACGTGGCATTCAGATGGGCACAGAACGCCTTACGGCTTATGCCAAATCAATGAAACTCGTTGCTACAAAAGAGGGGGCGAAATCTATCGGAGGGTTCGGTTCGATCGGTGCAATCTTCCCTGAGAAATGGGATTGGATCGCGTTCTGGAACATCGCAGCCTTTCTCTCTGTAGCGCTTGCCTTCATGAATATTCTTCCCATTCCGGCTCTCGACGGTGGCCACGTACTCTTCCTCCTTTATGAGATAATCTTCCGTCGCAAACCGAGTCAGAAGTTTATGGAATACGCGCAGATGATAGGTATGGGATTCCTAATCCTGCTCCTGCTCTATGCCAATGGAATGGATATCATTCGTCTTTTCAAATAAATATTATTCTTCTAAATATTATTCTTCTTTTCTAATCAAATTTGGCTCATTCTCCTCTCATGTTGAATTTTTCAACAATCTGAGCTTAAAGTATTCATAATCGAAATCGTAGAATTTTGAAAAAATTCTACGATAATTCAAAAAATAAGAAATAAAGTGCATCCAGAAATAATTCTCAAACCCGGCAAGGAGGAATCTCTCCTGCGCCACCACCCATGGGTATTCTCCGGAGCTATTGCCCGGATGCCCGAGAATCTCGATGAGGGAGATTATGTATGTGTCAAAGCTTCCGATGGCAGAATACTCGGAGTCGGTCATTATCAGATAGGCTCGATCACCGTACGCATACTGGAATTTGGAAAGGACTCTATACCCGAAGACTTTTTCTTCACTCGTCTTAATAATGCTGCCGAACTTCGAAGGACGCTCAATCTTATTCGTCCCGACAATGATTGCTTCCGTCTGGTACACGGTGAGGGTGATTTTCTCCCGGGTCTGGTAGTGGATATCTATGGCGATACTGCCGTCATGCAGGCTCACTCTCCGGGAATGCACTTCGAGCGTAATAGGATTGCCGAAGCGCTAACACGTCTCCCGGGTATCAAGATCCGCAACGTGTATTATAAGAGTGAGACAACCCTCCCCTTTAAAGCGCGCCTTGATCCTCATAATGACTACCTGATCGGAGGATTCGATGGAAATATTGCCACTGAGAATGGTCTCATGTTTAATATTGACTGGCTTAAGGGTCAGAAAACCGGTTTCTTCGTCGACCAGCGTGAGAATCGTTCTTTGCTTGAGAAATTTGCAAAGGATAAGACAGTACTCAACATGTTCTGTTATACGGGAGGATTCTCAGTCTATGCCATGCGCGGCGGTGCGAAATCCGTAGATTCAGTTGATTCTTCAGCAAAAGCTGCTGCCTTGACCGATGCTAACATTGCCTTGAATTTTCCACAGGATAACCGTCATACTACTCATGCCGTAGATGCATTTAAATTCCTTGCGGATATGCCTGAAGATAAATATGATCTCATCGTCCTCGACCCGCCCGCTTTCGCAAAGCACCGCAGTGCTTTGAAGAACGGACTGATCGGATATCGCAAACTCAATGCCAAGGCTTTTGAAAAGATCAAACCGGGTGGAATCCTCTTCACTTTCTCATGCTCTCAGGTAGTGACGCGTGAGGCATTCCGTCTTGCGGTATTTTCGGCGGCTGCCAAATCCGGACGTAAGGTGCGCGTCCTCCATCAGCTGACACAACCTGCCGACCATCCTTTCGATATCTCTCACCCTGAAGGTGAATATCTGAAAGGTCTTGTGCTCTCCGTCGAGTAGCTGATTGCTTAAGTCAAGCTATGAACTGCTATAAAGAATAATATAACAGCATTTCTTAAGTGAGACTTAGATTCAGATTGAATAAAACCAACCTATAAATAACTCACAACCATTTTTCAGAATGAAAAAAATCCTCCCGACAATCGCTTTAGGCTCTATGCTTGCTCTGCAGGTACAGGCTGCCGAAAACAAGGATTTCAATTACCACGTCGACAACTTTGCCGATATCGAAGTGTTACGCTACGAAGTGCCCGAATTTAATTCTCTTTCACTTCAGCAGAAGAAGATGCTTTATTATCTCTCTCAGGCTGCTCAAGCCGGACGTGATATCATCTGGGATCAGAACGGTCGCTACAACCTTCGTCTGCGCCCTGTACTCGAATATATCTACGTAAACTTCGACGGCGACCGCAATTCAGCCGAGTTCAAGGCTTTCGAGACATATATGAAGCAGGTTTGGTTTGGCAATGGTATTTATCACCATTATTCCAACGATAAATTTACTCCCGGGTTCTCGCAGACTTTCTTCGACTCTGAATTCGCCAAGATTCCCGCCTCTCGACTTAATCTCTCCGAAGGTGAATCGACGGCTGATTTCCAGGCACTGCTTGATAAGATTATCTTCGACCCGACATTCATGCCAAAGAAAGTGAGTCAGGACAGTTCGAAAGATGTCGTGACCGAATCTGCCGGCAATCTGTATGAAGGCGTGACACAGCAGGAAGTTGAGGATTACTATAACGCAATGAAAGATCCCGCTGATCTGACGCCTATCTCCTACGGTCTGAATTCAAAGGTCGTTAAGAAGGACGGAAAAGTGACTGAAGAGGTTTATCACCTGAATGGACTCTATGGTCCGGCTATTGCCAAAATCATCTATTGGCTCGACATGGCCAAAAGCGTAGCGGAGAATGATGCACAGCGTGAATATATCACAAAACTCATTGATTTCTATATCACAGGAGATCTCAAACTCTTCGACGAATATTCAATTCTCTGGGCTGAGGATACCAAATCTGATGTAGACTTTGTCAATGGTTTCATTGAATCCTACAACGATCCTCTCGGCATGACAGGCTCATGGGAATCCTACGTCAACTTTAAGAATCGTGAGGCATCCGCACGCACTGAGGCCATCTCAAGCAATGCTCAATGGTTTGAAGATCATTCTCCGATTAATCCCATCTATCGCAAACCGGAAGTAAAAGGAGTCTCAGCGAAGGTTATCACAGCTTCTTATCTCGCCGGCGATGCTTTCCCCTCCACAGCTATCGGTATCAACCTTCCTAATGCCAACTGGATCCGTGCAGCCCATGGATCGAAGTCTGTGACTCTCGAAAATATCACTGAAGCCTACGCGCTCGCATCGATCGGCAATGGCTTCAACGAAGAATTCGTGATTGACAAACCGACTTCCGACTGGATGGACAAATGGCTTTATGCTACTGATATGCTCCACACTGACCTTCACGAATGTCTCGGTCATGCTTCCGGCCGACTTGCCCCCGGAGTAGATCAGGACGCTCTTAAAGAGCATGGTGCCACTCTCGAGGAGGCCCGCGCTGACCTCTTTGCGCTTTATTATCTCCCGGATGCAAAACTACAGGAGATCGGAGTGCTCAGCGATCCCGAAGCTTACAAAGCTGAATATTATAAATATATGCTCAACGGCCTTATGACACAGCTCAATCGCATCGAGCTCGGTAAGGATGTAGAAGAGGCTCACATGCGCAATCGCCAGCTGATCGCCAAGTGGGTACTCGAAAAGGGCAAGAAAGACAAGGTCATGGAGCTCGTAAAGCGCAATGGTAAGACCTATGTCAAGATCAACGACTATAAGAAAATGCGCACACTTCTTGGTCAGTTGCTCGCCGAAATTCAGCGTATCAAGAGTGAGGGCGACTATAAGGCCGGAAACGAGCTCGTCCAGAAATATGCCGTGAAGATTGATCCGAAACTGCATAAGGAGGTGCTTGATCGCTATGCCGGACTTAATATTCCTCCCTATCGCGGCTTTATCAATCCGGTCTACAATGTCGTAAAAGATGACAAAGGTGAGATCATCGATATCACTCTCGACTACACTGAGTCGTATCCCGATCAGATGCTCCGTCTGAGTCGCGAAAACTCAAATCTCTGATTGCATATCAAGTATCTATGAATCCTTCGGGCTCCGCCTCCTTCCCAAGAGGCGGAGTCCGTCACATATTAAAATATGGATAATCTTTCGGAAGAAAAGAAAAGAATCAAACATCTTTTCATGACTTATCGCAACGGAATTGTGGCCGATTCACTCCGTAAGGCAGGAATGCCTTACAGAATAATCTTCGGTCTGCAGCTTCCACAATTGCGACAGATAGCCGCTGAACTCAGAGTATCTCTTGACGAAACGACCCTTATAAATCTGGCATCCGAACTTCATGAGGAACGCAACGTGCGAGAATCACGAATTCTGGCAATGGCTATATTTCCACCCACCGCATTTTCAGAAGAGATAGCCGGGAACTGGCTGACGGACCTGAAATCACGTGAGGAGGCTGATCTGTTGCCGTTCCTACTCCTTCGACATACTCCACATATTCCCCGACTTCTTCAAGAGGTTGACGCAGATACTGACCTTTCAGATATCCAGAGATATGCCATCCAGGCATTGGAGAGATTTCAATAAACCGACAGACATTTAACTTTTCTGCAAAAGATTCTTATCTTCAAGTAGTTCTTATCTGCAAAAGATTCTAATCTGCAAGAGGTTCTCATCTGCAAGAAGTTCTCCTCTATAAGAGGTTCTCCTCACCTTCAAGAGAGTTTCATCTTTCAGAGAGTTTCCTAAGCAAGAAGTTATTAAACTTATCAGGCAATGGCAAAATCCAAAACTTTATATTTCTGCTCCAATTGTGGCCATGAATCGCCGAAATGGCTCGGTAAATGTCCCAATTGCGGAGAATGGAACACATTCGTTGAAGAGCGTGTATCCGCAAAGGAGGCAAAGGGCAATAAGCGTCGCGGCCTTGTAGAAAGCAGTCGACCCATACGACTGTCAGAAATCGAAAGTCTTGACGAGCCCCGCCTTCCCCTCCCATCCAAAGAACTCAACCGCGTACTGGGAGGCGGACTCGTAGCGGGCAGTCTGACACTAATCGGAGGTGAACCCGGAATAGGTAAATCCACTTTGCTTCTTCAGAATATTCTTTCCATCCGCAACCGCACTATTCTCTACGTTTCGGGTGAGGAAAGTGCGACTCAACTTAAACTTCGTGCTGACCGACTCGGCAAAGTAGCCGATAACACATTTATACTCTGCGAAACTTCTCTGGAGGGTATTTTTACTCAGATCGAGAATGTACAGCCACAACTCCTCGTAGTAGATTCGATTCAGACTATAGCGTCGGCGGATATAGAATCCGCAGCCGGGAGTGTAAGTCAGGTACGAGAGTGCGCGGCAGCTCTTCTCAGATATGCTAAAGAGAGCGGGGTACCCGTGATACTTGTCGGCCACATTAATAAGGACGGAGCTATCGCAGGACCGAAGGTTCTGGAGCATATAGTCGATACGGTACTGCAGTTTGAAGGTGACCGCCAATATCTCTATCGAATCATCCGAGCAATAAAAAACCGCTTTGGTTCGACAAATGAGATCGGTATCTATGAGATGGTGGAGCGTGGTCTGAAAGAAGTAAGCAACCCTTCTGAAATGCTCCTGTCGGAGAATAGAGATGAAGAGATGAGCGGCATTACGATCGGAGTGACGACTGAAGGAGTGCGCCCATTCCTTGTAGAAATTCAAGCACTGGTATCAACTGCTGCATACGGCACACCGCAACGTTCCGTCACGGGCTTTGATCAGCGCCGTCTCAATATGTTACTCGCAGTGCTTGAAAAGCGGGCACGCTTCCGGCTTGGTCAGAAGGACGTGTTTCTCAACGTAGCCGGAGGACTTAAGATTCAGGATCCGGCAATGGACCTGGCAGTAGTGGCAGCCATCATGTCGAGCAACTTCGACGTGTCAATTCCACGCACCACAGCCTTCATAGGCGAAGTAGGACTGTCCGGAGAGATACGCACAGTCACCCGTATTGATCAGCGCGTTGCCGAGGCGCAGAAGTTGGGATTCAGCCGAGTGTTCGTACCGAAAGGAAACCTTAAAGGCGTGAAAAGCAATTTTACGATTGAAATAGTAGAAGTAGGCAAAGTGGAGGAATGTTTCCGACGTCTGTTCGAATAAGGGTTCGAGTAACCGTTCGAATAAGAGTTCGAGTAAAACGAGTAAAAGAAGATTTTCACCAATTATTAAGGCGTTTTCGCAAAAAAATTGTAATTTTGCAAATAATTGGCTTATTATGCTCTGACGTGAGAGGAATATAAACTTCACAGGAGTATATTATGTGAAATAAAGGTCTGTAGAAATGAAATATATTGGAGCCCATGTAAGCGTAAGCGGAGGGGTTGCATCTGCGCCTCTCAATGCGCAGGAGATCGGTGCGAAAGCCTTTGCACTCTTCACCGGCAATCCGTCCCGTTGGTCATCAAAAGCCATTTCAGCTAAGGAAGCAGCACTATTCAAGGAGCGCTGCCTGGAATTTGGCTTTACCCCTGACGTGATTCTCCCTCATGATAATTTCCTCATTAATCTCGGGCAGCCCGATTCTGAGAAACTTGCCACTTCGCGCAAATCATTCCTCGACGAGATGAAGCGTTGCGAACAGCTCGGCCTGACGATGCTCAATTTCCATCCCGGAAGCCATCTGAAGGCTCTCTCGGAAGAGGAATGTCTTGATCGGATCGCTGAATCAATCAATATCACTCTTGATGCTACTGAAGGAGTGACGGCCGTCATCGAGACCACTGCCGGCCAAGGGACCAATCTTGGATGGGATTTCGCCCACGTAGCCCGCATCATTGATCATGTAGAAGACAAGACCCGCGTTGGAGTGTGCGTCGATACCTGTCATACTTACTCAGCCGGCTATGATCTTCGTTCCCCCGAAGGATACGAAAAGACATGGAACGATTTTGACGAGATTATCGGACTCTCATATCTACGCGGAATGCATATCAACGATGACAAACGCGAACTCGGATCACGCATTGACCGCCATGAACTTATCGGGCGCGGCACTCTTGGTCCCGGATTCTTCCATCGTCTTGTCAATGATCCGCGTTTCGACGGAATCCCCCTCATACTCGAGACTCCCGATGAATCGCTCTGGCCTGAAGAGATCGCGTGGCTTTACGCGCAGATCGGTCAACCCGAGCCCACACCACTTCCATGAATCGGCTCTGCTGATTCTTCCTAATGCTTTAAAATCAAATAAAACAATAAAACTATCATGAAAACCAAACCGGATTTGAGCTTCTGGAAATTGTGGAATCTGAGTTTCGGATTCTTCGGTGTCCAGATTGCTTATGCGTTGCAAAGTGCCAACGTATCGCGTATCTTCACCACTATCGGTGCGGATCCCCATGATCTCTCCTACTTTTGGATTCTTCCCCCTCTGATGGGACTTATCGTGCAGCCGTTGGTCGGAATGTTTTCTGACCGCACCTGGAATCGCTTCGGGCGCCGACTGCCCTACCTTATTTTCGGAGCCTTGGTAGCCATCATCGTGATGTGTCTGCTGCCGAATGCGGGAAGTTTCCATTTCTCAGTGCAGGATGCGATTATCTTCGGTCTTATTGCCCTGATGCTGCTCGACACCTCTATCAATATGGCTATGCAGCCCTTCAAGATGCTTGTGGGCGATATGGTCAATGAGAAGCAGAAAGGACAGGCCTACAGTATCCAGTCGTTTCTCTGCAATGCCGGATCAGTAGTAGGCTTCCTCCTTCCCTTTATCTTCGGCATCATCGGTCTCTCCAACGTTGCACCGGCGGGAGAAGTGCCTCAGACTGTGATCTGGGCATTCTATATCGGTGCTGCTATACTGGCCATCTGCGTAATCTACTCACTCCTTAAGATTAAAGAATGGCCTCCCCACGTATATGCTGAATACAACGGTGGCAACGACGTTAAAGAAGGAAAGGCTGAAAAGACCAACCTTTTCAAGCTGCTCGTCCATGCTCCCTCAACATTCTGGACCGTCGGTCTGGTGCAGTTCTTCTGCTGGTTTGCATTCCTCTTCCTTTGGACTTATGCTACCAACACAGTAGCACTTAACGCTTTCCATACACCGGCTGTAGAAAGCGTGACGGCTATCACTGACGGTACTCAGAAAATCGGAGGTAAGAATATCCTCCTTACCAATGCTGACTATAAGAATCAGATGATTCTTTCGCATGGCACTCTTCTGGCCGAAGGGGTCACTTCCGACGGGACATTCTATCCTGCTTCAAACGTCATCGTAAACGGCACAGACACCATCGTCAAAAACCATCATATCGTACTGAATGCAGAGGGGGATGCAAAGATCGGCTTCGGAAAGACAATGTCGGGTGTGACATCTCTTAATGTTGACGGTATCGACATTCCGGCCGTAAAGGATGTAGAGGTAGTAGATTATCTTTCACGTCTCAAGGGAGAAGCTACTCTGACGTCCGCAGCAATCGTATCTACCGATGAGGCTGGCAAGGTGACAACAGAGGATGCGAAGGAATATCATATAGCAGACGCCTCGGCTCTCCATACAGAATCGCACACAGTGCTTAACGCAGCCTCACCCGAATATAACGCTGCCGGCAACTGGGTAGGTATTCTTTATGCTGTACAGGCGTTAGCTTCCGTGCTCTGGGCCGTAATACTCCCGCGCTTCCGTAGCCGTAAATTCTCTTACTTCCTGTCGTTGCTTCTTGGAGGAGTAGGTTTCGTGACGCTTGGTATCTTCACTAATGAGTATCTGCTCTTCATCAGCTTCATTCTGATCGGCTGCGCATGGGCTGCGATGCTCGCATGGCCGTTTACAATCCTGACCAACTCTCTTAAGGGAGGCAACATCGGAGCATATCTCGGTCTCTTTAACTGCACCATCTGTCTGCCGCAGATCATCGCGGCTCTCGTAGGTGGTTGGATCCTTTCTCTCCTCTCGACTCCGGGCCAAGTAGCACCGGAGAATGAGATGATGATTGTGGCCGGCATTGCTATTGCAGTCGGTTCGCTCTGCGTCTTCATTATCAAAGAAGGTAAGGAGAAATCGGGAGATATGAAGGTGCAGGAAACTCCTGAAATCTCTGAGAACATCTAAGGGAAAATATCAAATCTGACACCTCCCGATAAGCAACTTTATCGGACAATTATTTAAAGCGGGCATGCTGATCTCACAGACGGCATGCCCGCTTTTCATTGGAGGATTTATGTGAGTAGGCGGTCCTTAGATGCATTGGAGGATAGGGAAAAAAATAGACTGCGACACCTTTCACAAGGGATCGCAGTCTTAGTTTTCCATAATACTTAACTTTTCAACTAACCTAACATCATGAAACGATTTTTACTTCTTTCGATAATAAAACACGCTCACCGGCAATTAGGTTTAGTGATCATATGTAAAAATTTGTTAAAAATCAGCGAATGCGGAGTGGTGCCATGAAAGCATCCTCGATATATTCGAGTTCCATATCAAGATAATTGCCCGTTATCAGAGCCACATCAAACTGATACTCAAACACTTCCTTTTGTATCTTTAGATACATGTCAGCCCCTCTGCATAAACGGGCACGCTTCTTTGCGTCAATGGCGTCCCAAGGATCGGAGAACTTTCCGCAACGGGCTTTGACCTCTACGAAGATAATACGGTTGCCACGCTGTGTGATGATATCTATCTCACCCTGCAAAGGTTTGGCGCCACCTTTCGGACGCCAGTCCTTTTCACGAATAGGGAAACCGCGCTCAAGCAACCAGCAACATACCATTGACTCCGCATAGACACCCCAAGCCTGAGCAAACTTTCTGCGAAGCTCGCAGCGCATATGGTCAGAGATCTTCTCTCCGGGAATAGTTCCGTCTTCGAGACAATGGAAAGTAGGCATGGTATATTCGTCAAGAAAAGTGTAGCCATACACAGCCTCCGCTCCCGGACTTCCGGGAGGATTGTTCAAGTGACGTTGGATCTCGTCGCGAAAGACTTCCGGACAATCAGTCACCCATGAATCAGAGATATTGAATTTTACCTTGCCTGACATGCTACGCTTGGAACTGACCTAACGATTGCAGAAACCGACTATTTATGTCGTGAATCTGAGAAAAGATTAAAATTCCCAGTAGATTGAGGTTGAACTACTTAGATCATCTTAAATATTAGATCATCTTTAATATAAGTAGATAAATGTTCAGAACGCCTTGAACGACATGTCAAGACCCTTTACACTGTGGGTAAGTGCTCCGACAGAGATGAAGTCAACACCGGCTTCTCCATAGGCCCTCAGATTCTCAATCGTGATGCCTCCGGAGGATTCCGTCTCATACTTACCGCCTACCATTGCTACGGCCTCTTTGGTCAGTTCGGGAGTGAAGTTGTCGAACATAATGCGATCGACTCCACCATGCTCCATTACTCTTCGGATATCATCGAGCGAACGGACTTCCACTTCGATCTTGAGATCCTTTCCGTTTGCCTTACAATAATCGTTGGCGCGAGAGATAGCCTTTTCAATTCCACCTGCAAAGTCGATATGATTATCCTTAATGAGAATCATGTCGTAAAGCCCGATACGATGATTCTTACCGCCGCCTGCTGCTACAGCCTCCTTCTCCAGCATACGCATTCCGGGAGTTGTCTTGCGAGTATCGAGAACCTTAGTGTGCAGACCGTCGAGTTCTTTCTGATAGCGAGCCGTCATGGTAGCCACTCCACTCATACGCTGCATGATATTGAGCATAGTGCGTTCAGCGATGAGCAGAGAACGTACGGGGCCTTCGGCGGTAAAAGCGATGTCGCCCGGTTTGACATGAGAGCCATCCTTTATCATGACATCTATCTTAATCGACGGATCAACCTTATGGAGCACCTTCTCAGCGATCTCAACACCTGACAGCACCCCCTCCTCTTTAATGATGAGGCGGCTGCGGCCCATAGCGTCCGCGGGAATTGTAGAAAGAGTTGTGTGATCGCCGTCACCGAGGTCTTCGGCAAAGGCGAGATCAAGAAGTTCGTCGATTAGTTGGTCTTTTGTCTTCATATCTTACAGAAAAATATTAATTTTGTCTGAAATTATTAATGGGTTAATATCAGGAGATGGTCAAAAAAACAGATCCGAACTGATATTTAACGCGAAATTACTAAAAAATATGGACATACTCCTTCTTACAATCGGAAAAACGAGCATCTCCTATGTGAAAGAGGGGATTGCAGAATACGTAAAGCGCCTGAAGCGCTTTCTCCCCTATTCGATCCTGGAACTACCCGATGCGCGCAAAGCCGGAAAGATTTCGGAGCAAGAGCAGAAAGAAGCCGAGGGCGAACAGATTCTGCGTGGGCTAAATGACTCCGACATGGTGGTGCTACTCGACGAGCGCGGCAAAGAATACACCTCACGGGAATTTGCCGGATTTATGGAGCGGGCGATGGGATCGGGAAGAAAGAGACTTGTATTCGTAGTCGGCGGACCTTACGGATTCTCAAAGCGCGTCTACGACCGTGCAGATTCACTGCTATCCCTGTCGAGAATGACATTTAATCATGAGATGGTCAGACTATTCTTCACGGAGCAGATATATCGCGGAGTCTCTATACTTCACGGTCTTCCCTATCATCATGATTAATCCCATACAGGATTCATGCCGCACTCATGATCAGCTATTGAAGATCAGCCATAATTGGAGAATTATTAAGAGTCCTTGCTACGGGATTCTTTGCGACCCTCCAGACGAGCTTCCATTTTAGCCTCCATTCGAACCTCCTTCTCACTTATCTTTGCATCACGCTCCTCGATTGAGGTTCTTACCTTTGAGGGGAAGAAACGCCCGAGCAACGGGAGCAATGACAATAGAATGAGGACAGCCATATATAACACATAGAATCCTGTGATATTACGTAGAATCGAATGGTCATCGCGGCCGAAATCTTCGGGATTTCTAATAGCACCGGAGGCCTGAAAATCATCCGTATCGAGAGCCCTTAGCGAACTCTTCCAGAGGATGCGACCGTTTTTGAGATATACGACGGCAGGATTACCTCGCGCGAGCATTTTTATCTGAGTGTCTTCGGCAGTGTATAGGGGATAAGCAGCCAAGGAGATATCCTTCCAATTTGCAATCTCTTCCGGGGTAGCCGAGACGACGCCTATCATTTTGATATCATTGTCGCGCGACCATACATATAGCGAATTGATCTGCCATGTAGTAGCCGGCGACACATTCTTCAGATCAGGCATAAGCAGAAGAAGTTCTCCACCATGACTACTTATTGCCTCCCGAGTAACTTCCGAATTTCCGTCTTCCGACCAAATCCGGAAAGGTTCGACATCAGAAAGGTTGACTGCAGTTTTTTCATCCGTATCCATAAGATTGTCTTCCCTGCGGACGAACACCCATCCGTCGGACTCATCGGGCAACTCATCATCAATCGAAAAACTCTTCTCCACCCCATCCTTAGCATAGACGAAACGCATATCCGCATATTCCTCGTCATCTTCCGATAAGTAAGAATCAGACTGAGAATCTGAATCAGCATCTGAGATTTCTGAAGATGAATCTGCGGCATGATGAGCATCCGAATCGGTNGGAATATCTGCTACGCCATCATCGCTACCGAGATTATCCTCAAGCAGTTCGCNACCGACGGGATATGGGCGAAAATCAATCAGAGGCTGATAGACGTAACCGATAAGACCAACAATAAGGAGAAAGGCAATCGAGCCGAGCAATGCAAGCCACTGAATAAAAGGACGAATCAGACAGCGGCATTTAGAATTAAAACGGATTAGCCAGACAATTGCGGCAGACAGCACTACATTCTTCCAGAAAGTAGCCCAATTAGAGATTACGAAGGCATCGCCGAAACATCCGCAGTCGGCCACGGGATCTTTTACAGCGATCCAAAGGGTCAGCGGGAGCATAACAGCCATCATCAATGCTGCGGCAATCGGAGTTGAGCGNCGGAAACATCCTGTNAGCAGAAACACTCCGACACAAAATTCATAGATACAAAGTCCGAAGACTCCTACAAGGAGAAGATTGTCATAGACAGGCAACCCNAAAGCNCCCATATAGTCTTCAAACTTGTAAAGCGTACCCCACGGGTCGATCCCCTTTACAAAACCGCTGAANGTAAATGTCAGACCGACCACGANGCGCATCANCCACGTCATAGCTGTCTCCAGACGTTTCCAACCGAATCCGCTCATTTCTCTGCAAGTTTAATCAGTGCGAAAAGTGCGTAATTNATCATATCCATGTAATTGGCGTCGACACCTTCTGAAATTAGCGTCTTTCCGGCGTGAGACTCAATCTCTTTAGTGCGAAGAAGTTTTTGGAGAATAATATCCGTAAAGCTGCTTACGCGCATCTGCCGCCACGCCTCATCATAATCATGATTCTTNTTGATCATAAGAGCGGTNGCATCAGCGACAGCCTCATCATATAGCCGCATAGCCTCAGCGGGAGGAAGAGAATCTCCCGTGCCGAGTTTCAGCTGAATGAGGGCCATNGCGCAATAATTTACGATACCGATGAATTCCGGTTCGATACCCTCATCGACATGACGCTCCCCCTTCTCTTCGAGCGAGCGGATACGAGCNGCCTTGATGAATATCTGATCGGTCAGCGACGACGGACGCATGATACGCCAAGACGTNCCATAGTCCATCATTTTTTTCTCGTAAATTTCACGGCAGCGATTAATNGCAGCTGCAAACTCCTTCTCAGTATTATGTGCTTTTTTCGTCATAACTTTTGCTTATTTTATGCAAAAATANTTAAAAATCCTTTTACAAGTAAAAAATAATCATTATTTTTGAAAACTTAAAGAGCAGGGAAGGCCGTCCAACTGATGGTTTTTTCTGCCCAATCTTACGTATATCTGATAGTTAAATGAGAAATATTCGTTTTCTTGCCGAGTGGGAACCNCAGGGAGCCGTGATGATGGCCCTTCCTCACGCTGCAACCGACTGGAATTACATCCTCAGTGAGGTCAGGGAATGCTATGTACGCCTTATAGAGGCCATGAACTCGGAAGGTGTGAATGTCATACTGCTCGCATGCTCCAAAGAGGATGCAGAAGAGCTTCACCTCAACCNGNTAAATCCCGACCGACTGAAAATAATCGTTGCTCCATATAATGACACGTGGACCCGCGATTATGGTCCGTTAGCCGTGGAACGTGGTGACCGGTCCCGCAGTCTNGATTTCGGATTCAATGGCTGGGGTCTGAAATTCGCCTCAGATAAAGACAACCTCATCAATCTGCACCTTCGCGAAAAATACGTAATACTTCCGGAGCAATATCGCAACGAGCGAGATTTTGANCTTGAAGGAGGGTCAGTAGAGACCGATGGGGAGGGCACACTGATGACGACCACACGTTGTCTGACGTCACCCAACCGGAACGGAGGCAAGAGCAAAGAAGAGATCGCGGAGATTCTGCGGAATCGCCTTGGAATTGACCATATCCTCTGGCTCGACTATGGAGCACTGGCCGGTGACGACACCGACTCCCATATCGACACCCTTGCGCGCCTGGCCCCGAATAATACGATACTCTTCACAGGATGTCGGAATGTCGATGATGAGCATTTCGAAGAACTGCTGAAGATGAGAGCCCAACTGACGCTTTTCCGCAACAAGGAAGGCGAACCATATAACCTTGTTGAACTTCCGCTTCCTGATCCCATATATGATGAAGAGGGGAATCGACTTCCTGCAACATACGCGAATTACCTCGTCACAGACAACGTAATCTTCCTTCCAACCTATGCCCAGCCGGCCAATGACCAACTGGCGGAAATGACCCTACGGATAGCCTTCCCGGATCATAAGGTAGTAGGGATAGACTGTCGGGCACTGATCAAGCAGCATGGTTCGCTTCATTGCGCAACGATGCAATTGCATTCCGGATATTTCAACGATGCACTGTTCAGCTGAACAGACCAAAAAAAGATTCATATGAAAGTAGGTATAGTACAGCATTTTTTTTCGGAAGATATTGATTCCAACAGAAGTCGCAATCTCGCCGCCATTCAGAATNTNGCGGACGAAGGAGCNGAGTTGGTAGTACTTTCGGAATTGCATGATTCATTATATTTTTGTCAATGTGAAGATGTTGATCTCTTCGATTTAGGGGTTGAACTACCCGGAGAATNCACAGACTTCTACGGCGAAGNGGCCAAGACNAANGGAGTCGTAATAGTAGCCAGTGCTTTCGAACGCCGGGCACCGGGACTTTATCACAATACGGCCGTAGTGTTCGAAAAAGATGGATCNATCGCCGGCACATATCGCAAGATGCACATACCGGATGACCCGGGATTCTACGAGAAATTCTATTTCACNCCGGGCGATCTCGGATTCCATCCGATCGACACATCNGTAGGGCGACTCGGAGTACTCGTCTGTTGGGATCAATGGTATCCCGAAGCNGCCCGANTGATGGCACTTGCCGGAGCGGAAATGCTTATCTATCCGACTGCGATCGGATGGAATCCCGACGACCCCGAAGATGAGAAGACCCGTCAGAGAGAAGCATGGATTACAGTGATGCGGGGCCATGCAGTAGCCAATGGATTGCCNGTAGTAGCGGTGAACCGCGTAGGCTATGAAGAAGACAAATCCGATGCGACCTCCGGGATAGACTTCTGGGGTTCAAGCTTCGTAGCCGGTCCGCAGGGAGAATTTCTTACACTCTGTGTGGAGAATGCAGCCGAAGAACAGATCGTAGACATCGACCTTAAGCGCTCAGAAAATGTAAGACGTTGGTGGCCCTTCCTCCGCGACCGTCGCATCGACGCCTATGGCGATATTCTCCGTCGCTACATCGACCCACATCCTCTTCAATAAAATCAATTCAAGTTTCGCTCGCGAACCTATATGGATAAATATATAGAACTCAACGGGGTGCGACTGCATTACACTGACACCGGCAATCCNGACGGACAGCCAATCATCATAATGCACGGCTACGGCTGCAACGTGACGACAGTAGCATCCATTGCCCGCATCTTCGAGCAGGGTATGAGAGTCATCAACGTTGATCTGCCGGGCCACGGCCTAAGCGACGAACCACCCACNATATGGGGAGTTGACGANTACACACGATGTATCGAAGCGCTCATNCAGGCTCTTGGACTGAAGAAAGTAAGTTTGCTCGGACATAGTTTCGGAGGACGCATCGGGATTTTATTATCCTCGCGCAATCCGGATATACACAAACTCGTGCTCGTCGACGCCGCCGGCATCAAACCCAAACGCAAGCCGAAGTATTATCTCAAGGTATACACCTATAAGACTCTGAAACATCTTCTCCCCGTTGTATTCGGGAAGAGGCTCGGCAACCAACTACTTGACCGCTATCGCGGGAAAGCCGGATCAGCCGATTATCGCCAGTCGTCGCCCATCATGCGAGGGGTCATGAGTANATGTGTGAATGAAGACCTTAAGTCAGTAATGCCGGCAATAAAAGCACCGACNCTTCTTATCTGGGGCTCAGAAGATACAGCCACCCCCCTATCCGATGCAAAGACAATGGAGCGTCTCATTCCGGATGCAGGTCTCGTAAACTTCGAAGGTTGCGGTCACTACAGTTTTCTCGATAACCCGGGCGGATTCCGAGCCGTGATTCAAGAATTCTTCAAGAGAGAACTCAACAACGCCGACTGACCACCACCTATACCCNGAATATTTATCACAATTCACCAAATACATTTCAAAAAAAGTGTCACTTTTTTTAATCTTCATCTACGCAATCTGCGGCATATATCTGCTCTTAAATTTCAAGCGCGATATCCACATGCTGCAACAGAATTCATATCGCATAGAGCGCTATTGGAGATGGCTCGAACAGGGCAACTTCATCACAGCATGGCGTCTCGTAGATATTGCTCTGATATTTTTGCTACTCTCCACNCTTCTCACCCCGGCCTTATGCGTTTTGCTTACGGCAATAGTATGCCTCATAAAATGTTGGCCTCTTTTGACGGCAAAGCATAAGAAACCACTCGTGTTCACTCGGCGTGTATGGCGCATATATGGAGTAACCACCATATTGGGAATTATCCCCTACGCGCTGATGATCATCTTCTTCGGAGGAAGAGATGATAAACTTGATTTCTACAACGGACCGGAAGCGACATTGGCAGTAATGCTCCTNACNACTACCCTNTCATGGGCATTTGTCATAGCAGCCGTATGGCTCCTCCGACCCGTAGAAGCACATATTAATAAAGGCTATTGGAATGATGCGCGTCGTATCCTGAAAAGTATGCCCGATCTTAAAATCATCGGAATCACAGGATCCTACGGCAAGACCTCGACAAAGCATTATCTTCAATCNATACTATCCGAACGATACGAGACACTGATGACCCCCGGCAGCTATAACACTCCGATGGGCGTGATCCGTACGGTACGCGAAATGATGAAGCCCTACACAGAGGTNTTCATATGCGAGATGGGAGCGAAGCAGAAAGGTGACATCAAAGAGATTTGCGACCTTGTCGATCCNCAGTGTGGCATAATTACNGCAGTCGGTCCGATGCATCTTGAGACCTTTGGAACGATTGACAATGTATGCGCCACCAAGTTTGAACTTGCCGACGCCATTCCCTCCGAGGGTTTCGTAGTCATCAACAACGATTTCTCACCGGCAGCCGGTCGGAAGGTCAGCAACACCCAGGCGATACGCTACGGGGTCAGCCATCCCGAAGGATGCCAATTTGTGGCAGAAGAAGTAAAATACTCACCNGAAGGTTCGACCTTCGTNATGGTATCACCGGAAGGTAAACGGATGCAATTCTCCACCAAGCTTGTAGGAGAAGCCAACATNTCCAATCTTATGGCTGCCATCATCGTCGCACTCCAACTGGGGATGGACGAAGAAACNATCCGCCGNGGAGTGAACCGCATAGAGCAGGTAGAGCACCGTCTGAACATCAAGCGGACTCCGGGAGGNGTCACCATAATCGACGATGCGTTTAACTCCAACCCNGACGGTTCGAAGATGGCGCTGGAAGTGCTTGGTAAATTCGACACCGGAAGAAGAATCTGCGTGACACCAGGCATGATAGAATTAGGNGACCGTCGCGAAGAACTCAACGAGCANCTTGGNCAACATATCGGTCACAATTCGGATATAGCCATCATAGTCAACGCCTACAATCGCGANNCACTTGTAAAAGGNGTNCTCTCCACNGGTTTCGACAAAGAGAANCTCCACGTAGTGCATGACTTTGCGGCAGCCCAGCAGCTNCTTNGCAAGATCCTTCGATCGGGCGANGTAATACTCTACGAAAACGACCTCCCCGACTCCATCAAATAATAGCAATTAGAGCTACAACAGAAATNATNANGGCTATCCNACNAAGTTTGGGTAGCCTTTATNGCNTCAATACCNAGGCCCATCGTCACATTATTCCGCAAGACTTAATGTAAAATTGAAGAGAACTCCAAAAATNCAAAAGAAATATTTGGCAGAATCAAAAATAATCATTAAATTTGCGGTGTCAAAGAGGGAACCAACCCTACTGACACTCAAACGGGGCATTAGCTCATCTGGCTAGAGCGTTTGACTGGCAGTCAAGAGGTGACCAGTTCGAGTCTGGTATGCTCCACTCCNCGCAAGGCGGTGAAACCTGATGGTTTCGCCGCTTTTCTTTTATGACGTCTCGATGATTCGTCGGCAACTTTTTCAACAATCNGACTTTTGAGTCGTTATACCTATAGGAATGTCCTNATTGATATAACCCATATCTACTAATATATTCTAAAATTATAGAAAATACTAATATACAATGACTATTGATTTATCTAANATCCAGTCGCCCGCAGATATCAAGGGGATGGATTTCGATACGCTCCAGTTGCTGAGCGACGAACTGCGTGTACCACTTATCAAGAAACTTGCAGCACACGGCGGACATGCAGGTCCGAACCTGGGTGTGGTTGAGGCAACNGTGGCACTTCACTATGTGTTTGANNCTCCTAAGGATGAGATCGTATTCGACGTGTCGCATCAGAGTTATATCCATAAGATGCTGACGGGACGTATCGCNGCCTTNCTTGACCCGGCAAAATATGACGAAGTAACAGGTTTTACCTGTCCTCATGAGAGCAAATATGATCTCTTCGAGATCGGACACACTTCCACTTCCATTTCTCTCGCAATCGGTCTGGCCAAAGCGCGTGATCTTAAGGGAGGCAAACAGAATGTGATCGCATTCATCGGNGATGCTTCCCTTGGGGGCGGTATGGCATTGGAAGGATTGGATTATGCTCCGACTTTAGGGTCAAACTTTATCCTCGTGATCAACGACAACCAGATGTCGATTGCCGAGAATCACGGAGAACTGTACCGTCATCTTGCGGAATTACGTGCNACCGACGGACATGCNGCCAACAATATCTTCAAAGCTTTGGGATATGAATATCTCTACGTTGCTGAAGGGAATGATATCCGCCATCTTGTNAAAGCCTTCGAAGAGGTGAAGGATACTGATCACGCAGTTGTCGTGCATATCAATACGATGAAAGGGAANGGACTTCCCGTAGCCGAAGAATATAAGGAGAAATTCCATTATACTGCACCGTTTGATCCGAAGAGCGGCGCNCCGGCAAAGGCTTCGACAGCCGAGACCTATGGNGACATGTGGGCATTGAAGATGCTGGAGATGGCTCGAGAGAATAAGGACCTCGTGGTGATGAACGCNGGCACACCGGGTGCATTCGGATTGTATCCCGATCGACGTGCGGAACTTGGCAAGCAATATGTAGATGTAGGAATCGCCGAGCAGAACTGCGTNACAATGGCAGCGGGTCTGGCCAAGGGTGGTGCACGTCCTGTGATGGGCGTTGTTGCTACGTTCCTACAGAGAGCCTACGATCAGCTCAGTCATGATATCGCCATCAATAATCTCCCGGCAGTGATTGTGGATTTTGCAGGGGGAGTATTCTCGATGAACGACGTGACTCACCTCGGATTCTTCGATGTGGCCATGGTATCGAACATTCCGAATATCGTGATGCTTGCTCCGGCGAATGCGGAAGAGTTTATTGCGATGTTGGAGAANGCTGTCAGTCAGACGGAGCATCCGATTGTGCTTCGTGTACCNGGCGGTCGCGTACGCCATACGGATCGNCCTGTCGACACTGATTTCAGTCGTTATGACGTGGTGGAACAGGGATCGGAAGTTGCCATTATTGGTGAGGGGGCTATGCTTGCTACAGCTCTTGAGGCTGCCGAACTTCTAAAGGCCAAGGGAATTACTCCTACCGTGATCAACCCGAGAATACTTTCTTCGATTGATAAAGAGTGTCTTGATACNCTTGTCGGTTACGAGCGTGTCATCACTATTGACGATGGTATAGTTGACGGCGGTTTTGGCGAGAAGGTTGCGGCTTATCTTGCACCTACGGGGACTAAGGTGAGCTGCCTNGGATTGAAGAAGGAATTCGTGGACCGCTACGATTATCAGCAGATACTGAAAGATAACGGAATGACTCCGTCACAGATAGCTGAACTCGCTTTGACGAAATAAGAGATTCGGCGACATTGGTTATATTGCCGTCACTCAGTCCTANTTGGGGTTGNGNGGCGGTAATTTNTTTACGGTAATCTGATGTTTTCATAATTTTTTTGTGCTTTAAAATGGGGGTTAATTTTAAATCTGCTGCAAAGTTAATACGTGTTGGAGGAAAAAGCATGTTTATTTTCCACTAATGTTGGGATNGGAGTGATTTTTTTGAATTATGGTTAAATCATTTGTTTTTGGATGNGTTTTNATTTTTTTNGAACGCGGATCCGGATCGGGGCTNNGCCCCGATTGCCGGGGAATTGCGGATTGGTGCGGATTTTTTTATTTTTTGGATTTGGGGTGGTGCGGGGTGAATGGTGCGGATGGGAGGTGAGCGGCGCTTCGCTTCGCTGTTGCGGATTACTGCCCCCCATCAAATTAAATCCAAAAACTACAGATTAAAAAAATAGCGACTTACCTGTAACGCCGGGTAGGATATGACAACGGGTGTCGGCTCACGCCGACNCCCTGCAAACTATGAATGTATATAATATAGTTCTCTCACATGCGTAAAAACAACACTTTAAATTAAGATCGATTATTGTGATGATGA
>JAAVDX010000012.1 GCA_014801585.1 Bacteroides sp.
AGCGGATCAAGCTCCGCCTCTTCCGGCCCGACAAGAATCAGTCTGACCTCCGGATGCACCTTCTGCAACCGTCCGAAAGCCTCCACCAATTCATTGATACCCTTATCCCCGACAAGCCGCCCGATAAACACGAATACAAAATCATCAGGCCCGAGTCCCAACTCCTTACGGATCCGAACAGCCTCCGCCCGAACCTCCTCACGGGTCGGGTCGAAACAGTCAAGGTCAATCCCCTTGACATTGCCATGACCCAGCACACGCAGCGGTTTGCGCGTAATACCATAATTAGTCAAGTCAGCCTTTACCCCCTCACCCTCGGGAATAACATGAGTGGCACAAGCGCAGGTCAGACCGTCAGTAAACAGCAGAATCTTCTGTTTCAGCCCGGTAGATGTAGGGAAAACCAGCCCCGTAAAAGTATGAATCCTGACCGGCACGCGACAGATCCATGCCGCCATCATAGAGATCAGTCCGGCCTTCGGAGTCATAGAATGAACCATGTCAGGCCGTTCCTTCCGAAATACCCGGATCATCGACCAGAGCGACCGAAGATCCCTGAGAGGGGAGATGTGGCGCTCCATCGCGACGCCTACAGTCCGGACCCCTTCGGTTGAACCATACTCCTTCAAAGCCTTCTCCGGAGAAGAGACGGCCACAACCTCCGCACCCAACTCCTCGCGGAGTTCACCGGGAAGTCCCGAACAGAAAGCCTTGAGAGAAGCCGGAATAGTGGTCGCGCGAATTATTTTTACTGCCATAATTTGCAGATTTATTTCTTAAAAACCGCTGAATATTCAATATGGTGTGGAACATATAGCCATTCAGCGGCAGCCGATATAATATTTCATCGACCGATGTTTATTCATCCCAGTCCCAGGGCAGTCGGGTAATATCCTCCTCCACGAGTTCGCTCCCCGACTGCACCTCAATAATCTCAAGATGCGTCAGTGCCTTGATTGCGTGCCGCTGCCCGGCCTTGATATCGGCTACATCTCCGCGCCCAACTTTTATTATCTTATCATCAATCACCAACAGCGCCTCCCCGTCAACAATAGTCCATACTTCATCGCGTCGGGCATGAAGCTGATAACTGATTGCACACCCCGGATTGAGATGTAATAGTTTGGTAAGAGAGCGGTGGCCGTCGGGATATTCCGTATGCCCCAATACCTTATAGAATCCCCAGCGACGTTCCTCAAACATCGGTCGGGAATTGATTACCGATACGTGTTCCTTTACGGTGTCACTACTCTCTTTGTCGGCAATCAATATTCCGTCGGGACTTGCTGAAATAATAAGGTTGTCAACTCCGACGCATACGATCGGAATATCCAGTTCATTGACCACATGCGTATGGCGAACGTCAGGAGAATTTACCACATAACCCGTATATTCCTTAGGCAACTGCTCGGAAAGGGCATCCCATGTTCCGAGGTCTTTCCATTCCCCTGAAAAAGGTATCATCGCCACCGACTTCGCTTTCTCCACAACCTCATAATCGAAACTGATCTTGGGCAATGACTCGAAATGTCGGCGTAGTGCCTCATAGGAATCGAAATCTGAGTATTGTTTTACAATATCGGTAAGATAACCGAGTCGGAAGGCGAATACGCCCCCGTTCCACACGGCATTCTCCGTCAATAGTTCGATTGCGTGTTCAGTATCGGGTTTCTCAGTGAATCGGCTTACGGGATAAGCTCCGAAAGCATCCGGTTCTGTCGATGCCGGTACGATATATCCGTATTTAGTGGAAGGCGATGAGGGTGTGATACCCATCAGAATCAGTTCTGCGACATTAGCTTCCGTCGCCTTTGCCATCTTCTGAATTACGGAAAAATAACCCTCCTCTGTAAATACGTCGCAAGGCATTACGACAATCGGTTCGTCAGGAGAGGTTCCCTGATCTTTCAGATATAGAGAAGCGAGGGCGATAGCCGGAAATGTATCGCGACGGCATGGTTCGGTCACGACCGATACCTCGTTGCTCAACTGACTCTGAATAGGATCCAGTTGCGACTCACCCGTAGCGATCGTTATGGAATCGGCGATACCGGACTCACGGATCTGACGCACCACGCGCTGAATCATCGACTCAGTTCCACCGTCAGCCATGGGCAATAGCCGGAGAAACTGCTTGGAGCGCACATCATTTGATAATGGCCAAAGACGTTTGCCCGATCCACCCGAAAGAAGAATTATTTTCATGATAATGTATCTGAAGGTTATTTTATCACCTCGTCATAAACCGCCATATACTCCTTAAGCATAGAGGAAATATCGTATTTAGTAGCTCTCACCAGACATTTTTCGGCTACGTCCTTATAATATTCCGGATTCTTATCCAGTCTCAAGACTTCATCGGCAATACCTTTCGAATCCCCGTCCTCAAATAATATCCCGGCTCCGTCAACTACTTCATGCAGTCCGTCAACATTCGAAGCTAAGAATGGTCGTCCGACGCTCATCCCTTCGATAGAAGATAAAGACAACCCCTCATAATGAGATGATAGCACTACGAAATCAGATGCTTTAAGCAGTTCAGGAATGTCCGACCGTCTTCCAAGAAAATGAATTCTCTCTGAGGCTTTAGAATTTTTGACTGCTTCCATACACTCATTCTTCCGCTCACCTTCACCGACTAAAAACAGATGGAATTTTTCAGGCAGATAATTCATCGCCTTTATCAGTGCTTCCTGATTTTTCTGATGGCGAAACGCAGCTACCATCATAATCGCTTTTCCATCAGCCGGCATATACTTCTTTAACTCTTCTGATGGAGTAGCATTTCTGAATTTGGAAGTGTCAATACCGTTATAAATAGTGCGGATGTTCTTTTTATCGGTTTTGAGAAAATCTCGAAGATTCTCCTCAGCCTTGTCTGAAATACATATCACCGAATCATACCGGTTATACATCCAGCGGTCGATCATCGAGAATCCCGGCCAATTTCTCCGCCGGTTATTGGTATTATGTTCGGTCGTCACTAATTTCACCGACTTCCGGATTCCTGCTATCGCAGCAAAAAACTGTGGCGAGGAGTTATGAGTATGTACGATATCATAATTCCCCAGAATCTTCCGAAGTGTGCGCAGATTCTTAAGGCTATAGACTGAATTCCCGGATCCGCAATCCATAATCCTGATTCCCGACTTCTGCAATTCTTTTCGAAATGGTGTGTCAGCTCCATTAAAAAGCAATAACTCTACCTCATGGCCTGCGCCACGCAACCGAGGCAAGAGATCAACCATCAATTTCTCAGCACCTCCGGTATAAAGTGAAGTTATGACATGAAGAATCTTCATTGTAATTCAGAGTGACTCAAAGAAATTATGTTCTATTTGTCACTTTATGGTTAATCTGTCTTTAATGTGCAGTATTCCACCTGCAGGCATTAATAAATTCCCCCATCCTGAGATCCTTACTGAATGATTGGCTTTAGAGCAGAAGTAAAACCTCCAATAATTGATTGCCATTCTCAGTTTTAATTTTGTAGAAGAAAGCATGTCAAACCACTCAGAATATGTCATCATTGAAGCAATCGGACTTTTCATGCGAGCTCGTGTAATTCCGCTGGTAAGTCCATCCTGCTGATACTCTACTATGTAAATCGGTTTATTGAAGTAGCGTAACTTATATTGTCGACTGATGCGATTCCATACTAATATCTCAGGGCAAAATCGTTCGCCCGGAATCTCCGGAAATGCAAATTTTCGCATTATCTCCGTGCGAAACACCTCCTTCAGATCTCCTCTGACATGCCATACTTCCCTTATCTCTTGCGGAGTTGCATCAATAGTTGTTTTAGGTAAGCCACTACCTACAATAGTTCCGTCAGCATATTCATCCAGACCGCAGATGCCGGCAAAATTTTTATCGTCCCGGATTGAAGTGAATGCTTGGATAACTTCCTCTATGGCGGTTCCCGTCAACCAATCATCACTATCCGCAATAAAGAATAGTTCTCCTTGTGCCTCGTTTGCAGCTACATTAACCGCTGTATGTTTACCCCCATTTTCTTTTCGGATATAACGAATCGGTAGCTTAGTCTCTTTGATGAATCCATCGACTACTTCTTGAGTCTTATCAGTAGACCCGTCGTCGACAACAATCCATTCAAAATCAGAGCAAGTTTGGGAGCACAGACTCTGATAGAGGCGAGGGAGTAAAGACGCCCGATTATAGGTCGGGGTTGCTACGGTGACTAACATTTGTCAAACCTTTATAAATTATAGCTTGCAACTGATTGAGTAATATAGCAATCAGATATACGCCTATGGATAGTCCGATCATTTCTACCATGTATAGCCAATAGCCTGAATTCTCATATCGAGAAATGAGAAAATTCCGTATGTATGGAATAAGTATTGGTTGCATATGAAGGAGGTAGGCCATTAATGCTCCCCCGGCCGCTATATTGATTCCTTTATTTTGGAAGTTCCAATGCTTAAATATGCATATAAGACTCATAGCCGGCAGAAGAATCAAAGGATTTGTGTATCTAAGTCCGATCAACCCATAACTGAATAAACACGATTGTAAGGCAATGCTCAGGATGAAAATCAGATAGCGATTACGGTCAACGAACTTCAGCCCATAAATTCGCATATAGCGGGCCAGCATGTACAGATAACCCATCCAAAGCACACTATAACCTCCGGTAGTACCTAATATTGATTCTCTCATCACAAAATCAAAGAACCCTATAAGGATGTATCCGGCAATGAGAATATTGGCAAATTGCCGTCGGTCTGTATATTCAATACCTTTATTAAGAAGCGGTGCTATTATAAGCAGTCCGATGTAATCGATTACAAACCAATATCCGTTGCCTCCAAATACATATTCGTATACTCCGCTCAAGGATAGAATCTTAGATATGGGCAACCAATTAAAAGCCAGTGCGAGAATTAATAGTGGAATAGTGCAGAATAACACCATGAACATAAGGTCGCCAATCTTCGTCAATTTGCTTTTAATGCCAAACCATCCCGATATAAGTACAAAACCATTTACCGCTCCGATACATATACATTCGACTATAGATTTGGCCCAATGTTCGGCAATGGAAGTATATCCCGAACCGATATACCACATATTACCATGCTCAATCAGAATCATGAGAATCATGATAATACGCAATAGTTCAAACGAAGAGTTACGAACGGCTTTCATAATTTAATGAAGTTTAAACAACTTCATTATCAATAGGTGAGGTGTCAGAACAGATCAAAAAATTCCTTTGCTATTTTTTCTCTGGAATGGCGTTGCAGAACGGCTTCATTACCCGCCTTCGCAATCTGATTAATCATTTCCGGTTGCCCGGCTAAGCGTGTCAACCATTCGTTCAGTTCGCGACCTGTTGTATACTCCACACATTCCGATCCGCGGACTGCATCTATATTCTCCAGTGCAAGGGGAGTGCCGATTACCATCAGTCCGTTGACAAACGCATCCAAGACCTTCCCTTTTGTCCCTGTCCCGACTGCAATTGGAGTCAGCTGTATATGGTGGGAAGATACTTCCGCAGCGTAGTCATCGACATATCCTTTCTGCTCGACTTCGAATCCGATATTGCGCAACTGTGACGCACTCTTATCCCATCCTTTTCCTAAAAATGTCAAATGATAGCGATCCTTAATATCCTGAGTAAGTTCTCCCATTGCGCTGAAAGCCTCATCTGCAGCTTGAGCCATTGTGAAATTATAAGCTCCCGCTATCAATAATCGTATTTTCTCACCATCTGTTACCTCTGCATGTGGTAATGATGTCGGCGCATAATGCGGATGAGGGATAAATATCCCCTTGGCCTGCGGATTGAGCCTGTTGAGGAAATTTGTATCCTCTTTTCCTACGAGATGATACGTAAGATTATCCCGTGCAGGATACTTCGATGTCATTTTCGCATAGCGATGATACATCAGCATGTATCTCGCCATTGCTCCCTTGCTCAAGGGAATCCCTTTCATTCCAAGCACCCTGTGATAATACATTGCCTCACAGTCGGGAGTCGTGATTACAGTCTTTACATTCGGAAATTTTTTGGCAATATGCGAAATATCCTCTCCGTAAATCCATAAATTCGAATCGGGCCGACTAAGGAAGGTCTTTATCTCATTAGTTGTGGTTTCCGGCAAAGGAAGATAGGATAACGATGGCCGGGAGAGGAACAATCTGACCGGGGCAGGCTTGGTAAATTTAAACCATTTAGGAATCCCGATCCGATGAATCTTCACTCCTAATTCTTTTTCAGTTGCTTCAATCTGTTTTAAATTGCAACCGTTAAGATTATACGACCATATCTCAACTCTCGTATCATTCGGTCTGAACGCCAACAGATGATAGGGTAGAGCGCTTGCCCCGCGAAGATTTGTGAGTGTAGGGGTATGGAGAGTTATAAGAGCAATATGCTTCATCTGACGTTATTCTTACTTGAGAAATCTGAATGCAGGCCGATAGAACTTATCCATGTCATAATTGTGGTCATATTCGTAACGATCCCAAGAATAATCAGGATAACGCACACCATCAGTAAGGAAAGTTTTATAAGGATATAGATTATTATATTGCTGCCATGCAATATATATACGCATATATAGAACAAGCATAACTACCATTATAAAAGTAGTAAGAACATTCTTCCCATATTGCCTTATTTGTGAATGATTAGGAATACATACGAGAGTTGACGTGTAAATAATTCCGTAAGTGAAGAACCAGGCGACTCGACCTCCATCACTTGATTTCATAAACAAGAGCAATAATGCGCAGAAGCACCATGCCATATTCAATAATATAAGATTCTTGCGAGTAGGTTCGATTTTATTATAATTGATCAGTATCAGCCATGTAAAAAATGCAACCTCTACGATGTAGGCAATTCTTGAACTATCTTCCGTGGAATAATTTTGTCTGACCTCAATTTCAGATACATTTATAAATGTATCATACACTGCTCCTGCCAGCCCGGAGAGTCCTATTACTCCACAAATAAGGAGTATTACAACTATAGTTCCTGTAGAAAATTTCTTTTTTGGAATTAGACATAAACCTGCAAAGACTATACCGGATTTATGCATCAGAGTCACAATGGCTATTATAATAAGAAATTTCCAATATTTTTTATCAATAAAATATCTCGTTCCATACCATGCGATGGAGAATGCCAATACTTGTCTTAGGTAAGTAAACGTAAAGAAGAACATCATCCCCAGGAAAATTATCACTGCAAGGGGATAATTCGGCATAACTCGTTCAAAAGATTTGTATATGAAGAAATATATTAAGGCTGTGATAATGAAAATATAGATATATCGATTTTCAGTAATCAAAGCAATGATATAGCTAAGAGTAGAATATCCGACCTCGAAGTGTTTGAATCCGCTGATGGTTTCATAGTTATTACCATCCGAGATACCGTCTGCAATACGATCAAATACTCCTCCATATATGTATCTGTCATAGCCGCCGAACATATCTGATAAACCTACGAATAGCATGAGAGCCGTCATGTAGCATAAAAGGAATTTCTTATTCCGATTTTCTGCCGGCCCAGTAAAGTAGGCAAATACAGGGATAAGAAATATAATTAGATATAGTATCATGAGATGATATAGGAATGGGCGTTTATGATTCTTAATTCTATACGAGATTATTTTTCTACAATCCCATAATAAATATTCTAAGAAAAAGTTGCTGATTTAGTAGTTTAGCAAATAGTAAGGATTTCTTTGAATTGGTTTCTCCTTTAATCGGATATATTTCAATTTCTTTTAACCACTCAATTTTTTTCTTGAAATCCTCTTTGTTCCATATTTTTGCGGATCTAACCCTAAAGAAAAATCCGATCATGTTGGAGTTGGCGATCTCCCGATATCTTTTCTGAATTGCAGGAGAATAGATATCGGAATTAATATCTCCCATCAGTTTGGATACAAGAATTGCATCTGACTCAATGTTTCTTTGAAGTTTCTTTATATCTTTTGCCCGATCCGTACTTGTCGCATTATACCGATAGAAATATATCGCTTTATCTACAAACATAACTTTCCCAAGCCGAGGATATAGCCTGAAACATAATTCTGAATCTTCATGAGTAAATCCATAGCGAAAGCGAAGATTATTCTTTTCAAACACTTTGCGCGAAAAAATACCGCGGCACATGCTCCCGAAGACGAAATATCTAAGCGCTACTTCTTCACCTGAGAAAACCTTACCATATTCCACATCGGGAATTTTATGGATGGATATATCTCCGTTTTTCTGCTCAATCTGAAGATTATATATTATAGCATCAAGGCTATCCCGAGATACTATATCTAATAAATTAGCTAATTGATCTGACTGTAAATAGTCATCAGAGTCAACAAACATCAGATATTCTCCCTGAGCTTCATCGATCCCTTTATTACGGGCTACTGCTTGTCCTTGATTCTCCTGATGAAAAACGCGTATATTGTTGTGCTGTTCCTTCAATCTTTTCGCAACTTCAAGACTTGAATCTTTTGATCCGTCATCTATCAAGAGTATCTCAAACGAATCTTCAGTAAGTCCTTGATTGTAGAGAGACCTTACACACTGCTCAAGATATTTCTCTACATTATATATCGGTATGATGATGGAGAGTTTCATATGGAGGGCTAAACTTCTAAATTAGAATTTCCCAATTAGAATCTCAGTTAGTTGTCCGCCTGCATTTGCTATATGTCAATTTTACGGTATATACCCTTTTTGATACCGAGTTTTACAAGGAGTCTGTACATAGCGATATTGAATGAAAGATCCTTATTTTTCCATACTGATTTGTAATCTTTCCAGTTTGTTTTCTTCAAATAATCGAAGAATATGTTTCGATGAGGCTGACCACATTCATTATACCATGGCTTTTCCGCGGTATAATGAATGACTGTGATATCCTTAAGTGCCTGTTCTATCTCTTTAGAATGGATTGAATAAAATTCGGAAATCAGTTGAGGCTTTCTATAAAAATTTTCTTGGAAATTATATTTCAGTGGGATTCTCTTAACATTATTATAAAATGCAATGTTAAGAATCTCCTGATCATGCTGACGCATACGTCCATCATGTTCTTTTATTATTTTGAGGAATTGATCGAGCATATTATTTTTCCTCCAATATGCCAAATCTATCAACATGACTCCTGAGTTAAAGTAACCGAATTCGGCGGGATACTCCAACTGTTCGTAGCTCATTTCCAATTCACCCTCATCGACAGCTGCTGCTACGGCCTTCCCCTCCATATCTGTGTTCCATAATTCGCTGAGATCCTGAGTGATTATCGTGTCACAATCAAAGTAAAGTACCCTATCCACATCTTCCGGCATTAGATTTGCTAAAGATAGCCGGTAGTAACATGCCTTAGTTGTGTGAGTTGCTGTGATTTTATTTTTTTTAGCTTTATCTTTTGATACTCCAAGATTCGGCATATTCTCATAGTCTTTGCCGTTCACCCGCAAGAAATTGATTTTGTGGTTCTCGTTATGCTCAATTTCTTTTTGAAGTATTGAGATATCACGCGGAGTTACACTTTCATCAATGACTGCGTAAAACTCAATTTTTGACATTGCATTATTCAGGCTGATGGATTTTATCAGTACTGATGATGGCATTATGTAGTTTGTATCTGTACAGAATACAATATTCATATCGCTTGTTTTATTTCTGGTATTGCTTGAGTTGTTTGGAGAGTGCTTCTATATAACCATGCCCATATTTTAGATCAGGTTCCATGTAATTACCTTCTCCCCATTCATTCCATGATTTAAGAACTATAAGTTTATTTTCCTTTTGATCTACCAAAGGTAAAATCTTGGATAGCATCTTTTCAAAAGATTCGGGTGTCGCATTTACGTAAACCTGTCCATATTTGCCGCTTCTCGGCGTATGATCCCAATTCGGCATGATTTGTGGGATTACATCATTTCGATTTAAAAGATCATTAGTCCAAGCTTTCCTTATTAGTTCATTGTAATTTACTTTATGAGGGAGACCAACAGATGAGAGTCCTAACTTTCTTTTTAAGAATTCGATGCCTCTCTTCACAAATGGGAGACCAAGTCGCTCCCGAGCGTTAATATCCAGTATTCCCCCTGATAAATCTTTGTCGAGTGCATCTGATAGTGTGTCAAATGATATCAGACCTGTGAGGAAATAAAACCCCTCTGAAAGACCTTCTTTCACTGCCAATTCATTCCATCTATGAACGAATTGAGAGATGCCATTATAATCGAGATGTTTGTAAATAAGGAAAATCGGTTTCCCGTTATATCTCATATATCTTTCATCCTGAAAGAAAGGGAGGCAGTAATAAAAGTGCTTATCAATGTCTTCTATCCCGGGGTATTTTTGCTCTATCAGCAGTTCTGAATTGCCGGAAGGACTCCATGATTTTCTCCACCAGCTATGATTAGCCCATGCGAAACAAAATGGGAAGTCNGGATGGCCGGATTTAAGCATTCTTTCTGCCGGCATTTCCAGAAGTTTACGACCTTCTCCAAACCAATAATGCCAGTAACAAAAACCGGTAATTCCNGCTTCTTTCGCTAATTCTGCTTGTTTTACTGCCACGTCTTCTACNCGAAGNTCNTAATATCCTAAATCTGCCGGTATTTTTGGCTGATAATGACCCTTAAATAAGGGTTTNGCTTTACCTACATTGGTCCATTCGGTAAATCCNGGTCCCCACCATTCATCNTTTTCCTTGAACGGATGAAATTGAGGCAGATAGTAAGCTATTACTTTTATTTTACCATCATTTAATTCCATGCTGGCTGTATTATTTTATTCGTGTTAATATATGTGGAATCTTCTGCAATCCTAATGTAATCTTGGATTTTATAATCCTTCTTTCGTTTCTGTCCAATCCAAAAATATAGATTGTGAGTATTACGCTACCCAAACAAATTGGCGTCATGATTAGGAGATGTTTAAATCCTTCCGCATGAATGTAGCTTACGCAAATAAGAGGTATTATAAATGATATTACTGATACTCTTAAACAAGGCCAGACTACGTCGTCTACGAAGATTTTCCATTGGTATCCCATTAGCCTGTGTAGTTCTCTTAAGCGTATTATATTAATTGTGAGAAATACGAAGATAAAAATAGGATATGAACTCCATACTGGCATGTGAAGTTTATATGCCACCCAGGATAATGGAAAGATTAGGCTTTGATAGATTGCTACTGCTATGGAATACCTTTTTACTCTACCATCGGAGAGAATTAATTTATATAAAGATTCCCCTGATAGTAAAGCGATTGATTCAAACATGGTGAATATCANNAAGATATTTGCCATTGGAGGCACTTCGACCAACCATAGTTTTAATATTGTATTGGCTTCTATACAAACAGGTACCACAAACAGATACATTAGATACCAGGAATATTTTGTNCCTTTATTAACCANTGAAAAAGTATAATCATATTCCTTATTGGCATATGATTTGGTTATTTGAGGATTGAATGCTGTAGTGAAGTTATATACAAATCCCTTAACCGC
Organism: Bacteroides sp.; assembly: GCA_014801585.1. Lineage (GTDB taxonomy): Bacteria > Bacteroidota > Bacteroidia > Bacteroidales > Muribaculaceae > Lepagella. The sequence goes on from JAAVDX010000012.1 coordinate 11,522, forward strand.
TCCTCCTACAGTATTTGCTACTCCTCGTGCTGCATTAAAATTTACTCCGAAGAAAATGTTTATAAGGAAATTAACACCCTGCGTACTCATTATCCAAGAAAAATAATGAAGGAAATTCCATCCTGAAAATTTTGTAATTTCTTTAAATAATGATTTGTCTATATGAAAACGATAACAGACCTCTGCAAAATTCTTTCTGCAATATAGCAGATAGATAATTGCTGTGATTAGTCCGGATATGGTGTAAAGCAGTGAGTATAGAATCAGTCGATCCCCTTTATAATATAGGATTATATAGCATATTGAAAGTTTCGCAACGGCATCAAACATACTAAGATATGCATATATCCCCATCTTTTCATGGGCTATTATATCCGACGAGAAGGGTACATTGGCTATGGTTACAAAAGTTGAGATAATAGAAAATTGAAGTACCCAGTTGGCCGCATACATTCGATTGGCCGGTATATTCGCAACATGATTTAGAAAATATACTCCGAATATCTCCAACAATACGGCTACGATTGTTGCCAGAAGTAGCTGAACATTTGTGACGGTTATAAATGTATTCTGGGTTTTCCTAAGATCTCCTTCCCCTAATGAATATGTAATATATCTGCTGCTGGCTGATGACATTGATCCAACCATCAGAGATGAGAATGCTACAATGCCTCCTACTACGTTCTGAATACCATAGTTTTCAATACCGAGGGATTCGAGCATGACTCTCCCGGTATATACCCCTATGAGTAGGGTGACGAATGTCCTTATATAAAGGAGCAGAGTGTTTTTCGCTATTCGCTTCGAACGACTTTCCATTAAGTGGCCTTAAAAACTTAATCAGTCTCTTGAGAAGAGATCTCTTGAATAGATCTTTGTAGCGACATCGCTTAATTCATCGCTGTTCCTGTTTGCAATGATTACTTGCGAAGATTCCTTAAATTCCTTTAAATCATTTACAATCCTTGATCCGAAAAATGTTGAGTTGTTTTCGAGAGTAGGTTCGTAAACAATGACTGATGCTCCGACAGCTTTCAGACGTTTCATTACGCCTTGGATGGATGACTGGCGGAAATTATCGCTATTGGATTTCATTGTAAGACGATAAATACCGATTACAATATCCTCCGGCTTAAATTTTTTGTGGCTATTATGTGGATCAACTCCGGCCTTTTTTAATACCTGTTCTGCAATGAAGTCTTTTCTTGTTCGATTGCTTTCTACAATAGCTCTTATCATATTCTGAGGTACATCCTGATAGTTGGCGAGCAATTGCTTTGTATCCTTTGGCAGACAATATCCTCCGTAGCCAAATGATGGATTGTTATAGTGTAGTCCTATTCGGGGATCCAATCCGATACCTTCGATAATAGACTTCGAATCAAGCCCTTTTAATTCAGCATAGGTGTCAAGTTCATTAAAATAACTTACTCTTAGCGCTAAGTAAGTATTTGCGAATAACTTTACCGCCTCTGCCTCTTTCAACCCAATAATCAGGGTTGGAATATCTTTTTTTATTGCTCCTTGCTTAAGAAGGCAACTAAATTCAACCGCCTTTTCCTTCAGGTATGGGATGTCTGCAATCTTCCTTATGGCTTTATTTTCTAAGAAGGAATCTTCATTTTCTATTATTTTCGGATATCCGACAATAATACGTGANGGATATAGATTATCGTAAAGAGCCTTACTCTCTCGCAAGAATTCCGGTGAAAATAATAAATTAAGCCTCTTTAATCCTTTGTTATAGTATTTTAAGTAGAGCTTACGGCAATAGTCTATTGGAATTGTTGATTTGATAACTATTATTGCTTCCGGATTTACTTTTAATACGATATCTATTACATCCTCAATACAGTGAGTGTCAAAATAATTCTTATCCGGATCATAATTGGTAGGAGCGGCAATAATTACATATTGAGCATCCTTATACGCGGATTCTGCGTCAAGAGTTGCAGTAAGATTAAGATCCTTTTCAGCTAAATATTTTTCAATAAACTCATCCTTAATTGGCGAGACTTTATTATTGATTTTATCGACTTTTTCAGCTATTACATCAACTGCTGTTACTTCATTGTGCTGAGCCAGTAATGTTGCAATACTGAGCCCTACGTAGCCGGTGCCTGCAACTGCGATTTTCATAATTATAGTAATCTCTGATTTAGTGTGATATAAATATCTCCGGTCAGGCCAGCATCCTCTGGAGAGTCTGAGCCTTCCGACCAAGGTAAGGGTAGAGGTCCGCACCCCGTAGAATCGTGGTCTGTAGGTGGGATAGATTGTTGGCAGAGGCCTGACCGTCGAGGAGAGCGGTGATAGTGGGGAGGAGGGGTTGAAGATAGCCGTCAAGCAGATCAGCATAGCGCACCAGATGCTTCGGAGTCAGCAACGCAGGAGACATCCGCAGAAGAATCTGGGTCAGAAGCAAGTATTCCTCACATGAAGTAGGGGAGAGCGATGACACGGTCTCACCCTGTGCATGACTAAGCGCTCCTCCTGCACAACAATCCGATGTATCGTTATGCCCGGAAGATTTGCGCGATAAGAAAGAAGCTGCTGTCAGCCGATCAAGGCGAGGCAGTATCAACCGCGCGAGCAAAGGCTGACTTATCGGCTCACCATATTCCAGAGGGTAGGAGAGAAGCAGTTGCTCCAACTCCTGATAGCTCAGGTCGTCCGCCCGCTCAATCAATCGGGCTATAGTCTGTCTGGTAGTCTGTGTCTGCATAACTAAGAAATCCGCACCTATGGTTAGCCAACGGATCAGTTCGGGAGCAGCTCCTGAAGAAGAAGCTGGGTTTTAGGATTAGTCACGGCCAGGCGTCGGCGCTGATAGCGGTCGAGTAGCGGACGAATCGAGGCCTCGTCGCTGCCAAGGAGTCGCTTGGCGGCAATNANCAGAGCCAACAGTTTNGCTTCTATNTTATGATTGTCAAGCCTGACGTTCTCCATGCGGCGGATAAACAGCAGAAGGTCCGTAAGCTGCCGCTCCGTGAGCGGTTGACCGCTGGTGTGTGTATGAAGCGCTCCACGCAGGCGAGGAACGAATGCATCAATGATATCATAGGGTCGTCGTGTGCCCGGTGCGAATTCCAGCACCCGGATATGACTTGCCTTTACGTCAAAAATCATCGACGCAAAACCGCTGTCGGACGTAATGACAACATTCCCCTTGTTGGATCGCTCGCGGGGAAGATAAGTTCCCTCAAGACCGGCGAAGTCACCATCGACAATCTCTATCCGGTCCCCTTCCTGAAGGTCGACGGCGTCGAGCGAGAAGAAGGGGAG
>JAAVDX010000013.1 GCA_014801585.1 Bacteroides sp.
ACGTAGCGCGGAGTCTCCACCTGAAGGTCAATACGGCCGTTCGATGTCCGGTCTTCCATCCGGGTGAAATAGCCCAATAGTGTGAAGAGGAGATAGACCGCATTCTGGAAATGATCCTCGGGTGTACCTTTGTCACCGTATGGCACGTCGGCTATCAGACTCTTCATGCGCTCCATGAATTCTTCGGGGCGTCCCTGACGCACCGCTATCACGAAATCCGGTATGGAGAACCCTGAGCCGGGTGTCATCTCGGGTAGATAGGCGTGCATCAGGAAGTCGAGGAATCCTCGCTTGACCTCCTCATTCGGGTAGTCGAGGATGTAGGTCTGAAGATCCGGGTCGTATCCCTTTATCGTCAGATAACCGGCCTGATATAATACCGGTACAGAGTCAGGACTTAACAGACCTGCACTTTCCAGATACCGGCGTTCCACCATCACCGGGGCAATGTTGCGGAACGGGCGCCCCTGACGGCGGAGTAGCTTTATGAGGTAGGTAGGAGTGCCGGAATCAAACCAGAAGTCGCCCATATATCCGGAGGCGAATACGTTGACAAGGCTGAAGGGGTTGTAGATATCGGGGGATTTCGCTGCGAAGTGATAACCGTCGTAGCGACAGCGGAGTTCTTCGCGGGTCTCTTCCGCTGAGAGGCCTGATTCCCCGGCAAGCTGCTTGATGCCCTCTGCGAAATACTCGTTGAGTTCGTCGGATGTTATGCCGCAGATAGCGGCATACCGATTGTCGAAGGATATGTCGCGGAGATTGTTGAGATCGGAGAAGATGGAGACCTTGGAGAAACGGGCCACACCGGTCAGTACGGCAAGCCGGATATATGAATCCATCGTCTTGAGATTGCCGTAGAAGGCTTTCAGCTGGGAGCGATAGATGTCGGCAAGCTCGGGATTGTCGATAGTATTCAGAAGCGGTTTGTCGTATTCGTCGATGAGGATTACGACCTTCCTTCCCGTCCGTTCGTAAGCACGGCTGATTATGTTGTTGAATCTTACAGCCGGGGATTTATCCGTATTATCCGACACTCCATATTCCTCTTCCCAATTCTTCAGATGGTTATTCAAAATCTCTTCCAATCCATGCGGATCGACATAATTGCCATAATTCAGATCGAGATGCAGGACGGGATGTGGATCCCATTCGTCGGTAAGGGAATCCAGTGCCAATCCACGAAACAGTTCCCGCTTCCCGAGATAATAAGCCTCGAGAGTAGACAGAAGCAGACTTTTCCCGAAACGTCTCGGACGAGACAGAAAATAGTATCCCCCGTCGCGAATGATGGGGAATAAGACAGAAGTTTTGTCGACATATAGATAATTCTCACTTCTGAGTTTCTCAAAGCTCTGTACGCCGATGGGATATTTGGTGGGATAAGTCGGTTTCATATTGCGAATATACTCATTTTATTTCATAACAACAAAAATTCAGCACAAAAGGATATTTTTACGTGCACGGGGAAGACAATTACATATTAAATAAACATTGCGCGATGCATCGCAAAGAATCCTTAATCAGAATCTTATCGGATCCGGAATCCTCAATGGGCAATAATTGAGGATTGTCGGTATACGCTTTTCATGGAGCTTTTTTTACTTGGAAATAAACAAACAATAATAATTAACTAACATTTAAAAACTAACTTACATGAAAAAGCTACTACTGTATCTGATGACGCTTGTCGCCTTCGGATCGGTGTCCGTAGATGCTTTCTCTACTGAGTATTTGCGTATCCTCACTTCGAAGGATGGATACGCCGGTGCGACAAGCACCGAAGGCGATGTGGAGATAAACACCGTGATGGGCGCCTCGAAGAACGATGTAGTCATCGGCGACGGATTGTTGGCTATCGGCGTGTTCAATGACCAGACTAATAAGGTCACATGGTATCGCCCGCAGTCAGGATCCGGTGTTGTCGCGCTCGAACCGAACGTGACAATGAAGATGAAGGCTATTTCTCCCATCACTAATGCTAACGGCTTTGATGCTTCGAAACACGCAGTGATGAAGATTGCCGACGGTAAGGCAGACGCCGACGACGCATTTCTCGTCTCTTGGGATGCCCGCACCACGTCTCTCACCGTCTATGCCGACTATTCGCAGAATCAGGTGAAGTATTCTTCTGCTCGCGACACGAATAAGTCTTATTATCTGTCGCAGGGCGGCGATGCCACTTTCGATGTCAGCACAGGCGATGGCGACTATGTTGACGTATGGTTCGAAACAAAAGATGGTAAAGAACTTGCCTATAACATCGGCACTATCACTAACTGGGAGTCCGATCCGACATACTATTATGTCAATAATGTTACTCTCGTTAATGCCGACAACGGCACCAAGAGAATCAGCGGTCTTAAGAAATTTAAGACTTATCGCGTCACTGTAGGCTACACCGACAGAAGCTTCTATATCGAGGAACTCCCCACGTCTATCTATGTGGCAGGTGTGGGCGTAGTCAACAACGGTTGGGATTACCCCAACTGGGCTCAGGATAATCTGCGTTTTGTTGAAGACAGCGGACTTTACACTATAACTGTAAAGGTAGATGGTGACACCGGTAATAATATGGGTTATATTGCCCTTAAGGTTGGTGACACTGCCGATGCAGCCCAATATTCAATAGCTAATAATGGTGCCGATTATCAATATTACGGCGGACCCGCTACCGGTAAGCTTACGAAAGTCGGCAAAGCTATCCACAATAATGGTCCGGAGCGTTATCTCCACCTTATCGTGACTCTTAACGAGCAGGGCGACCCTGATGAGATTACAATCGAAGAAGTACCCGCTCCCGCTGACACTGATTATTCAGGCTATCTGCTGACCACTAAGTATCTCAACGGTGCTCAGCATACCGCTGACCGCGCTGAGAAGATTATGAACGGCGACGAATGGACCGGTCAGTGGCAGACGATTGACAATGGTAACGCTGATTTCTCTAATCCCGCCAATGTGCTTTATGATGGTCTGCGTCTCGGCTACGATCCTTTCTATCTCGTAGCAATGAAGCGTACTGACCATTCTACTCATATCTGGGCATATCCCGGAGATGAAGATATTATTCCCGGTCAGACTTACACTCTTAAGGAGTATAACACCGAGGCTGAAGCTCTGGCTGCCGGCATGAAGATGGCCGACACAGGCGACAATAAGGTCAATACCCGCTATAACATCATCTGGAACTGGACTACAAAGGAACTCACCGTTGAGCCCAACGAGGTATGGACTTCTTACCCCAACCAGATGTATCTTTATAAACTTGATCAGGATGAGGACTACCGTGCGGTTGATATCAACACTGTGCAGGATGCGCTCGCTGATGAAGGTCAGAACAAGGTATATGTATTCCCGCTGTTGGGCGCTTCCGATGGCGTTTATCAGTATACATTCTCAAAGGATGATCTCGAGGATCTCCCGAAAGATACCCGATTCTGTATCGTAGGCCGTACGGGTCAGGTCTACAATATCGCTACTGCCGATGGCTCCGCTTATCAGATCGGTTCCGACTGGGCTGATGCCGATAAGAACTATCGCGTAGAGATGACCCGTAGCGAATCTCAGCTTCCGGCAATCGTGGCTACTTCACGTCTTGCCAACAACAACTGTGTGGTAACAATCCGTGCCAACTTCACTTCCGAAGCAGATGGCCTGCAGAATGCTTATGTCATCTCCTTTATGGAAGCAGAAACCGCTCCTACGAAGTTTGTCCTCAAGAAAGTCGGCGACTCGGTTGAGCACGATATCCTTCCTGATGCAAACGGCAATTTCAGCTACTCGCTCCTCGGTCTCGGCCTTGAGAAGAATGAGAAGTACTCTGTGACTGCAGTATTCGGTGAAGGTGACACTGAACGTCGCGTTGACTATGAGCCCGTTGGTGGCAATATCGTCAATGATGAAATCGACCGTCAGCTCAAAGCCATCAATGGCGAAGGTGGAGGCGAGACTCAGGTAGAGCCTAAACTTTATGTCAAAGTCCCCGCCAACTTTGGCGATGCATATTTGTATGCATGGGATCATAATAATAGCGACCAAAAACTGTTAGGCAATTGGCCCGGTATAAAAATTGAAACTACCGAGGAAATCGATGGACAGAAGTATTATGTCTATTCAGGAGAAGGACTTGAGAATGGTCTTCCGACGCTTGCAAATAAAAGTTTCATTATAAATAATAACAGCGGTACGCAGACAGGTAACCTGTTAACAGCTGATTATGGTATCAACGGAACCAATGTGGTCGCCATTGAAGTCTATGAAGATAGCGGTTATAAAGCAAAGAAGATTGATGCACCTGTCGCAGGGGGTTCACCGGTAGGGAATGTCTTTAACATCGCAACCGATATGTTCTCCACTAATTCACGTATCTATGTGCAGTGGAACAACGGCAACCCCATGATGCAGATCCGTAAGTTCGGTTCTGACACTAAGGTTCGCGTTTATTTCGTCGACCGTCAGAAGTGGAATGAAAAGAGCTATGGAAATATCTATTGCTACAACTGGTCTGACCAGGGTCTGAGTCCGAGAGATCCCGGCAATATCAATACCGAATGGAATGAGACTTCTGACTCCAATCAGGAGTACCCTGGAGTCAAGATGACGCTTCTCTCGAAGGAATCAACTCCCCTCTATCGCTTGCTCGGTCTGGAGAATGCAGGTATCAATATCTATTCTATTGAGCTCGACGTGATGGAGAACGATGGTCTTTACAGTCGTCCGAAGGTGCAGTTTAACGGTTGGACCCTTGGTGACTACACTCGCCAGACCTATAATCTATATCTTGTTGACGGCGGTGTATATACCAATGATTCCGAGAAGGATGAGGATGGTAATATTGTATTCCCTCAGACTACTTATCTCCCCCGTTCTCAATTTACTTACATGCACGGTGAAGATGCCGACCTTCTATCTTATCCGAATGAATTCTATGAGGCTGACTATAATTACATCTACCTCTGGGATGATACAATGGTTAAATGGGTAGAAGAAGGCCACAAGGTTGCAGTCAATGTAGTTTACGACAAAGACGGCGACGGCGTTAAGGAATTCGTCGCTTCCGGTATTCCCGGTCAGCACGTCATGCAGATTCGTGAGATCGCCGGCATTAAGTTCCTCCGCGTTGCATTTGCCGACGACGTTATCCCCAACGATATCAAGGTTGACCTCTCATTCTGGTGTGTCGACTATGCAGGTCAGGCTTCCCATATCCAGTGGTATAGCGATCAGGATGGATTGCACGTGGATGGCACAGAGTGTGACTATGACGGTCATCACTACACCGGTGATCACTTCTTCTGTAAGAACTCTCACTGCTCGCTCAACTTCACCGACGTAGAATATAAGGATGGTAACATCTATCGTCGTTATTATTCTAAGGATGGAGAGGAGCAGGATCCGATCGTGCATATCCTGAATGTAGTTAAGCCGCAGGCTTTCTATATCGTGCCTTCGCAAATCAATGCCTTCAAGGGTGCTATGGATAAGAATTGTCTCGGTCAGGTAGAACAATTGTCTGTAAATGGTAAGACTGTCAACGCATATCCGATGACTTACACCGACCCTGAAAATGAGGAGAAACTTATCTATATCCTCCCCGATGTATTGGCATCTGCTCAGTTCCGTTTCATCGCGAAGTTGGGAGAGGATAATTACATCAATTATTCTTGCTCGACTCCGACGGCTATGCTTCCCGGTCAGCCTTACACTTATTTCAGTAACTATGAAAATCTGTTCAGCATCAATAACTCCACTACTTCCTTCGCGAAGAATTATGAGGTGCGCGTTTCCTGGACGGATTCCGACGTGACTATCACTGCCAACAAGGTAGATGCCGACTTCGAGTTCGTAGCGAAGAATGATAATGGTGATTATGTACCCTTGTTCGGTGCCGGCTATCTGCTGCCCGCTCATACTGACAACTGTCTGAAGGTGGAGACCGGTACTCACCTTACTCCCATCTACTTCACTTACGCTCCCGGATATGACATGGAGAATGCTCTTGACGGTTATACTACTCACGATTATACTCGTCTTGAGAATCTCGTAGTAGAACGTGTCCGCGAACCCGAATACGACCGCTACTTCCGTGGCGAAACTGCCAATAAGGAGGCTCGTATCGTTGAACATTGGGAAATGAACGAGTATAAGGCTAATCCTACCAATCCTTACTTCGTCGGCGGCGAACATGGTAAGATCACTATCATCCAGCCGAGTGTCTACAAAGGTAAGGATCATCCGGACAACAGGAAGGGTCTTGCACAGATCAATCTGATCGGTTATACTGCCGTGCTTACGAATGTACGTATTGCTCAGGTCGTTCCTTCAGAGAATTTCGAGAATAGCGCTGCAAATGTACCTGTGCGTATCTATCCCACATTTGAGTCGGTTGGTATGACTATCAACAACTTCGCAATCAACGAGGAGTATAATATGGCTCAGGAAGGTGAGGCGGAGAATAAGATGGTGCTCTTTAAGCAGAATGAGGCAAATATCTACACCATCAATCTTTCCCATGAGCATCATACCTCAACCGGTGCTAACGGTGATGTAGAGTTCCGCGATCGTCTCCACTTCCAGACCCCGCTTGCTGACTCTCGCTGGATGTCATTCACATGGTGTGAAAATCCGGATGAGCTGAATCTTGACGAGATCGCTCCGCGTCAGTATCGTGCAGGTGCATCTACTTCTGAGATCAAGAACGTGATGACTAATGCTCCCGAATACGGTCAGTCGGTTCTCGTTTCGAATACAAAGGTGGATCCGTTTGCCGGAGATCATACTACTGAAAACGGAAGCACTCTTGATCTGGGCAACTACAGCATCTATAATGCTCCGACAGTACCCGTTGATTCAGAGACCCAGGCTCCGACTTCTAAGAGTTTCTATGTGAAACTCAATCAGAATGGAATCTCTTCTCCGGCATATCTGTTGGCTGTCAATCGTTCGGCTGACATCCCGACTGAGGTTGAGGAGATCCTTGGTGCTGACAACGACGTTGAGGCTGAATACTACAACCTCAATGGTGTGAAGGTCGGTGCTGACCGTCTCGAACCCGGTATCTATATCAAGGTACAGGGCACTAAGTCAGAAAAGGTCTACATCCGATAATCGACTTATCCACATATATTAACTAAATCAAAATCCCCCGACGCGCTGAGACGCGTCGGGGGATTTTTTTCGGTGGTGACAGGGTCGGAATGTGATGCGTGAAAATACCCGTTTTAAACAAAATGGAAAATAAACATCATTTTCTTCCACCCCCATATTAACTTTGCAGAAAAATTAGATCTGCTTATGAAAACTATTATTGAATTGAGTCTTATTATTGAATCGAGTCGTATTATTGAATTGAGTCGCGGAGCAGGAAGTGGTCGCCGGTTTCATCGACTATACGGCGGTAGTAGGCCGGGTCATATCCGGGGAAGTCCGGATAGATGGGCAGTCCGTATTCGCTCTTGATGAATTGGCCGTTTTCGTCTACCTTCTTCATGTTGCCGTCCATGTATCTGACGAGGAGATATTCCGCTAATTTCTTGTACTCCTGCGTAGCTTTGCGGGCAATCTCTGCTGCCTCTTCGTTTTGAAGCTCGGTCAGAGTGGCCGGTTCCGTAGCTGCTATCTGTGCCCAGCGGGCCTCAACCTCCGGACGCGACGAACGGAACATATCTTCAAGCTGTCCTTGCACTTTGCGCACGTCCGGAATCATAAGGTCGTAGCGGTTGTAGCATTGATTGGCCACCCAGTTGTTCATCCAGAAGTTGGAGTCGTAGGAGAAGGTGTTGATATCTCCGGGCTGTAATTGCAGCGGCACTTTGGTCATACCGCAATACATAGGCATGTAGACGGATGTGTTCGTGTCATCGGTGCCAAACCATAGCACACCGCCAACCGCGTCGGGTAGCGAGTCGCGGGTCTGGGCTACGAAACTCCAGCCGGTCTGCTGAGTGCCGATCGCGCGTTCATGGCAATACTTCTTGCCGTCGACTTCAAATTCCATCGGGCGCCAGCGATAGGGCACATGGTTGGGTCCGGCGCCTACATCCTTCGTCATATCGTAGGGTGTGCCCTGAAAGAGATCGCGCATCGCATCCTGCATTCCGGCTAAGTCTACCTTCTTTTCGGGGATGACGTAGAGGGGCATCGGCTCGTCGCTGCGGAAGTCGACCCATTCAAACCAGTCTTTTGCCTGGTCGGGAGCGTAACGGTTGAAGAATGTCCATACGCGTCCGTCGCAACCGCGGCGTGTGCCTGCGTCATGCTTCTCAAAAGCGTCGGCAAATGAGAAATCCTCATCCTTGCCTGAGAAATATCCACGCTTGCGGGCAAATTTGATAAGGTCTTTTGAATAGCGCACGTTCTCTTTATCCTTAAGGTTGACCTTGCGGATGCGGGGTTCGTTGGCATGGCCGGAGATAGCATCATCGGGGATTCTTACTGCAATCCATACTGCCCCTTTCTCGCCACCTTTGCCGATCATTTCCAGAATCCAGGCCTCATTCTTGTCGATGATGGAGAAAGATTCACCCGATGACGCATAGCCATATTTCTCCACGAGGTCGGTCATTACGTCGATAGCTTCGCGGGCAGTCCGGGAGCGTTCGAGTGCTATCTGCATCAGCGAGCCATAGTCGATGATGGATTGTCCGGTAGTATCCTCAAGTTCTTTATGGCCTCCCCATGTCGATTCTCCGATGGCTACCTGATGCTCATTGATGTTGCCTACCACGTTATACGTATGGGCGACCTGCGGAATCTCACCGAGCGGTTTGCCACTGTCCCAGTCGACTACCTTGCGCATCGCTCCCTTCGGATGGTCGGCGGCGGGAGTATGGGTCAGCATCCCGTAGAGGTTGTGTGAATCGGCTGCATACGACATGAATACGGAGCCGTCGGCGGTAGCCTTTTTGCCGGCTATGAGGTTGGTGCAGGCCAAAGCCTGATATCCGCCTCCTGCGGCAATCAGCGCGGCAATAGCCGCAATGGTTAAAGTTCTCATTATATATTAAGTATTATGATTTGTCAGATGATAAAAAAGTATAAATATGGTCCACAAATGCAGGGATGGGCCTTTGACACGTGCTAATGCCTTCGGCTCGAGCCTGCGCCGGAATGCGTCAGGCCAACCAAACAATAAGCCACCATAACAAATTAACGTCCGTAAATATTCATTTATTGAGGTTAAGTTCCGATTTTTGGATTATACGCGGATATTTGTTAACTTTGCGAAATATTAGGCTTTTCGAAAAGGATAAGATATGAAGAAATCTACTGCGGCTATTAATCCGCCGTTGCCGCGCCGTGATCCCTACGGTGCGCTCGCTATGCCTGTTTACCACTGTGCAGCGTATGAATTTGCCGACCATCAGAAGATGATCGAGTCGTTTACGGGTGTCAGTGATGATCCTGATTATTCTCGCGTGACGAATCCTACCGTGATCCATCTTGAGAAAATCGTGCGCGGACTGACCGGTGCGCGCGATGTGGTAGCTTTTACTTCCGGTATGGCTGCTATCTCGGCTACCGTAATGTCAATCGCTGCCGCAGGTAAGAAGATCGTCACTTCCCGTCATCTTTTTGGCAATACCTATCTGCTCTTCACTCAGACGCTCAGACGTTTCGGAGTCGAGACGGAACTCGTCGATCTGACCGATCTTGAGGCTGTCCGTCAGGCCGTGGATGATAATACGTGTATGCTCTATCTGGAGACAGTCACTAATCCGCAGATGGAAATCGCCGATATTCGGGCGTTGGCTGAGATCGCTCATCAGAAGGGGGCGGCTGTAGTGGCCGACACTACTATGATCCCTTTCATATATACCGATTCGAAAGCTCTCGGCATCGATGTGGAGATTCTTTCTAGTACGAAGTATCTGAGCGGCGGTGCTACCTCTTTAGGTGGTCTGGTGGTTGATTATGGCACAATCAAGGATTTCGATTATACTCTGCGTAAGGATCTTTTGATGAACCTCGGCGGTTACATGTCGGCTCATGCCGCCTATATGCAGACTCTCGGACTCGAAACTCTGCAGGCCCGCTATGAAGTGCATGAACGTAATGCGCGCGCCGTAGCGGAGGCTCTTAAGGATATCGACGGGGTAGAGGTATGCTGGCCCGGACTGGAGGATAATCCCTATCACGATCTGGCCCGAAAGCAGTTTGGCGGAAGATATTCCGCGATGCTGACTCTTACGCTGCCGAGCGAAGAGGCCTGTTTCCGCTTTATCGACGCTCTGAAACTCGTAAGACGTGCCACAAACCTTTTCGACAACAAGACTCTCGCTATTCATCCCGCAAGCACTATCTTCGGCACAATCGATGCCGCTACGCGGGCTGAGATGGATGTCAGCGACCGACTTATCCGGCTTTCAATCGGTCTGGAAGATCCGGAAGATCTTATTGCCGACCTTAAGGCTGCAATCGCGGAAAGCCGAAAATGATATAATCGACTGATATAATCGACCGAAGATACAAGAAAAAATGAACTACGATTTCGATATAGAGATAGAGCGTCGCGGAAGCGGAGCTCTGAAGACGGATGCGCTTCTTGAGCGATATGGGCGCGACGACTTGCAGGCCCTTTGGGTTGCGGATATGGATTTTGCAACTCCTCCTTTTATAGTCGATGCTCTGCGTCGGCGCCTTGATCATCCTATCTTCGGATATACCGTCGAACCTGCCGATTATCGCCCGGCTATAATCGACTGGCTCCGTTCGCTGCACGGCGTTGAGATAGATCCGGATTGGATCTCTTTCGTCCCGGGCATCGTAAAAGGTATCGGTCTGGCCGTAAATTGTTTCTTGAAAAGAGATGAGAAGGTCGTGATTATGCCTCCGGTGTACCATCCTTTCCGTATCGTGCCGGAGCTTAACAGGCGTCAGGTGGTATGGTGGCCGCTCAAGGAGGTGGACTCTGAGGCCGGGCCGACTTATGCGATTGATTTCGATGCTTTGGAGAGCATTATTGATCCGAAATGCAAGATGCTTATCCTGTCGAATCCCCATAATCCGGCCGGAGTGGTATGGAGTCGGGAGGATCTTGAGCGTATTGCCGATTTCTGTGCCAAAAGGGGTATTATCGTGTTGTCGGACGAGATCCATTCCGAGATGATATTACCGAAGGCTCGGATGGCCGGTAAAAAGCATATACCTTTCTATTCGGTCAGCGACGCGGCCCGAAGATGTTCGATCACGTTTGCCGCTCCGTCAAAGACTTTCAATATCGCGGGCATTGTCAGCAGTTATGCTATCGTGCCCGATGAGCATATCCGCAACCGCTATTTCGGTTTTCTGAAAGCTAATGAACTCGACGAACCGACCCTCTTTGCTCCTATCGCTACAATCGCTGCCTATCGCGAGGGTGAAGAGTGGCGTCGGCAGATGCTGGAGTATGTAGAGGGAAATATCGATCTGGTAGAGGAGTTCTGTCGCGAGAATTTCGGTGATAAGATCAAGGCCTGGCGACCGGATGCAAGTTTCCTCGTATGGCTTGATTGCCGCGGTCTCGGGCTGAATCAGGAGGAGCTGGTGGCGCTTTTCCGCGACAAGGCTCATCTTGCACTCAACGACGGAGCGATGTTCGGTCCGGGCGGTGAGGGCTTTATGCGATTGAATGTCGGAGCTCCGCGCAAAGATATTCTTAGGGCTTTGGAATCTCTTAAATCTGCATTTTTGGAATGAATAATAATATACACGAACATAAGAAGGATGGGAAACCGCTGTTTTCATTTGAGATATTGCCGCCGCTGAAGGGCAACAGTATCTTCAAGGTGTTCCGGATTATCGACAAACTTAAAGAGTTTGACCCCTCCTACATAAATATTACTTCTCACCATAGTGAGTATGTGCTGAAGGAACAGCCCGATGGGTCGTTGCGCCGTGTATCGGTGCTTAAGCGTCCGGGTACTGTCGCTATCGCTGCCGCGATCCAGAATAAATACGGAATTACGGCCGTGCCTCATATAATCTGTAAGGGTTTCTCGAAGGAGGAGACGGAATATGCTTTGCTTGATCTGAACTTCTTGGGAATCAGCAATCTGCTTCTGCTGAGGGGTGATTGTAAATCTTTGGAGACTGTGCAGCAGGATCCCGAACTCTATAATGAGCATGCCACTGACTTGCAGGCGCAGGTAAATCTTTTCAATCAGGGTTTCTCGCTTGATGGCTCTCGCCTGGAAGGAATCGAGACTCCTTTCAGCTATGGTATGGCCTGCTATCCGGAGAAGCATGAAGAGGCCCCCAATTTCGATTCTGATATCTATTGGGCCAAGAAGAAGGTGGATGGCGGTGCGTCTTACCTTGTGACTCAGATGTTTTTCGATAATGAGAAATATTTCAGTTTCGTTGAGCGCTGTCGTGAGGCCGGTATCAAAGTGCCGATTATTCCCGGAATCAAACCGATAGTCACCCGCAATCAGTTGAATGTGTTGCCCAGAGTGTTCCGGGCGGATATTCCGGAGGTGTTTGCCTCCGAACTTAGGAAATGCCGTTCTGATGAAGAGGCGGCTCAATGTGGTGTGGAATGGACTACTCAGCAGTGTAAGGAACTGATTGAGCATGGGGTCGATTGTCTCCATTTTTACACCCTTCGCGCCAGCGACAGTGTGCGCAAGGTGGCAGAACAGATTTATTAATTAAGACTTACTTAGTTAGCGATACATTAAGCGATAGAGATGAGTGTGAAGATTCTTGACGGCGCTATGGGCACGATGATCCAGCGCTACGGTCTGACGGAGAAGGATTTCGGTAAAGGTCGGGAGGGTTGCAACGATGTGCTCGTGCTGACGCGCCCCGACGTGATCTCGGAAATTCATCAGGAATATATCAGGGCCGGAGCCGACATCATCGAGACTGACTCTTTCAATGCAAATGCCATATCTCTGGAAGAATATGGTCTGCAGTCGGAAGTAGGGGAGATCAACCGTGCCGCGGCTCGTCTGGCTCGGGCGGCTGCTGATGAGGCTCCCGAGCGGCGGAAGGTTATGGTGGCCGGAAGTATGGGACCGTCGAATGTTGCTCTCAGTCTGCCGGAAGTGGCCGGCGCGCGTGGAGTGGATTTCGACGTGATGCGTTCGGTCTATGCGGAGCAGGCCGCAGCTCTTATTGAAGGGGGCGTCGACCTCCTTCTGCTGGAGACTATCTTCGACACTCTTAATGCCAAAGCCGCAATCGCCGGAATAGAAGATGCGTTTGATGCGGTAGGCAAGCGTATTCCGCTGATGATCTCCGTAACTCTTACCGAGCAGGGGCGTACACTTTCAGGCCAGACTCTTGAGGCTTTTATCGCGTCAATTCGTCATGCCCGGCCGTGGAGCGTCGGAATGAACTGCGGATTTGGTGCTGAACAGATGGGGGATTGGTTAAAGGCTCTTCAGCCGCTGCGTCGGGACGGTATCCTCATCTCTCTCCATCCCAACGCCGGACTTCCGGATGAATTGGGCAACTATACTGAGACTCCGGAGACAATGGCCGCTACAATGGGCGATTATATCCGTAGAGGCCTTATCGACATAGCCGGTGGCTGTTGTGGCACGACTCCGGCCCATATAGCTGCTATTGCAATGGCCGCCAAAGAGGTCGAAGAATCCAAAGAATCCAAAGTCGCATCCGACGCTGAAGTATCTTACCATCACTCCAAAAGCCCGGATGAGCAGTCAATTTCGCTCTATGCCGGTCTGGAGCCGTGCATACAGGATGGTTTCCTGAAGGTCGGGGAGCGTTGCAATGTTGCGGGAAGTCGCAAGTTTCTCCGATTGGTGAATGAGGGGAATCTTGCTGAGGCTCTTGAGATAGCGGCGACTCAGATTGATAAGGGGGCGGCTGTGCTGGATATCAACATGGATGATGCGATGCTTGATGCTCCGGCAGAGATGGAGCGTTTTGTAAGGCTTCTCGGTCAGGATGGTCGCACGTCTCGCGTGCCGCTGATGATTGACTCGTCGGATATGGAGGTGATACGCAGAGCGCTCCGTCATATTCAGGGTCGACCGATAGTCAATTCTATTTCGCTTAAAGAGGGTGAGGAAAAATTCCTTGCCAATGCTCGCGAAATACGCCGGCTTGGGGCGGCCGTAGTCGTTATGGCTTTTGATGAAAAGGGGCAGCCCACTGATCTGCAGCGACGTATCGAGATCTGCAGTCGGGCTTATCGGCTGTTGACGGATGAGGTAGGTTATCGTGGTGAGGAGATTATCTTCGACCCCAATATTCTTACGATTGCTACCGGTATGCCTGAACACGACCGCTATGCTCTCGATTTCCTTGATGCAGTGGAATGGATTAAGAAGAATCTTCCCGGAGCTAAGGTTAGTGGAGGTGTCAGCAATCTGTCGTTCGCTTTCCGTGGCAATAATCGTCTTCGCGAAGCGATGCATTCGATCTTTATAGATGATGCTATAGCAAGGGGTATGGATATGGCTATAGTCAACCCCTCAATTAAGATAGGTGATGAGGCCAATATATCACCCGATCTGAAGGAGGCTGTCAATGATGTCATTTTCATGCGACGGGAGGATGCTACCGAACGTCTGCTCGAGATCGCCGCTAAGATGAAAGCGGAGGATGATGCCCGGAAGGCCGCTAAAGCAGCTGCCGCCGGCGGTGGACCCGCTATCTCACGTCCGGCTGTATCGGATAAAGCGGCTGCCGCATCAATTGAAGATAAAATCGAACGCGGGATGCCTGACGGAATTGAACCGCTGTTGGATGAGGCTCTTGCCGAAGAGGGTTCGGCTATGGGGGTGGTCAACAATCGGTTGATGACGGCCATGAAGAGGGTAGGGGATGAGTTCGGAGCCGGTAGGATGTTTCTGCCTCAGGTGGTAAGAGCTGCCGGCGTGATGAAACGTGCTATCGACCATCTGACTCCGCATATCACGGCCGAGGCCGAACGGCTTGCTGCTGAGAAGAACTCTGCTGCAGGTGCCGACGGAAATAGGTCTGCCACCCGTGCCGGCGAACCGTTTGTAATCGCTACCGTAAGGGGCGATGTGCATGATATCGGCAAGAATATCGTAGGGGTAATTCTGAAGTGTGGGGGCTTTGATGTGATCGACCTCGGAGTGATGGTTGAGGAAGAAAAGATATTGCAGGCATTGCGTGAAAGCGGTGCGAAGTTCTTGGGTTTGAGTGGATTGATTACTCCGTCGTTGAACGAAATGCAGAAGGTCGCGTCGATGCTTGAGCGTGAGGGAATGACAGATGTGACGCTCTGCGTCGGTGGTGCTACGACGAGTGATCTTCATACAGCTGTCAAGATTGCTCCGCTCTTTTCCGGATTGACGCTTCATACCCGCGATGCGGCGGCGCTTCCCGTAGTTGCCAACCGTCTTGCCGATCCGGAGAAGGCAGAAGCGGCCCGTAGTGAAATGCGCGAGGAGGAGGAGCGTATCCGGACGGAATATGCAAATCGTCAGAATATCCAAAAGGCCGCTCGGGAGAATGATAAGACGCCGTTTATCGCCGGCTCGGGAAATTCAGCCGGAAGCGATGGTAAAGGCCGTGGACATGGTGTGGGTTGTCCCTGTTGCTCCTCTCCGAGTCGAGTCAGCCAACCGATGCCGACTCCGAAGGAAGCAGGTATCCGAACTCTGCGGATATCGATTGAGGATGCAGAGAAGCATCTCAACTGGAAACCTTTCCTCCACACATGGCGACTTGCTCCTTCCCTTATAGATAAAATCGGGAAGATCAAAGCGGATGATCCTGATGCCCCGGCCGGACTGGCTGAGGCTGAGCGTCTTATGCGTGATGCCGGGCGGATGCTTGATATCTTGCGTAGTGGGGAGGATGCCTCACTGACAGCTCGGGCCGGAGTCGTCGCAGCGCATAGTGAGGGCGACAGCATCGTAATTGAGAATGGAAAAGAAAAAATTCAATTGGCGACTCCCCGTAAAGATGGTATGCCTCGACTGGCATTGGCCGACTTCATAGCCGGCGCTGATGACTGGATCGGACTTTTTGCCGTGACTGCCAAAGAGATAATTGAAAAAGGAGAGCGTATGATAGCCCGAGGTGAGATGCCGGAAGAACTAAGTGGAGAATATGGTAACCTGCTGTTACACAGTATATCCGACCGATTGGTAGAAGCCGCAACGGAGGAAGCGCATCGCATAGTTCACGAAGACCTGTGGACCCTGACGACTCCGCAGAGTATCCGTCCGGCAATCGGCTACGCAGCGTTGCCCGACCAGCGCTCCGTATTCCTACTCGACCGACTCCTCAACTATGCCGAGATCGGCATCACCCTGACCGAAAACGGAGCCCTCGCCCCATCCTCCACCACAACCGGCCTAATCTTCGCAGCCCCCTCCGCCCGCTACTTCTGACCCCCTCCCCATCTCCGTAGCCATCAAAGGCTTCCCCGAAAGGAAAAGCTCTTTTGTTAAATAATTTAGTCCGACAGAGAAAATCCCTGCCGGACTAAAATAAAGAACGCCTCTCAAGTATGCTGCCATAGGCGCGCCTGAGAGGCTTGTTATCTCATGATGTTCATTTTCCTTATAAAAGAGGTCGTACAGCGAAATGCACGACCTCATTTTTCCCTTTTTAGAGTGTTGGCATTGAGCCTGAAGTCAATACCGGCACTATTTGTGTCTGCAAAGGTACTTATTTTTTCTTTACTAAACAAAACTTTTTGCGGAAAAGTTTCTCAATCTCTATGAAGATCCTTAAACCCACTGATATTAAGAAGTATATTACGAACATCTTCATTAACTCCGTATTTCGTTATAAGTTCGTCTATCTCCTTCAACAGTTCCAAGTATCTCTTGTTTGATATTTGCTTTAACATATACAAGATGACTCGAACTGCACCATTAAGATTCTGATTATCTGCAATACCTTTCATCATTGCCGGACCTTTTCTTATTGATTTCTCGGGAGTGAAGTCGTAAAGAACATTGCTATGGGCGCATACATTTCGTATGTTCTTTATCACTTCCAAATAGCTTTCCAGCGTTACCAAAGTTCTTATACCGAACTCAGTTGCTATTTTCTTCTTGATATTTTCATCTCGAATAGTCTTGAATAAATGAAACACCTCTCCAAGAGTCATATATTCTATAGTTTTCCAAGCCGGAGCATATTCATCATCAGGATAGTGCGAATGATGTAATCGGAGTGTTGCGTTTTTATCCCGTATCGCTTTATATCCTCCATCTTTATAGTGCTTTACCTGCTTATTTGACACAATACTATTATCCGCGAACCAAGAGGGAATATCAACATATTCATTGGATACCAAGTAGATCACTTTGGTCCTAAATGATATTTCAATTCTACTTAATGCCCGAAGCAATAAACTTCTCAGATAGAAGTCAAAGTAGTATAATTTTACAGCACTGTCAAATTTTGTTTCAGGCACAAATTCGTGAGTCCTATTATCCTTATTCGGATATGACTTCTCAAAAGGGAACCAATAATACCCTAACCGATAATAACCGACGTCGTATAGCACCTCCTTCGCTTTTTCGACATTGGAGATTATCATTCCTCTTTCTGAGAGTAAGTTTATCTGTTCATCTAATGTAATGGCTTTTCGTCCCATAGCGACTGCAAAGGTACGAAAAATTCCTGAATCATCCTGTCTTTTCCACCTCTAATATATAGCGGTAACTTCGTGGCGTAATTCACAAACGTCATGGCCAATATCGCTTACAATACTCGAACTCCGTAACTATATCTCCCTGAGATCCAATTTTTACAGAAGTTGGCGTAACGCCAAGTTGCTTTTCTCCGGCGAATTGAAAATCGCTGAATACCGCTGAAATAATTACGATATGAAGCAATGTCGCAAAATCCGCGACTGCTGAATCTTCAAAGTAAACGACCTTGAAGTATTCCTTTGATATGTCACTGAAAATGCGTAACTTTGCGCTATGACAAAAGTAAATAAATTAAAGATATGCGACTGGACTTTGGCTATTCTTCTACCAATAGTCCTCGCATCAAGCATACAACTGGAAGCGACTTCAAGTGGTGGTATCTTTCCGGTTATTCTCCATATAATAGTGGCACTTCCATTCCTGTGTCTTATTTTATGGCATATTTACCTTCATTTCCAATGGAAAAAGTGGCTTACAAAATTTAGCAAACTTAAAGTACCGACCCGCATACTTTGGTGGTTGTATATTCTTACTTTCATATCAGGGGTAGCAACCTTTATCCATTGGCTGGTAGAAAATGAACATAGTCCATTAGGAGGTGTGCATGGGAAAATCGGTTTTTTAATGATAGCATTTGCCATAGGACATACTATAAAACGTATAAAATTCTTCAAAAGGAAGAAATAAGCGTCTTTTCGCAACCGTCATAAGGTCCATAACTTCGCTGAAAAAGCAGCAAGTTATGGACTTCTCTTTTTCTGACCTTAATTTCAACTCTGTTGAAAAACTGCCCGGCTTCGAGGCTCAAATTCTTTACAAGAATATAGTTGCTGCTCTCGACAAGCGCCACGACTTCGTAGAGTATCAACTTCAAAAGTATTGCAATTTCCGCGTCCAAGCCCTGACCCATGCGCATGTTGAGGAAATGTTAGCGCAGGTCGAAGCCATCGTAGCTGAACATATTCCGCTCGCCACCACCGCCTACGAGCAGCCGCAAAAGGGCAAACGCTCCGATCATGACCTGCTCCTTGAAGAAAGGTAAGCATACGGTAATAATAAATCCTGTTGTGGTAATAACTTTTCTTATTGAACGAGATTTCTGGCATGAATTTTGCTTGTAGAAAGTAAAAAAGATGTTACAGTGATGGAAAAATTTAAAGAGAATCTATATTTGCTACCTTTTTGATTTGGGGAATCCTTTTATGGATGAAGTGGTATTTACTTTTAGGAATCTATATTGTAGCCTTATTAATATTGTCCCTTTTTGTCATACTAATTGCCACCTCTTTCCAAGGGAAGTATAAATATGACTATTTGATATATTTGAATCCCTACATCTCATGGTTTGAAGAAAGAGGATATAAAATTATTAAATATATAGACCCAGGCAGTAATAATCCCGGAGTGGAGCTGGCTGTTATTGACAACGATCATCATATCGATTCGACAGACGGACATATCGTTATAATGTTGCGATGGAAAAAGTTGGTCATGAAAAAAAACAATAATTGAAATAATAATGTGTAATGGTGAAAGCTATTTCTATCCTATAGGACAAAGTGAAATAATGATAAAAGACCATCTTGATTCTCTTTATGTAGAACTTCACCCTAATCATCCTCATATATGAAAAAGCTTCTTTTTATTGGTTATAGCACAATATATCTTTTAGTTCAATGTATCTGTCTATTTTTTATATTACCCCTATGTTTTTTGAATATAAGAATATTCAATTGGACATGGGATAAATATTACATGCGATCTCTGCCCAAGAACATTTTTAATCTGTGTGTGCAATGGTTGCTTTATGTCGGTCACAAGGTTGGTCTAAGCTATGAAAGCATTAATGTCCTCATATTTTGTGTAGTATGGCCGATAATAACTATTGCTTCCATAATATTGAATATAATCATGTTATGCAAGCAGTCTTAAGGTTCAGATAAAAAATACTCGGAGTTTAATAACAAGGTGATAGTTCCAAAAGAACACTTCCGGAAGCAATCATTAGTACCGGTAGTGTTTCACCAGAAGCTTTACCGAAAGGAAAGGCTCTTTGGATTAGGTACATAAAAAAGAGCGAGGTCGTGGAGACATAGTCCACGACCTCTTTTTCCCTTTTTAAGTGTTGGTATAGAGACATAGCCTATACGAGCACTATTTATGTTTGCAAAGGTACTTCTTTTTTCTTAATCAACAAAATTTTTTGAGAAAAAGTTGTTGACCTCATATCGGAAAACCACTGCTCTGATGAAGAACCGACTTAATCGCCGGTGTTGTAGCATATTTATTGATCAATTCTTCGACTTCTTTCTCGTAGTCGGCTGCTCGATTTTCTGACACCTGCTTCAATAAATAGCCAACGACTTTTAAGGCTCCATAAAGGCGTTTCCTTTCATTTCCTGTTACATTTGCCGGCCCCCTGCGAATTAGAGGATAAAGAGCAATATCATACAGCAAGCCACCGTGAGCGCATGTATTTCTTACACATCGTACAACATCCAAGTAATTTTCAAAGATATTGGAAATAGTATAGACCAAATACGTTCTGAAATTTACCTCTATTCGCGTGATGTATTTTTGTAGGATATTACGCAGAGCATAGTCAAAGTAATACAACTTTACTGCATCATTAAAATTCGCTCCTGTATTAAATTCGTGATTTCTTCGCTGATGAGTGGGACAACTCTTTTCAAACGGAAACCAGTAAAATCCAAGACGATAGTAACCGACATCAAGCAAAACCTCTTTGGCTTTCTCTATATCGGAAATTTCCATACCTCTACTTTGAAGTAGGGCTATTTGTTCGTCTAATGTTCTTGCTTTATTACCCATTCTGACTGCAAAGGTACGAAAATTTCCTGAATCATCCTGTCTTTTCCATCTCTAATATATAGCGGTAACTTCGTGGTGCTTTTCTCCGGCGAATTGAAAATCGCTGAATACCGCTGAAATAATTACGATATGACGCAATGTCGCAAAATCCGCGACTGCTGCATTTTCCGAGTAAAGGATGCGTGGTATTTCTTTGATAACTTGCAGATTATTCGTAACTTTGCAAAAAATATGCCAAATTATGAAATCCAAAGTCAAATATAGCCAATATGTTACAATCTTAACAGCAATCCTATTCGGGGTGCTGTATGTTGGGTGCATCGCAACTGTGAAAGAAGGACCTGTGTTTTTCTGTCTCTTGGGTCTTTTCCTCATATTGTTTTTTTGCGCCTTATTTTATGGCGTAGCCTATATTAAGGTAACTGATGAATATATTATTATGGGTAGCCTCCTTAAAAGCAAAAAGATTCTTATGCGAAATGTGGAAAGTGTAGAACTTTTCAAGCCGACGATGAGTGCTATAAGAATATTCGCTTCAGGCGGCTTTATGGGTTACTGGGGAATATTCCGAGAGGGAGACATTGGTAGATATTATGGATTTTACGGCAAAGCCTCAGATTGCTTTCTTGTTCGCATGAAGAACGGTGATAAGTATGTCCTCGGCTGCGAAAACCCTAAAAAAATGGTTGATTACATCAATACCAAAAGTCGATGAATGGAGAGCCGAAATGGACTTGCCTCCAATGAAGGAATACTTCAAACAAATGAATCGACAGTGAAAATCGCAGGATATTTATTTATTGTATTAACGTCAACGACCTTGAAGTATTCCTTTGATAACTCGCGGATTATTCGTAACTTTGCAGTATGAAAAAATTGCTTAATATCCTTTTGTCTCTGGTTATTCTTACTGCCTGCAGTAGCGTTGAACCGGAACTTGATTTATTCCATCTTACGTTAGCCACCGAAGCCGATGCAGATCTTCCGCTTCCTTCGCTATAATCTCCTGTCATATTATAACACCGGGCTGCTTCCTAATGGTGAGGGAAATATGCATATTGTAACACCGGTTGCCACTTCAATTGTAATCGGCTCTCATAATCAATCCACTACGCGATGGGGTACGGCTATTCAGATGCCTATGCTTTTAGGTCTACCGGTTGACAGCGAAGTTAACCTTGTCGTTGCGTCCGAGGCTGGCTTTTCTTCTGAAATAATTAGTGTGATACCATACCTTTATAATATACGCTATTTCAAATCTGCAAATCTTATGAATTTCTCAGGTAAGAAATAACCATAATTGGCTTACAAACGAAGAAAATAAATTTGGATATATCGCTCTGTTTCCGTAATTTTGCATTATGGAAAAAAATAATGGAAAGTACAAAATTACAGGAACCGACATTTGTCTTGTTGTCGGAATCTTAATGGCTTTAGCCGGGATATACTGGATGTGGTTCAACAATTCAGAAGATTCTACAACAACCGCTTGTTGTTGCTTTTGTGCAGCAGCGGTACTTTTATTTATAAGGTCTCGTAAGTAGCGCTCATTTCTTATTGTACCAATAACTTATCTTATTGAGTTGTTTGTCTTTTTATATTCGCTGATATCAGTTTTTATAGTTCAGCCGTGGTTCTTTTCATATTCGGATAGGGTTTTGCGGGCTGAGACAATGCGAGGCTGTCCGTTTTCGTCGGCAAAGACCATGTCTTGTCCAAGAGCCGCTTTACGGTGTAGTAAATTTTCAAAAGATTTCGACAACCCTTTCTCAATTTTTTCGAATAATTTTAATTCTTCCTGTTCAGACATGATTCTTGAATTTTAAGGAATTTACTTGAGTTACGTATTTGGCGGTTATTAGCAATTAAAACAGTTTTATTTTCATTTTCAAAAAACATCCAACTGTCTACTATTGGGGCAAAAATTTTAAAGAAGTTCTGTAATCCTAACCAATATCGGCGGATAATTGTTTCGGTGGGGATGTTATGCCCTCCTTCACTCACTCGTTTCGCTACACGCTCTATTGCCATTTCGGGCGAAGGAAGCCAGAAGAACAACAACACGACCAGATATCCCTTTTCATGTGCCTCTTTTATCAATGAAGCATAACTGCGAGTCGAAAGAGTAGTTTCGATTGCGAATGTTCTACGTTGACTTAAAAGTAGATTTATTCTTTGCAACATTAATTTACCGGCTTCAATTGCCACAGATTCCGGATTAAAAGGGGATAAGCCTTTGGCAATCTCATCGGCATTGACAAACTCCCGGCAATTCAATAATTCCGGCAAAACCGAATATGAAGCCGTTGTCTTTCCGGCTCCATTACATCCTGCTATTATGTATAATATCGGATTCATCTTCTATTTATGGCAAAAATCCCGCAGGCAATTCTGCTTGCGGGATTTCTGTTGGTTGTCAATTTTAGCGGAGTGACCGAGATTCGAACTCGGGATACCCTTTTGGGGTATACACGCTTTCCAGGCGTGCCTCTTCAGCCACTCGAGCACCACTCCAATTTATTTTTGGCTCTTTCCTCTGTCGGGCGGGGAGGCTATCGCGCGCCTTCCGCCTTTTGAGGGGCTTTTGCGACTGCAAAGTTAATGCTTTATTTTGGATTGGCAATGCTTTTGAGGGATTTTTTTTGATTTTACTGATTTTTTTAGGTATGGTGGATTCTTTTTGATTCAAATTGAGTCATTAGTGACGTCGGAGCAAGATTTATCCGGAATGATATGCGATTTCTTTGAAATGATTGGTGATTTTTATCGGAGGCTATGCGTTTTTCGAGTTTGTTATGGGGATTTTCACAAAAATTTAGTAATTTTGTGGTTGGTTTTTAACATTATGTTATGAAGACGATTGAGATGGCTTGTATTAAGTCGAATATTTTTGCTGCCGGGACGTTTTTGGCCCGCGGGGTATGGAGCTGTTTAGCTGTGGTGGCGCTCTTCAGCACCGCCATGCTGGCGTCGTGTGGCGGTGATAAGGATGGCAGCGGTAACTTCCCCAAGGATTTCAATAGTAAATCTGATGAGGCAAAGGTGGCCTATATGATGGAGAATGCTTCGCCTGACTCGGTGGCCCGGTTTATCTGTCGGGCTGCACTGGGAGAAGTGCCGGGTGTCAGGATTGATACTTTGGCTACAGCGACTCTTTATGCGTATGAAACATATAAGGATGAAAACCTTCAGACGTTTGCGCAGGCCTACGACTCCTTTGCCGATGCTTTGCCGCTGGATAAGAAAATGACCCTCCGCAAACTGGCGGCGATGGATGATCCGATGGCATTGGGTTATCAACTGGGTCTTGAATACGTGAACAGTATCCGAATGGATCATAAGAATGCCAAAACCGTTGAGGCTGAGATCGCTTCGCTGAAGAAGGTTTGTGCTCAGAATCCGGAGGATTCAGCAATGTTCCCCCGGTTTATGAAGGGCTTCGAGGTGGCGTTGCAGATTGATGGCGGTAGCGATGTGCCTAAAGAAATCTTTAACAAATATGCTCGTTGAGCATATTTGTTAAAGTAATAAGTAATAGGTAATAAGTAATAGGGGGCGATAGAAGGGTATAAGGGATAANGGGGANAAAGGAGGTAANGGGNATAANGGGGANANGGAAGGNAANGGGGGTGAAGTGTTTTTATGGGGGTAGGGGAGAATTTGGTATTTTGATACTTAATAGCGGTATCTTTTTCGGCTGTTGGGTCGGGATGTGATATTGCTTTGATATTATATATTTTTTATACTTATTGAGATGAAAAGATTGTCTGATTATGCTATGGAGGTCGAGGAGGCTATCCGGGCTCTTAATATAGGGGAGATGAAGCCTGCTTCGCTTTATTCCCCGGTTAACTATGCNATGGAGGCTGGCGGTAAGAGAATCCGTCCTACGCTGGTGTTGATGACTGCCGAGGCTTTCGGGCTGGAGTCTGAGATGGCGATGCCGGCTGCTGTCGCTATGGAACTTTTCCATAATTTTACTTTGCTCCATGATGACGTGATGGATAATTCCGATACGCGTCGCAATCGCGAGACAGTCGTGAAAAAATTCGGAGCTGATGCNGCTATTCTTTCCGGTGATGCNATGCTCGGCTTGAGTGATGAATGTCTGCTCAAGGTCGATGCGCAGAAATATCGGAAAGTGATGGAGATCTTCAGCCGTATGGCGAAGGATGTATATGCCGGGCAGGCTCTGGATATGGAGTTTGAGAAGCGTAAGGATGTCGGNGTTGAGGAATACGTTGAGATGATACGTCTGAAGACCGGTGCNCTCCTTGGAGCTT
Source organism: Bacteroides sp. (assembly GCA_014801585.1). GTDB lineage: Bacteria > Bacteroidota > Bacteroidia > Bacteroidales > Muribaculaceae > Lepagella. Next base: position 24,719 of record JAAVDX010000013.1, read on the forward strand.
GTGCGGAAATCGGTGGCGTGTTGGCCGGTGTCAATGATAAAGTGGCNGGCAAACTGCGCGAATACGGNGAAAATCTCGGTATCGCCTTCCAGATAGAAGATGACTGGCTNGACACTTTCGGAGATGCCTCTACCTTCGGCAAACCTATCGGAGGCGATATCAATAATAATAAAAAGACTTATCTGCTGATCAATGGTCTGAATGCTTCTACCGAGGAGGCTAAAGCTCTCGAAGTGGCTATGGAACTCCCGGCCGGCGACACAAAGATCAAGACCGTCACACGCATCTTCGAAAAGATGGGTCTGAACGAGATCGGCCGGAAAGATGCATTGAAATACAGTGCCAAGGCGCTGAAGGCAGCTAAGGCTACAGGATTGGAGGAATCCAAACTTGAATCCTATAAATATCTGGTGGATCGTCTGTCAGGACGTAAGAAATAATCCGCGATGATCGACACTCATACGCATATCTACTTCCGTGAAGATTTTCCCGACGGCGGACGTGCGGCAGTGGAGAGAGCATTGGCGGAGGGTGTGGAGTTGATGGNGCTTCCCAATGTCGGGATTGAGTCGGCAGAAGAATTGCTTGCTCTCCATCATTCCGCGCCTGAAGGATCGACGGCGACGGCTGTCGGTCTGCATCCGGAGAATGTGGATGCTGACTGGAGGGCNTTGACCCGGGCCGTATTTGATCGGTTTGAGGATGAATCTCCGGTAGCNGTCGGAGAGGTCGGAATCGATCTCTATCATGACNCCANNTGGCGGATTCAGCAGATGGATGCTTTCGGTGATCAGTTGGANNGGGCCCGATCGATGGGGCTGCCGGTCATCATCCATAGTCGTAATGCTCTTGATGAGACGCTGGAAGTTGTGAAAATGATGGGGGAAGAATGTCCCCGGTTGATTTTTCATAGTTTCACGTCGGANGTCAAGGATGCCGAAAGGATTATGCGGGAGGTGCCTGACGCGCTGTTTGGTATCAATGGCGTGGTAACATTCAAGAATGCACCGGAACTCCGTGANGCNGTAAAGATAATCCCGGCTGATCGGATCGTGNTGGAGACTGATTCCCCTTANCTGGCNCCCGTNCCCAAACGNGGGCGCACTAATGAAAGTTCCTATCTTCGGCATATCCTTAATAAGATAGCGGAAGTGAAGGAAGTTCCCGCCGAGCAGCTTGAAAGTATCACTACCGCGAATGCGCGGAATATTTTTCGCTTGGCGCTTTAAGAGTTAACGCCTATGACGCTACTCGCTGAGATGATTACGTTGCCGCTTACGCAACCGTTGGTGATCTTCATGCTGGTCATGATGATCATCCTTTTTGCGCCTTTGCTGTTTCGCAGGCTTAAGATTCCGAATATCGTCGGTCTGATTTTGGCAGGGGTAGCGGTCGGGCCATACGGCTTTAATCTTCTCGCACGCGATGCGAGTTTTGAAATCTTCGGGCAGGTCGGTATTCTTTATCTGATGTTTCTGGCTGCTGTAGAGATTGATATGTATCATCTCAAGCAGAATTACCGGCAGGGCACTGTCTTCGGTCTGCTGACCTTCGCACTTCCGATGATTGTAGGAATCCCGCTTACCCGCTATGTGCTCCACACGGGTTGGGATACGGCGGTACTGATCTCTTCAATGTATGCCTCGCATACTCTGATTTCCTATCCTGTAGTAAGCCGGTTCGGACTTAGCAATATCCGGGGAGCGGTGATTGCTGTCTGCGGCACGATTGTAGCCGTCTTGCTGGCTCTGGTAGCCCTGGCGGAAGTAGTGTCGGTAAGGTCGTCAGGCGGATTTGATTTCATTCAGTTGCTTATCCTGCTCATGCTGAGCGTAGGATATGCCTTTGCAATCGGATTCGCATTTCCGGCGGCCACGCGATGGTTTTTTAGAAAATTCAGTGACTCCGTAGCGCAGTATATCTTTATACTTACGCTCGTCTGCGTCGCTTCGGTATTGGCGAAGGCTATCGGTCTGGAGGCAATATTAGGAGCGTTCTATGCCGGCCTGGTGCTGAATAGGTTTGTGCCGTCGCGTTCTCCGCTGATGCGCAACATCACATTTGTCGGCAATGCTATTTTCATTCCCTATTTTCTTATAGGCGTCGGGATGCTGATTAATGTGGGAGTGGTAGTAAGAGGCTGGGGAGTGGTGACGACGGCTCTGCTGATGACGGCGACCGCGCTTGCAACTAAATACGTGGCAGCCGGAGCAACCCGTCGGCTCGTCGGACTCAATGCTGACGAGACGCAATTAATGTTCGGTCTCTCCTCGGGAAAGGCAGCTGCGACGATTGCCGCGACGATGATCGGTTTTCAATACGGCTTGCTGACGGAGGATATGATGAACGGTGCAGTCGTGATGATTCTGATCTGCTGCATAGTGGCATCAGTGGTGACTGAGCGCGCTGCTAAGAAGATACGACTGCGTCTGACGGCTGCCGAACTTGAGACGGAGAGTCCGCGTAAGGCCGGATTTGCCCGCCAGATAGTCGCAGTCAGCAATCCGCTGACTGCAGAAGGGATAATGAGGATGGCGATATTTATGCGTTCGCCTCTCAATACTGAGACTATAACGGCCCTATATGTTCGCAACAACGACGACCGTGCGCGTATGAGGATGGGTCGGGAGGCTTTGAAGGTTGCGGTCGGAGCGTCGGAGACGATGGATATCAACTGTCGGCCCGTAGAGCGGTTTGATCTGAACGTTATGACAGGAGTTGCCAACGTCATGCACGAGCAAGACGCAACCGAGGTAATAATCGGCTTGCATCGCAAGGCAAATATCGTGGATACCTTCTTCGGCTCCATGATCGAGCAACTTATTGCCTCTACGCGCCGGATGATAATCATGTCGCGCTGCTTCATACCGGTCGACACGATCGGCCGAATATTCATCTATGTCCCGGATAAGGCTCAGTATGAGACAGGATTTACGGCATGGGTGGCGAGAGTTGCCAATCTTGCCTCCCAGCTGAGCAGGAGTGTGATTTTCATGTGTAGTGGAGAGACTGCTTCTTATATAGAGGCGCAGGTGGCCGAAAGCGGTTATGCCTTCAGTCGGACGTATAGCGAGATGACGGGGTGGGATGATTTCATCATTCTCTCTTCGCAGATTACTGATGAGGATCTACTCATGGTAATAGGGGGGCGCAAAGGGTCGCTGAGCTATACGGGAGATATGGAATCGATGGGTGCATATCTCGGCAAGCACTTTGCACGCCACAACATAACGATGATAATACCGGCACAGTTCGGAGCATGATGAACAAATTTTAACAATCGGATGTTAAGCATAAAGACTTGCTTTTAACATCACTAAATATGCAAGTTAATAAAACTGAAATTACTCTAATATGACACATAAATATCTCCACAGTTACGTCGGCCGGGGCATCCGGATCGCAATGTCTGCCGCGATTGCAGTAGGACTTACTATTATGTCGGCATGTTCGGGCAAGCAGCCTAAGGCAGAAGAGACTCTGCGCGTAGAGCCTTCCCAGGAGACTGAACTCCCCAAAAAGGCAGTGAGTGACGCGCAGTTGACTCCGCTCGGAGTCGACCCGATCCGTACCGGTATGCGTATCTCGGAGATACAGCCGAAGATAGAGAATCTTTACGACAGCATTTCCCGTCAGAATGGCTATGAATCAACTTGCTATTATTTTTATCTTCAGGGAAATCAGCGATTTACTGTCTATGAGTTTGATTCCGGAATTGTCAATGCTGTCTCAGCCGACAACCGTAGCATCGTCGTCAAAGGCGACAAGGGCCAGGAACTCCGGCTTGGTGATTCTTTCCGAAAAGTGCTTGGACTTAAGGATGTGAATGCAGTATGGCAGGCCGGCGACGGCGATGGAATGTGGTGCTGGAACTGGCAGGGAATCTGGTTCTATCCTGATCAGGAGAATCTTCCGGATGTGCTTGCCCATAAGCTTTATAATCAGACTACCGCTCCTCAGGCCTCTGATTTCAGCGACGATATCGAGATCGGATATATGGGAACCGGGCTGCCTTGGTAGTAATGGATTGTGATCGGGGAGCATTTGCGCATTTGTAATTTGGAGGAAAGGTATTGATTAGAAGCGTTGTTGACCAGATTAATTCTTTGGATGTCAATCTGACTAACTCGATGTTCAGAATGTTGCTGAGCATGATGCTCGGAGTCGTGATCGGCGCTGAGAGAAAGAGAAAGGGGCAGATTGCGGGGATTCGTACGTTCGCGCTCATAACGATGGGAGCGTGTCTGGCTATGCTTCTGTCGATCTATGTACCTCAGGAGTATATGGGGCTGAAAAATGGCGACCCGGGGCGTATAGCCGCGCAAGTAATCACCGGTATCGGTTTTCTTGGCGGTGGCGCTATGATTCGCGCAAAAGGCTCGGTGAAGGGTCTGACGACGGCCGCCGGAATCTGGATCTCCGCCATTATCGGAATGGCTGTAGGCATCGGAATGTATGTAGTGGCGGTAGGGACAACGGCCTTGATACTGATGGTGCTCGTAATCTTCGATTGGTATGAGCATTGGCAAAGCGTCGGACAGGAAAGCCGGGCTATAATAATGACGATAGACAGAGTTGTCGATGATATCACTCCCTATCGGAAAGTGCTAAAAGACTATGGTGTCCATCTAAGCACGTATTTCATCGGATATGATTATTCCAAAAGCCGGACGGAAATCAACTTTATCGTGCTGGCTCATCATCAGATAGACTTTCTGAAAGTACTTGCGGCGTTGCGCGAGGTAGCGCCGGCCATCTCCATCACCCTCTCATCACAAGCAGATATATGAAGCGACTGTCACCCCGATTGGCCGCAGGCCTTGTATTGCCGCTTGCGGCCGGCTATGAAGCGTTGGCACAGGAATCCATCACGGATGTTGCCACGAAGGTATCCACTGAAATTAATCCCGAAGATGAGACTTCGGCAAGTGAGGAACATACGTTCGGACTCATTGCCGATCTGGCATGGGTATTGCTTTTAGGCGCTATCGTCACCCTGCTTTTCAAGAAACTCAAGCAGCCCGTAGTGTTGGGCTATATATTGGCGGGATTTCTGGCAAGTCCAAAATTCGTCTATATCCCTTCTATCTCCAATCTTGAGAATATAGAATTCTGGGCTGAATTGGGTATTGTCATCTTAATGTTCTGTCTCGGACTGGAATTCAGCTTTAAGAAACTGCTGAATTCGGGGAGTTCGGCTATTGTCACGGCTCTGATTATCATCACGGGTATGACCATGGCCGGATTCGGAGTAGGGTATCTGCTGCATCTGAATACCATCAATAGTATTTTCCTTGGGGGAATGATCTCCATGTCGTCGACTACGATTATTCTCAAGTCATTGGGAGATTTGGGCATGCGCCAGCGGAAATTTGCCACGCTGGTACTCTCCGTGCTTATCATCGAAGACCTGTTTGCCGTGTTGATGCTCGTATTGCTCTCATCTCTGGCAATGGGCGACGTAAAAGGGATGGAACTGCTCTTCAGCATAGGCAAACTCGGTTTTTTCCTGATAATATGGTTTGTAGTCGGGGTCTACGTGCTCCCCTCACTTCTTAATCGGCTTCGTCGCTATCTTAATGACGAGACGATGCTCGTCGTGGCAATGGGGCTATGTTTCTCGATGGCCGTATTCTCGGTAATGTGTGGATTCTCACTGGAGTTGGGAGCCTTCGTTATGGGTTCGATACTCGCGGGAACGATGGTAGCGGAAAAGATGGAGCATGTTGTGCAGCCGGTAAAAGATCTTTTCGGCGCTGTCTTCTTTATTTCGGTGGGAATGATGGTGGATCCGATGGTACTCGGTCATTATTGGGGCGAGATACTCCTGCTTGCCGCAGTGGTGATTGTCGGCATGATCGTATTCGGCACGTTGGGTATGCTCGTGACGGGACAGACACTGAAAGTTGCTATTCAGAGCGGATTCACATTGACACAGATCGGTGAGTTCTCCTTTATCATTGCGTCGCTCGGCATGAGTCTCGGAGTGCTTGAGCAGAGCTTGTATCCGATTATTGTGGCAGTCTCCGTAATCACGATATTTACGACACCATATTTTATCAAGATGGCGGATCCGGCTTACAGGATGGTGGAAAAACGCCTTCCCAAAGGACTGCAGTTTCTTATCGACCGCTATTCCAAGCAAGCTGCCGATTCATCCGACACAAAACGCCTTTGGCGCGATATTCTGTCGCGTTATGTATGGAGAATCATATTGTATTCTGTTGTGCTGTTGGCTATAATATTGGTAAGCCGTCAGATGCTATTCCCTTTCATGGAAGGCTTATTCCAAAAGTGGGGGCATTTCCTGGCTACGGTCGTTACGCTAATAGCGATGTCGCCCTTCCTTGTCGCGCTCTCTTTCAGCAGTACAAAGCCTGATGAGAGAATGAAACTCCACTCTACGGCTACCTTCTATGATGTGCCCCTCGTAGCGATGCGCATTATCCGATATCTCATCACTCTCTTCTTTATAGTCTATTTCGTAACTTTGGCCTATAATGGAGTGCGCGGCTGGATTGTAGGTGTGGGATGCTTTATTTTGATATTGGGTTTTGCATCGACGAAGCTTATGAGCAGATACAAAAAAATTGAACAGCGCTTCGTCAACAATCTAAATATCAGAGAGGATACACGCTCCGGCAGAAATAATAATCTGATTGACGATCTGCATCAGGCCTATATTCAGGTTGGGCCGGGATCACTCTTTGTAGGCGACCGACTGAAAGATTCCGGACTGCGCCGTGATTATGGGGTGAGCATTTCGAGCATACAGCGCGGTCAGCGTTCAATTCCGTTGCCCGGAGGAGAGACCCGCATATTTCCCGGAGATATCCTCGGCGTCATCGGCACCGATGATCAGATTAAGGCTTTTAATGATGATATCGAGTCGGCCGAGCGCCTCATGATTGAACAATGTGGCGACCCGAAACCGGTAGAATTAAAAAGTCTCAAACTCTCAGAGTCTTCTCCCATTGTAAATGTGCCTTTGTCGGAAACTCGCATCGCAGAGGATTTCGACAGTATGCTTGTAAAGATATATCGCGACGAGGATTATCTGGCTCCCACTCCCACAACGGTGCTACATCCCGGAGATGTACTCTGGGTGGTAGGTGATCCTGAGAAGATGGAAAAGATGAAATAATCCTTTACAATGATAAAGTTAAAATCAAATATAAACAGGTATTTAAGCCGACGCCTGCTGCCGATATTCGCTGCCGGCCTGATGGGACTGGCATCGGCTTTAGCCGTCACGCCGCAGGAAGCGGTCGACAGATTTGTTGATACTCCCCGACTTCCGAAAGGATCAATGGCTGTGATAGTCAGCGAACTGCCTTCGGGCAAAGTGATTGCTTCTTATAATACGAGTGTGCCGCTGACTCCTGCTTCCATCATGAAAAGCGTTACACTCGGGGCGGCTTCCGAGGTGATGGATATCGAAAAGCCTTTTGTGACCCCCGTCAGCATCGATGGGAAAGTTACCGACGGAGTGCTTCATGGCAACATAATCATCGAAGGTGTAGGCGACCCGTCGATCAATACTACCAAATGGCCTAAATCGAAAGATTTAGTGGCGGAAATAGTAGCGGCTCTCAAGAAAGAAAAGATAACGCAGGTGGAAGGCAACGTAATAATCGACGCCTCCGCGCTTAAGGGCTCTCCAATACCGCCGGGCTGGGCCCAGGGCGATCTTAATACCTACTACGGGACCGGCAATCATGCTTTCAACTATTCCGATAACGCTCGAGGGAAGGCAAGTGTGCAGAATCCGGATGTGGTATTTATCCGCGATCTGCGGGCCGCAATGGAAAAAGCCGGGATTACACTGGATGCCACTTCAATCGAAGGGGGGAAGCGAAAGGTGATTGTCCGCCATGAATCAGCCCCCGTAAAAGAGATAATGCGCTCCTGCATGATGCGCAGCGACAATATGTTTGCCGAGTCGATGCTGCGTCAGTTTGGTAAGAAGCAGGGACTCGACGGAAGTACTCCGAAGGCAGCTGAAGCAGAGATGAAATTCTGGAAAGACCGTCGTGTTCCAATGGAAGGTGTGAAGATAGTCGACGGAAGCGGACTATCACGCTCCAATAAGGTGACGGCCGATTTTATGGAAGGTATGCTACGCTCTAAACGCAACGATGTGGAATACGTAAGTTTCTTCCCCTTGGCCGGACAGGAAGGTACGCTCAGGAGTTTTCTGAAGGATACTCCTCTCGATTCATATATCGCGATGAAGACCGGATCGATGCGTGGAATCCAATGCTATGCCGGGTATAAACTCGACGACGACTTCGCTCCAACGCATGCCGTAGTGATAATCGTCAACGATTTCACCTGCGACCGTGCATATCTGCGTAATGCAATCTCTAAAATGCTGAATGAAATATTTCCGCAACCATGATAAATTAATCCCGAAAATATTAACTCTATGATTGATATACCTGAAAAAGACAAGATACTCCCTCCGCAGACGGCCTACCGCAAACGCCTGTCGGATATGCTCGATCTGACTTACGAGCTGGAGGGCCTGCTTCATATCGGTGTCACTCGCAGCGCAGTCCCGCCGCGACTTAATCAGTTGATAGTCGACAAACTCAATGCTATCGTCGCTCTTGCCGATGAACCCGCCACTCCTGAGGAACTCGGAGTAGTTGCCGAAGCGGTGACCATAGCTTCTCAGGAGATTGTAACCCCGGATACCAACGAGAGTAAAGAAACCTCTGTAACTGCCGGCTCTGTGGCAGAAGCCTCTGCGACAGATTTCTCCGTAACGGATACTTCCATAATGGGGGCTTCTGTAATTGAGGAAGAGGTATCGGAGCCGGAAACTACAGTGATTGAGCCGTCGGAATCGGAAGAGGAATCGGAAGAGATCGATGATCATCTTGATGACGAAGATGGCGCGACTGATGACGGGGCTGATTATGAAATAGAGGAAACAGCTGAAGATGAGGAGAAAATATCGGCTCCGGCGCCACAGCGCGGTCGACTCTTCAGCATCAACGATCGATTCCTCTATGCCCGCGAGCTCTTTGGGGGAGACCTGAAGAACTTCGATATGGCTATTGATGAAATTATTACCCTTGACTCCTACGATGAGGCAGAAGAATATCTCGTGACTGAATGGGATCTCGATCCGGAAAGTCCNTCGGGAATGAAATTCCTCTCAATAATCTCCAAACTCTTCTAAGAGCNACTTACGATGGGAAAACTATATATAGTGCCTACNCCGGTNGGCAATCTTGGAGATATGACCTTTCGCGCGATCGANGTGTTGAAATCCGTCGATCGNATTCTTGCCGAGGATACGCGTACGAGCGGAGTGCTTCTCAAACATTTCGATATCCGTACGCCCATGATGAGCCATCATAAATATAATGAGCATGAGAGTCTTTCACGAGTGATGGAGATGCTTGAATCAGGAGAGACTCTCGCTCTGATCTCCGATGCCGGNACCCCCGGTATTTCCGATCCCGGCTTTATGCTGAGCAGGGAATGTCGGAGAAGGGGAGTGGAGGTGGAATGTCTGCCTGGAGCNACCGCTTTCGTGCCGGCGCTGATNGACAGCGGACTCCCTTGCGACCGCTTCCACTTCGAAGGCTTCCTCCCTCCGAAGAAAGGNCGGGCCACTCGGCTCGCCTCTCTCGCTGAGAAAGAGGAGACAATNGTAATTTATGAAAGCCCCAAAAGATTGGCGCGCACATTGCGTCAGTTGGCTGAAACCTTCGGTCCCGACAGAGAGGCATCGGTAGTAAGAGAGGTCTCAAAACTCCACGAGACCAANCATGCGGGAACACTTTCCGAACTACAAAATCACTTCGACGTGAACCAAGCGAAAGGGGAGATTGTTATAGTCATCGAAGGTCGCCGCGAAGAGAAGCGCTCAAAGCGTGATCGGGACGCGGCCGACAAGGATTGAATTAATTATAACTGAAAATAAACCCTTAACACAACCCTTCCGCTATGAAAAAGAATCTGCTTATACTCGGTGCGCTCTCCGCAGTGATTTTCGGTGCCTGCTCCGGCAATGAAAAGAAGCTCGACGAAGATTCAGTTGCAATCGCAAATCTCACCGCTCAATATAATGAGGCCAANAACTTTAATGACTCCCTTCTGCTTCTGATGGGCGANATTTATACAGGTCTCGATTCAATCAATCAGCAGGAAGGCCTGCTCTACAACACCGGNGGTGGTGAAGGCGTCGATCGTCGTGAAGAGATCCGCAAGAACCTTGCTTCGATCCGTGCGCGTCTGGCTGCNAACAAGCAGCTTCTTGAAGAACTTCAGGCTAAGGCTAATGCTTCCGGNCAGCAGAATACNGTGCTCAACAAGACCATCGAACAGTTGAAGCAGCGTATCGCAGAGCAGGATAATAAGATCGCCCANCTCAATTCNGAGCTCGATANGGCNAAGACTCAGATCAACGATCTNAATACTCAGGTGGCTGAAGGNGAGAAGAAACTCGGCGAAGCCAANGCCGCTACNGAAGAAGCCAAGGCTGAGACTGTAGCAGCAGAAAATGAGGCTAATAAGGTGTACTACGCTATNGGNACCAATAAAGAACTCAAACAGCAGGGTCTGCTTGAAAAGAAATTCCTCGGCGCTACGAAAGTAATGCAGGGCCAGTTTAATCAGAGCTATTTCACAACTGCCGACAAGCGCACTCTGACGTCNATCCCGACCGGAGCGAAGAAGGCAGAGATCAAGACCAATATGCCCGCCGGCTCCTACGAAATTGTAGGCGGTAAGGATGAGGCCAAGACAATAAAGATCACGGATCCCTCGAAGTTCTGGAGTCTGACTCCCTATCTCGTNATCGAGGTAAAGAATTGATAAGGAATAAATAGCATGTTCAAGAAGAATAAAGTTTAGTAAATAAGATAGAAATATATAACCCAAGTTTAAATAACTCAGAAAGATATGCGGCCTGATAGAAGGTCGCATATCTTTTTTTNGTATNATTCCGNCGCAATGATAGTTGGGGATTTAAAAAATATTTCTTAAATTTGTAAAAAAGATATTATNACTTCTAACAATCTANCGGATGGATTTGCGTAACATCATCAAACGTCTGTTGTTGGCTNCNGTGCTCGTAGGAAGCTGCGTAGCGCTTACGGGCTGTAAAACCACAGTGAAAAATTATCAGGATGCCTACGACGTGGCTCGGGAAAAACGAGAACGGGATGAAGCCCGCCACAGAGAGCTTCAGTCCGAAATGGGAGTAGATCGCGAGAAGTTGCAGAGCGTCGACGATGAGCCGACCATAAATCGTATCNAACTGACCGATACACTCTCCGGGGAAAGCATCACACTCAAGGCCATTAATGCCCCTTTTCATCGGGATGACAATGTGAGAGGAATGGCGATAGCCATAGCACGTTTTAAAATGCCGACAAATGCCAATGCATTAGCGGCCGATTTGCAGGCGGAAGGATTTGAAGAGGCCCGNGCGGCGAGAAGCGGAAGTGAGTATTACGTGCTGCTGAAGGAGGGGACNTATCCATCCGATCTTGCTTCGGAGATAATGAGATTCCGACGTAAACTGCCCGACTTCCCCTACGTCGGTTTTGGCGAACCGGTACTTGTATATCCGAAATAAGGGAAAAGGAGGAGACGAAGGTCTAAAACTGCCGTNAAACATATTTTTTCNGCCGTCACCGGATGGAAAACGAAAAAAAACGGANAAAATCCAAAGAAAAATCGGTTTCCGCTATTGGAAATTATAAAAAAATATTAAATTTGCGTTAATTAATGTTTTTGGGTCACCGATAACATCCTTCCGGCTCCTGCCGGGACCAACCTGACAAGCATTACCAATAGATCGAAAATATTTAATAAAGCCATATAAACAAACAACTTAACTATGAGAAAATTGTTTTTGCTCATGATTAGCGTGATTTTAGGCGTATTGGGCCTGTCGGCACAGACGCATACATATCACGGCACTATTCTTGATGCGGCCAACAATGAGCCGCTCATCGGTGCGACAATCATGCCCGTCGGAGGAGGTCAGGGTACCGCCGCCGACATTGACGGTAACTTTACGCTTACCGTTCCTGCCACAGTGAAAAAGGCAACAGTATCCTACGTCGGTTACAAAACCAAGACGGTGGATCTGAAGTCAGGCGAGATGGCAATCTATCTTGAATCTTCAGCTACCTCTCTGGACGACCTCGTGGTTGTCGCATATGGTACGGCTACAAAGGAATCACTTACCGGTTCGGTAGCTGTGATCGGCTCAAAAGAGATTGAAGAGCGCCCCGTGACAAGCGTTACATCGGCTCTCGAAGGTAATGCACCCGGTGTGCAGGTAAATGGTACTACCGGTACTCCCGGTTCATCCCCCGATATCCGTATCCGCGGATTCAGCTCAATCAATGGTAGCAATGCTCCTCTATATGTAGTCGATGGTATCCCTTACTCGGGTTCGGTTGCCGATCTTAACCCGTCAGATATCGAGTCAATGTCAGTGCTTAAGGATGCTGCTTCTTCAGCTTTGTATGGTAACAAGGGTGCTAACGGTGTAATCCTTATCACGACCAAGAAGGCAAAGAATGTAGGTAAGATCGACGTGACAGCACAGGTGCGTCTCGGTATGTACACAAAGGGTCTTCCCTTCTATGATCGTCTGAATGCCAACGAGTGGATGCAGGCTTCTTACGACGGCCTTGTAAATGGTGGCGTCAGCGGAGGCGTGTTCAATAGCCTTGACGAATCCCGCGCCTTCTACAATGGTAACTTCATCACGTCATATGCGCGTGTGAATATCTATGGCCAGCCTGATAACGCTCTCTTCGACAATCAGGGTAAGTTTGTCGGTGGCAATCCGCTCCCGGGCTATACCGACCTTGACTGGTGGGATGCAGTAAGCGTCAAGTCAGGTTTCCGTCAGGAATACAATGTCAATGCAGCAGTAGCAACAGATAAGTTCAACGTGTTTGCATCTGTAGGCTACCTTAAGGAGCACGGTTATACTGTGCAGACAGACTTCGAGCGTTTCAACGCCCGTGTGAACGCCAACTATAATCCGACCTCTTACCTGCGTTTCGGTACGAACATCGCCGCAACTCAGCAGGACCAGTCGACTATTGATATGCAGGCCGGCGCCATCAACAATATTTTTAACACGATGTCGATGGCTCCTATCTTCCCGATCTATCAGCATAATCCCGACGGTTCGATCATCTATGAAAACGGTCATCCCCTTTGGAACAAAGCAGGCTATCTGGATGCCACAAACGTTGGCTTCACTTCGCGTGCCGACCGTAGTCGCAACAATGCAACTGTAGTAGACGGTTCGCTCTACGGAACTGCTATTATTCCTTACAACTTCGAAGTGACAGTGCGTGGTACTATCCACCGCGATAAGACCAACCAGACCTCTTATATGAACAATGAGATGGGTTCGGGTCTTGCATCCAACGGTTCATTCACATTTACAGGTAGTGAATATAACAGCCATACATTCCTTCAGGAATTGAACTGGAGTCATGAATATGGACTGCACCATGTAGACGCTCTTCTCCACCATGAGAATACAACAATCTATCAAGAACAGAACTATGTGAGCGCAATCGATCAGCAATATCCCAATGTCTACAACCTCTGGAACTTTTCCATTCCCCGTATGGCAGGCGGCGCTATCGGTGAAACTCACGATGAATCTTATCTGGGACGTGCTCGCTACAACTATAATCAGAAATACTTCGGCGAATTTTCAATACGTCGCGACGGTACGTCACGTTTTGCAAAGAACAACCGTTGGGGTACATTCTGGTCAGTGGGTGCAAGCTGGGTAATCTCCAAGGAGAAATTCATGCAGGATGTGATGTGGGTTGATTATCTGAAACTGCGTTCTGCCTATGGTTCGGTAGGTAACTGCTTCTCGGCAGGTGCGTATGCATATTGGAGCACTTACGCCGATAACTTCAATTATCAGGGTAACTTCAATATCTCTCCCGCTCAGATCCCATCTGATGACTTAAAGTGGGAGGCAACAAAGACATTTGATATAGGTCTGGAAGGCTCTCTTCTGAATGATCGTTTAGGCTTTACTGTCGGCTTCTATAATAAATATAATTCAGATCAGATCTTTAACGTGTCGCTTCCTCTTTCTGTAGGAACTCTCGGGAATTCAGGCACACTGCCGACTGTAACCACTAACATCGGTACGATGCGTAACAATGGTTGGGAAATCTCTGTAAATGGTGATGTGATCCGTACACCGGAATTCCGCTGGAGTCTGCAGGCTGATGCAAGCTTTAACGACAATAAGATTACGAAACTTCCGAATCATCAGAATATCATCAACGGCAACAGAATTCTTACGGAGAATGCTTCCATGTATGAGTTCTATCTCTATGATTGGGCAGGTGTNGACCAGCTGACAGGTCGCAGTCTTTATGAGATCCATCGTGATTCTTATGCATTCCAGACCTTTGATGCTGCTACTCAGACTTACTATTTCGACGAGACCAAGTATAATGCTAACCTTAATTCAGCACGTGCAGAAGGTTCGCTCATAGAGCATAACGGCAAACTTTATACATACAATCCTACGTTGGCAGGTCAGATTCTGGCCGGATCGGCTATTCCGACCGTATATGGATCGTTTGGCACAACTCTTAGCTGGAAGGGCATTAACCTGAGTGCTCTCTTCACTTATAGCCTCGGTGGCCATACTCTCGACAGTAACTATGCCGGTTATATGAGTATGGGTGACCAGCCGGGTGCAATGCACAAAGATATTCTTAAGGCATGGACTGAAGCTCCTGTTGGAATGACAGCTGATTCAAAGGATCGTATCGACCCGAATGGCGTACCGCAGATCAACCGCGAATATAACACCAATAATAATTCAGGCGGTTCTACACGTTGGCTGACTTCGAGCAACTATCTCGTGTTTAAGAATCTCAATGTAACTTACGATCTTCCCCGNAAGTGGGTTGCACCCCTTCAGATGCAGGGTATCAACCTCGGTGTATCGATCGACAACCTCTTCACAGCAACCCGTCGCAAGGGTCTCAACCCGCAGCAGAGCTATGCCGGTAGCCAGACCCAGACTTACATGACAGCTCGTGTATTCTCATTCCAGCTGACAGGTCGCTTCTAAGAAAGAATCCGTTATTCCAATCAATGGTCGGCCTGAGGCCGACGGAGATATAAGTCTTTGCTCATCCTCCGGCCGACCGCTCTTCTCGAATTCCTAACAATTCAAAGATATCTATAAAATGAAAAATTTCATCATAAAAGGTCTGGCGTCGATTATGGCAGTTGCTTCGCTTGCATCCTGCAGCTCCGACTATCTTGACGTCGCTCCTCAGACTGCCGTGACATCCGCTACTGTGGAAACNACACAGCAGGGTGCTCAGCAGGCTTTATATGGACTCTGCCGCGCCATGTACTATCCGATGACCGGNTCGGAAACTTATTCTGTGCTTGGTGTCAACGGNGAACCGTTCTTCTGCATGTTCTATGGCGAAATCTATGGCCAGGANTATTTCTCATATCTCTGGGCGGTGCAGATGGGNTCGAACAACTTCTCCTGGACCAACAANCGTCTNAACAACGGTTGGGTGCCGACAATCGGTTGGGCATACACCTATAATCTGATCGGTCAGGCNAATCGTATTCTCGTCAACAATGATAACACTGAAGGNGACCGTGATGTGCTCAATTATATCAAGGCGCAGGCTCTGACCATCCGTGCTCACGCATACTTCCGTATACTCCAGGTCTATGGNCCCCGNTGGGAGGATTCCAATGACGGTGAGGCTTACGTGGCTCCCCTTCGTCTGACTCCGAGCACNGGCGATGCTCCTCTCGCAAAAATGAACGACATCATCGCGTCTATTCAGAGCGACCTTTCCACTGCTATTGATCTTTACACTGAATGTAAGACCAACCGCAAATATATCTGGGAACCTGATGAGGATGTGGCTCGCGGTATCTATGCGCGTCTCGCTATGCTCACTCATGACTTTAAGACAGCTCAGAAGATGGCCGCTGATGCTCGCGCTCCCTATCCCTTGCTGACATCGGAGCAGTATCTCTCAGGTTTTGCTGAAAGACAGCCGTCATACATGTGGGCAAACCCCGTAGAGGATTCTGCCAATGGTATCGGTTATTATGCTCACGGTTCNTANTATGCATGTCAGGGTCCGTACCCGACCGACTGGGAACTTGGTGCAGGCCAGATCAACTACGAACTTTATCGTCAGATGCCCGACGGCGATATCCGTAAAGGTCTCTTCTTCACTCCTGATAAGCTGAAACAGCCTACAACACTCCGCGCGTCCTCTTTCTGGAACGCCAACATCTGTAACCCTGCAAGCATGGACCTCGCGAAACTCAACTCCAANATGCGCCTGCAGCTTACTACATTCGGCAACTCTGTAATTCCTAACGGCGACACTGAGAAGTTCGGACGTCCGTATGTCAGCCGCTCTCCCGGCACTGTGACTAACCCGGTGATTGCTTTCGGTGCGCAGTACAAGTTCTGGTGTGTTGACATGTATGGCACAAACAGCTTCCCGTTCATGCGTGCGGAAGAGATGCTGCTTATCGAAGCTGAAGCCGCTTGCTACAATGGTGATGAGGCCACTGCCCGTAAGTGCCTCTCTGACCTCGTAGCTCTCCGTAACCCCGGTCAGGACGTCAGCTCGCTCAGCGGCGATGCACTTCTTGAGCAGGTGAAACTTCAGCGNCGTATGGANCTTTGGGGNGAAGGCTTCAACTGGTTCGACCTTAAGCGTTGGAATATGCCGATGGTGCGTAATCCNTGGGAGGCAGGCAACGTGAACTCCAATAATATTCCGGCAATCTATCAGCTTCGCAAGGAGGCTAACGATCCGGGCTGGCGTTTCATCATCCCGCAATCAGAGACTCAGTACAACAATGCAATCAACATGTCGCTCGTTCAGTAACGCAGACTGATTAATCTTTAATTCTCCCTGTTAAGTATAGAATAGTAAAAGGGAGAATAAGCGATATATCTCATAAAAGAGGGGAGACCGAAGTTAAAAAATCGGTCTCCCCAATTTTTTTTAGGGTTGAGAGTGTTTTTTTTCATATAAAATTTGCGAGATTCAAAAAAAATTCTCAAATTTGCTTTTGAACTTCATCTGAAGTTACGGGATTCTATTCCGATTGGTAGGGCTGACCTGACGATTTGATAGATTCCACACACTGATGATCGTCCTCTCTGCCAACTCACGACTCACGTTACTTACCAACCAAACAAAGCGGAAAGGCGGATTGTGACGGCCACCGCAATAAAGTAATCAACATCTATATTTAACTTATAAACCGAACGAAAATGAAAAAATTTACCACGATGCTCGGTGTTCTCGCGCTCTGCGGTGGCTCAGCTATCGCAGCAACGGGAATGACTGTAGATCCGGGCGTGCGTAATGATCTGAAGGTTACAGGTGTGACTCCGGCCTTCACACAGAAGATGGTTGAAGGCAAGGCTCTCGGCGATGTCCTCTCTACCCGCAACTATGTGGACCAGTCAGGTATGATTTGGGAAGAGACATTCCAGATGTATCAGGAAACCTTAGCAGAAATGCTAACTTTCTCTGATGACAATGGCAATCCTTTCAACCCTACCTTTGATCAATTGCCTTATTACTGCGTGCAGTATACACTGAGCGGTACTCCTCAGGGTGCAATGACTCCTGAGAATCTTGTTATCTTCAATCTCGTATGGCCTTCGGAGTACATGTATGAACAGGTTTGGTCGTACACCGGTGAACTTGACATGATCGATGGTAAGGCGCAGATTCCGGTTGCGCTTCGTGAGTATCAGCCTGCCTCTTTTGAGGATCTGTGTAATAATACATCCCGTTGCCAGTTGTTCCGTGAGGCTGATGGTGTAGGTGTGGGTGACCCCGTAAATGGTAAGTATTCTTACTATACGATGCTTCCCAATCAGATGCTCGGAATTTTTATGAAAGTCAAGACTGATCAGCTTGCTACGACTATCATTAATCCGACTACTGCTTCTCAGCTCTCATTTACTGAGTACGATCCCGAGACGTTCTATATGGATAATAGAACTAATGTCTATTATACTCTTGTAAATTCTGCAGGTGAGATTACCAATCCTAATCAGATTCTGCGTCTTTCAGTATTCTATAAGGGAGAGGTTGAACTTCAGGGTATCGTTCCCACTCTTACAGAGTGTCCCGAGTTTGGTGACATGCACCTTTTCAACGGTGGAGTGGTCAGCTCTGCTCAGCTTGGTGATAACAACCCCTTCCCGGCTGATTTCGGTGAGCTGACCCAGATGGGGTTTGCTATCGGTGATAAATACTTGGTTCCCGATCTTAATCCGACTGCAACTGAGTTTAATCCCAGCACATTATTTGAATTTACTCCGGCACAGCGGGCGGATTTCTATTTTAATCCCTCTAACCTCCCGAAGGGTGGGGAACGTGACAACAATAACTACTTCGTTGGCTACCTCTATACTGATGCGAAGTATGGTAAGGATATCAATCTTGCTCTGAATCCTGAAGATTTCACACTTTTCCAGCAGGTGAAGGCTGAACAGATTGATCTTGGTGAAAATGAATGGTTTGCTGTTGCAGCACCTGAAGTAGGTGGTCTTATCCCTTATGGTATCGGTACTTCACAAGGTACTATGGAACCTTGGTCGTATACTTATGGTTCTTATCTTCAGTATCGTGGTCTTGGTCAGACAGGTGCCAACACTCCCGTATACATGGGTTGGGGCTTCACTGATGGCTTCATCCTTCATTTCGAGAATGAGTTCCTTAACACTATTGTGGCTAAGTCTACCGGTAAGCTTTATTACCACTATGATCCGAAGGACATACAAAAATACAAGGAACTCGAACTCGTAGGCACTGCTGATAAAGACGCAGTAGAGACTGTAGAAGCTGAGAATGCTCAGATCGTTGCTGCTAACGGTGCTATCACTGTAGTGCCCGCTGCTGACGCTGAAGTTGCAGTATTCGGTCTTGACGGCGTTTGCCTCAAGAATGTGAAAGCTACTGCCGGCGAGACTGTCAACGTAGAGGCTCAGAAGGGTGTTTACGTGGTAGTTGTAAACGGTGCTTCCAAGAAGGTTGCTCTCTAATCTTAGATAAGATATAATCTTAAAAGATTATATAAAAGTAAAAGGTGGCGTCATTTCAATGATGCCACCTTTTCTTTTCAACAAAATCGGCCTCAAGAGCGTTTAGAAACTATAACCATTCTTAAAAAAGATTATACTATGAAGAATCTGCATATCGCTCTATCCGGCCTGATGTTGGCCGCTGCAAGTGTCGCTACGGTCGCACCTGAAGCCGAAGCTTGTTCGCGCATACTTTACGTAGGACAGGACTCTCTGTATGTCGTAGGTCGTTCGCTCGATTGGAAAACACCTATTCCTACGAATCTCTACGTCTATCCAAGAGGGGTAGAGAAGGTCAGCAGTGACAAACCGAATGCCATTCATTGGACATCGAAGTATGGCGCTGTATATGCCGTGGGGTATGACGGCGGTGTGACTGAGGGAATGAATGAGAAGGGACTTGTGGTAAATGGTCTGTTCTGCAAGGGTACGGTATACGATAATGCCGAGACGGCAACCCGTCCTCCGATGTCGATGGCTATGTTTGTGGCTTGGCTGCTCGATAATAATGCGACGGTAGATGAAGTGGCCGGCGTGCTGAAAGAACATAACTTTTCGCTATCCGGTGCAACATTTGATGAGGGGACAGTCTCCGCGTTGCATTGGGGTGTCACGGATGCATCGGGGCGTTCGATCATCTTTGAGTTCGACCACGGAAATATCAATATTTATGAGATGGGTGATTATCGCGCAATGACTAATGATCCTAATTGGCCTGCGATGACTTCCATTATCGATTATTGGAATAAGAAGGGTGGTCAGAATACTCTTCCCGGTACTGTCACTTCCCCCGACCGCGCTGTACGCGCAAATTATTTCGCTCATCATGTAAAGCAGACCTCTGATACCGACCTTGGCGTGTCGATCGCACGGAGTATCCTTGTGAATTCCTGCGTGCCCTATACGTATGAGATCGAGACAGAGCCGAACGTATCTTCTACCCAATGGCGTAGCTACGCGGATATACGCGATAAGCGTTATTATTTCGACATCGTGACTAATCCGGGCTATTATTACGTGGATCTTGAGAAGTGTGATCTGCGCCCGGGTGCAAAGATTCTGAAGCTTGATACGGCCAAGCATACTCAGATGATTGGCGAGGCAAATAAGTATCTTGAAAAGAACCCCGGGTTCACTCCTATGTATTGATTCCCATTTCGGGGGAGCCTTATAAGACAAAGGTAGAGCATCGTTCTGCAATCGAACGATGCTCTACTTTTTTACTTTTTGGATTTGGGGTTGGAGTCAGGCAGGTGACGATGGCGTCCTATGGTCCATATCAGACTGAATGTGGCTGAGATGGGTCCGGTGCCTTTGCCGGGTGTGAACCAGGCGGGATAGTCGGGATCGCTGTATTTCTGATGGATATTGAAAGCGTATCGGAAGGTCCAGCCCATAGAGAAACTCCGGTAGATTTTTACTTTGACTCCGGCGAGCGCCTGTCCGTAGAAGTTAGTGGCACGCAGGCCGGTCAGTTGTCTTGGTGAGTCTTCTCCGAGATAGAATTGTGATCCGGCCTGTATATCATATATGTCGTAACCGAAACTTGAAACTCCCGCTCTCAGACCGAGAAAGACCTGATAGTAGGGGTTGGATTTATAAAGGAAGTTATAGTTCATGCCGATTTTGGCATAGAAGGAGGGTGAGGTCTTGTAATGGCAGCGGCCATTGTCGGGATGAGCATCAGCGAATCCTACACCAAATTCAGCGGCAGGGAAGAACCAGTTGTGAATTGAGCAGTCGGCCTGAATGTCGAAACTTCCTCGCTGCTGACCCGCTATCATCATTATGCCGTCGAAGAAGTTGACACCGACTGATACTCCGTCGAAAGCGGGATAGGAGGGCCCGGGACGAACGTTGACCACTGTGTCAAGTTCGGTAAGAAATCTTACGGGAGTATCGAGAGGGTTGCCGTGCTTATCGTAGTAGTGAAGATAGGGTTGCTCGGGTTTTTCTCGGTCGATGTCCACGGGTGTGGATGTCGGTTGAAGCGGTAGAGCGGTGGATGCAGGGGCGTTATATCGCAAGGAGTCATTTGTCTCCTCCGTAATTTCGAGTTGCATCTCCGGCTCGGTGAAACCTTCGGAAGAAGCCGGCCGGACATCAGCGGGCGTAGCCTCGATCTGAGGAAAGATCGAAGCCGGAGTTGCCAATATCGTGGCTGCTATTCCCAACGATAAGATTATATGTTGCGGATTGAAACGCATCAGAATTCTTCAGCTATGAGATAGTTGTTGCGCTCGGGGGAATTGCGCGTGATGAGTTCGCCGATGAAGCCGGTAAGGAAGAACTGGAGTCCCATTATCATGCAGGCGAGGGAGAGATAGAAGTAGACGGAGTTGGTCACGAAGAATGAGTAGGAGTCGCTGCAGAGGCTTACAATCTTCAGAATCAGCACAACGCAGACTGCAATGAATCCGATAATGAACATCAAGGATCCGAGCAGGCCGAAGATATGCATCGGCTTGACTCCGAAGCGCGACTGGAACCATAGAGTGGCCAGATCAAGATAGCCGTTGACGAAGCGGTCGAGACCGAATTTGGTGTGACCGTATTTGCGTGCCTGATGATGCACTACTTTCTCTCCGATGCGTGTATAACCGGCGTTTTTTGCCAGATAGGGGATATAACGGTGCATGTCGCCGTAGACCTCGATATGCTTCACTACGTCGCGACGATAGGCCTTCAGGCCGCAGTTGAAGTCGTGGAGATTCTTGATTCCGGAGACTTTGCGGGCTGTGGCATTGAAGAGTTTGGTGGGGATAGTCTTCGAGAGAGGGTCGTAGCGCTTTTTCTTCCATCCGGAGACAAGATCATATCCTTCGGCAGTAATCATGCGATAAAGTTCGGGAATTTCGTCGGGAGAGTCCTGGAGATCCGCATCCATTGTGATCACGACATCGCCTTGGGCCTTCCCGAATCCTACGTTGAGGGCAGGAGATTTACCATAGTTGCGGGCAAACGCTATGGAACGGATGGCGGGATTGGAGGCGGCTAATGTGCGGATAACTTCCTGAGATTTGTCGGATGAGCCGTCGTTGACGAAGATAATCTCATAGGAGAAACCGTTGTCGTTCATCACTCGTTCGATCCATCGGGTGAGTTCGGGAAGAGATTCCTCTTCATTGAAGAGGGGGATGACTACTGAAATGTCCATATCTGGTGGTTATGGTAGTTTGGTGGAGTTATGATGGCGCTGGGNGCACCGGGAGTTATGGGATTTTTGGGGATTTCCGGGAGTGTCGGATAGGTTATGAGGTCAGAATTTCCATCCGGCTTTGACGAAGAGCTTACGGTCGTCGGCTATCTGATTGCTGACGGTAGTGAGCATGTCGCCCATGAGCACTCCGTTGACTCCTCCGCGCATCATACGCTCCATAGATTTATCGGAAAGTCTCATTCGGCCTCCGGCGAAGCGTATCGACTGGCGAGGAAGGATGAAACGGAATACGGCAGCTGTGCGAATGATCTCCTCTTCGCTGATGAGAGGTGTAGATTCGAGGGGTGTGCCGGGAATGGGATTGAGGATATTGATGGGCACTGAATCCGGGTTGAGTTCGGCAAGTTCGAACGCGAAGTCAATGCGGTCGGCCGGAGTCTCTCCCATACCTATTATTCCTCCGGAGCATATTTCCATACCGGCCTCACGAGCATAGCCTATCGTGCGCAGTTTGTCGTCGGGAGTATGTGTGGAGCAGAGGGTGGCGAATACCTTTCGCGAGGTCTCCATATTGCAATGATAGCGTTTTACACCGGCCTCTTTGAGGGCTTGGATATCTTCGCGGTTGAGCAGACCCATTGATGCACAGAGATAGAGTCCGGTCTCTGCGGTCAGTCTTTCATACTGCCGGCAGAATTCTTTGAGAGAGGCTGGGGAGAGGGTGCGACCTGACGTGACGAGGGAGAAACGCCGGATTCCCTCACGCTCATTATGCCGGGCTGCGGAGAGAGTATCTTCATATGGCAGGAATTCGTAGGATTTGCATCCTGTGGAATAATGACGTGACTGGGCACACCATTTGCAGTCTTCACCACAGAGTCCGCTGCGTGCGTTTACGATTGAGCAGGAGTCAACGGTGGCCGGCTGTAGAGACCG
Organism: Bacteroides sp.; assembly: GCA_014801585.1. Lineage (GTDB taxonomy): Bacteria > Bacteroidota > Bacteroidia > Bacteroidales > Muribaculaceae > Lepagella. The sequence continues at coordinate 47,959 of JAAVDX010000013.1, forward strand.
TGTGATTTTATCAGCGGCATCGCAGATTGCGTCAAGATCGGGGTAGTCCATGATGGCTTCCGCCTCTTGGCGACTTACTCCTTTCTGCTCTTTGATGACTCGTTCTGCGATTGAATTAAGTAGGTCAGTAGTGAGTTGCATTGTAGAGGGATTTTTAATCTTCCGGATAGGCAGCTATGAATATTTTACGTTCGGCGAGATAGCTGCGGATTTCGTGGAGCCGACGGAGGTTGACTCGGCCTACGACGTAGCGCGTATCACCTGATATGTAGCGCTCGCTTATGTCTTCGAATCCTATCATGTCAAGTTCGGAGTCGTCGTGATAGCGCACGTATGCACGGAAGGAAATGTCGTTGGTAAAGTGGGGGAGATCGCCGCTTTTCATTCGCTTGTAGCGATAGAAATAATCGTAGCGTATGGCGGAGATGTCGGAGAGTACGGCGGAAGATGTAGGATGGCCTCCCGCTCCGCGGCCTACGAGAAACTGCTTGCCATAGAAGAGACCCTTGATAACTACTCCGTTGAATTCATCTTCGCAGGAATAGATGAATTTATTCTTCGATATGAGCTGGGGGATGACGGCAAGCACAAGACGTCCGTCGCGGGTCTTCTCGGCATGGCCGATGAGCTTGACTCGACGCCCTTTCTCAAGCGCGAAGCGGATGTCGGCATCGGTCATGTAGGTAATGCCGTAGGTGAAGATCTTTTCCGGCTCGACGTAGACTCCGAAGGCGTGGAGGGTAAGAATGACAAGTTTGAAGAGAGAGTCCCAACCGTCAAGGTCGAGTGTGGGGTCGGATTCCAGGAAACCTTTTTCGCGGGCCAGCCGAAGGGCTTCCTGATGATCCATACCGTCGTTGAATATCTTGGAGAGGATAAAGTTGGAAGATCCGTTGAGAATACCCTTTACGGAAATCTGCAATTCATTGTCGTAATATTCTTCCAGATTGCGGATGACGGGTATCGAACCGCATGCCGAGGCATCGTAGAGAAGGGCAGTATTCATCTCCTTCTGGAGCAGGATGAGTTCGGGGAGATGGCGTGCGAGCATCTTCTTGTTGCCGGTGACTACGGGGAGCTGACGGCGAAGGGCGGTGACAACAATATCGTAGGCGGCTTCTGCATCATCGATGAGCTCGACAATGAGATTGACTTCCGGATCATCGAAAACTTCTTTGGCTGAAGTCGTGAATTTCAGTTCGGGATAGTCGGCGGGACGGGTGCCGATATTGCGTACGCATACGGCTGCTATCTCCACGTTGGTCTCGGGGACGTTCTGAAGCAATTCGTGGAGACCCCGGCCAACGTTGCCGAATCCGAAAAGTCCTATTTTGATTTTATGCTTATTCATTTGCGTAGAAATTCTGTATGAGGTTGTCGAGTTTCTCATGCTCGATGAGAAAACCGTCGTGGGCAAATTCCGATTCAATAATTTCCAGTCGGGCATCCGGTAGCATTGCCGCTAATTCTTCATGATATGAGGGGGGGAAGAGGATGTCGGAGGAGATAGCTACTACGAGGCAACGGGCCTTAACCCGGCTGAGAGCTTCGGCAAAGCTGCCGCGATTGCGGCTTACGTCATGGGTGTCGGAAGAGCGACACATGCGCAGGTAACTATAGACGTCGAATCGGTCGGCCAGTTTTTTCCCTTGATAAGCCTGATATGAGTGGACCCGACGATTGAATGGATTTTCCCTGCCGGGAGGATCGGCCTGTGTAAGATCATAGGCGGAATGGGAACGATAGCTCAGGAGAGCGATCGCGCGGGCGGCTTCAAGACCTTTGCGACCGGCGTTCGGAGAGGGTTGGCCGAATGTAGGGTCGGCCTCGATAGCCATATACATTGCTTTATTGATGGCTGCGAGCCATGGGCGACATTGGTAGTCGGTGGCGCAAAGTATGGCGCGATCGGCAATGTCCGGTTGGTCGACAAGCCACTCCAAGGCCTGAAAACCTCCGAGCGACGATCCTATAATGGTATTGAGTCGCGAAAGTCCGAGATGCTTCATAAGGAGTTTATGGGCATTGACCATGTCGCGGACAGTAAGATACGGGAATTGCTCGTAAAGCGGGTCTTCTCCGTCAACAAAGGGTCGGGCCGGTCCTGACGAACCGTAGCAACTGCCAATGACGTTGGCACAGATGACGAAATACTTCTCGGGATCGAGAAACTTACCCGTTTCGACAGTATGGGGCCACCAATCGGCCACATCTGAATTCGCCGTAAGCGCGTGCATGACCCAAACTGCATTATCCCGCTCCGGAGAGAGTTGGCCGAAAGTGTGGTAAGCCACAGTCAGCGACGGCAGCACGTCGCCCGATTCCAGAGGAAACGGGGCGTCGGAATGGAAATATTTTACTTGTGAATCTACGGGGTTCATTGTCAAGTTAATTTCAAACTACAAATTTAATATTTTTTCCTCACATATCAAGTAAGAGGGGGGCGGTAAAGGGAGAAAAGCAGAAAAAACGAAAAAAATATCAAAAAAATCCCCAAAAAATTTGGAGGAATCAAAAAAACGTTGTAACTTTGCATCGCAATTGAGGGAGAGCCCTCAAGAATGCAAAAAGACTGGTTCAGTAGCTCAGTTGGTCAGAACGCCTGACTGTTAATCCCAAGAGGGAAAATCGTCGTAGGTTCAAGCCGCTGAATGATGAATTAGAAAGAAAAAGATTGGTTCAGTAGCTCAGTTGGTTAGAGCACCTGACTGTTAATCAGGGGGTCGTAGGTTCAAGCCCTACCTGAACCGCAAATGCTTCAGTAGCTCAGTTGGTTAGAGCACCTGACTGTTAATCAGGGGGTCGTTGGTTCAAGCCCATCCTGAAGCGCAAAGTCTTCATGCGTCTCGCGGCGGAAGCGATGGTGGCAATGTGGGTTTTTGAGGTTTCCTCCTTCCCGCCATAAAAGAGATGCAGAAGCAACGTAGATTCGCTAGCTCAGCTGGTAGAGCACAACACTTTTAATGTTGGGGTCCTGGGTTCGAGCCCCAGGCGGATCACTTAAAAGAGCAGTTATCGCAAAACGATAGCTGCTTTTTTCTTTTATATATTCGCAATTACAGCACAGCTTCACATCTTCTGTAAACCGAGATGTAACCAGTAAACCAAATGAACGGCATTATTAAAGTGCTGTGTGACAAATCAAAAACGCTCAGTAATGGCGAGCATTTTTTTGTAATTTTGCACTATGAAAGAAGTCGATTTATACAAAAGTCAGAAACATAGGATTGCTATAAGTTTCTTATGTA
>JAAVDX010000014.1 GCA_014801585.1 Bacteroides sp.
ACATCATATCGTTTATAACCGGGATGCTTCGGAAAGTCAGATAGACTAACCGAGTTATTTTGGTATTAGGATAATCAGATAATGAGTATTTCAGTAATTCGGGATTTGGGTTATTAGGTCATTTGGTAATTATATACTTAGTACATCGGATAAATCAACCAATATACCAAGGTATAAATATCTCAATTATCTAATGCTCTATTAACCGAATTACCTAATGTTCAAATACTATAATGTTTTAATGCTCAAAGACTCTAATATCCGATTAATCTAATATTCTAATGCTCCAATGACCAAATAACCGAGTAACCAATCAACCAAGTAACTAAGTAACCCAATAACTATGATTGCAAAGATAACAACCCGAACCGATTTCTCCGGCATTGTCAACTATGCAAATAACGTCAAGGAAAAGTCGGCGCGAATAATCGGCAACAATGGAGTGCTGCTAATCGACAACTCCACAATCTCAGACAGTTTTCAGGCTCAGCTCCATATTCCGGATGCCAACGGCAAGCTGCATCATCTGAACAAACCGGTGAAACATGTCTCAATAGCGTTCTCTCCGGAAGATACACACCGCTTTCCCGACAGCGAAGAAGGCGACCGCTTTATGGCGCAGCTTGCCGAGGAATGGATGAAGGAAATGGGCATTGACCCCGAGAACACGCAATATGTGATCGCCCGGCACTTTGACAAGCAGCATCCGCATTGTCATCTCGTTTTCAACCGTATTGCAAACGACGGCTCCGTTATATCCGACAGCAACGAGCGCAGACGCAACGAGGCTGCTTGTCGTAGGATAAAGCAACGTCACGGTTTGACATTCGGCAATAGCCAGTCCCGAAGAATCAACCCCGACCGTCTGCGGAAGTATGATGCTGAAAAGCTGAATATCCGTAAAATCGTGCAAGATTGCATCTCATCGTCCGGTGACTGGGAAACATTTGCCAAACAGCTTGAACAGGATGGTATCATCGTAACTTTCTCAGCGGATGAAAAGTCAGGCAAAATTCGTGGCATCTCATACGACCGCAACGGCTTCCGTATATCCGGTTCAAAACTCGGTCAACATGGCAAATACACCTACGGCACGCTTAGCAAGCAGTTCGGTCGTATGGATGAAAAGCCTGAGATAGCCGCCCGTCCTGAGTTCATCCGCGAAAGGAAGATTGTCTTTATCCCAATTGTCAGATATGTGGAAATACTAACCCATTTATTCGTCAGCCAATCAAGCGGTTCACAGAGCGCCAACCGCGAGCATGAAGTCGGGCGTCGTGGCAAAAGTTGGAAACGCATCGATGACCACATCGAAGAAGAAACCACATCTTACAAGTTCAAAATGTAACGCTTATGGCAACCAAAGATGAATACTACCAGAAAATTTTAGCCTCTCAACAAGCTGAAATCACCTCTCTGAAAACAGCCCTTGCAGATATGCGCAAAGAGCTTGAAGCGCTGAAAACGAGTGTAGCGGAAACCCCGAGACCAGCACCGACTCCACAGCCCAAACGCGTCTACTATGAGTCCGATGAAATTAAAAAGTTCATGCAGAGAGTATCTGACGTGTGCGATTCAAGGATTCAGCAGCGTGAAGTACTTCTCCCTGACCGCTTTGTCGGAAAACAGGACTTTGAAAAGCTCAGTAAATCAATTGATGAGAAATTCATCTCTTCCGAAACTTTCACCAAATATCAGGAAGAATTAGATACTCGACTGAAAGCGGTCGAAGAAAAAGCCGGACAAGGAATATCTCTAATGGCTATAAACTGCTATTATGGTAAGAAACCTGAAGGATATAAAAGTATTTTTGATAATTATATGGTTTTGAATCTGAAAAGAACTCAATTCCATGGTTGTCTTCCGGTTATCGTATTTCTTTTTATCGCTTCTTTTGCCGGATTATTTTGGTATCTATCTAAACATTAAAACTCATAAAATATGATGAAACTATACACCTGTTACACTGATCGTGGTAAATGGGATTTTGAAGCCTACAACGACAAGGATGCCATCCGTCTCGCTCTCTACTACTGCTGGCAATGGGGTGAAGACTTTATCAAAATCGAAGGACGGAAAGGATTCACCCCCTACACCCTATGCCTCTGCAAAATCGACAAATCCAACCTCCCCACCTTCGAGTTCTAAGTCAAATTTAGCTCTACACCCGACAAATCTAGCATTTGTCCTGTGTAGAGCTACCGTTTTCGTGCTCAGCTCCTTGCCTATTCCAATTTTTCTTTGTAATTTTGCATATAACATCAAGAAATTGTCCCATGACCACAGAAACAACAGATATAGAAATAGAACGTATAAATCGTCTCAAAATAGTTTTAGCCGAAAAGAACCGTAAAGGTAAATGGTTGGCTGAACAGTTGGGTAAAAACGAAGCAACAGTATCTCGCTGGTGCTCAAACACCGCACAGCCTTCTTTGGAAATGCTCGTTAAAATCGCATCTATTCTTAATGTTGATCCTCGTGAACTAATAACTGGTAAGTAATGAATCAAGCTCAATATAATAAACTTTTCTCCTTCCTTTGGAACATCGCTAATGATGTTCTTGTACATGCATTTGAGAAAGGCAAGTACAAGGACATTATAATGCCGATGCTCGTTTTGCGACGGATTGATGTTCTTCTTGAACCCACAAAGGATAAGGTTCTCGAACGTAAAGCGCAACTTGACAAATTTGGTGTAACCAATCAGGACCAAGCTCTTTGTATGGTTACGGGCTTCCCATTTTATAATCACTCTAAGTTTACTCTCAAAACGCTAATCAACGAGACCGACCCGCAACGACTAAGGATGAACTTTATTGACTATATCAACGGATATAGTGAAGATGTGCTTGAAATTATTGACAAGTTCCACCTCCGTCAGCAGATTGACAACCTTACAGAAACCGGTCGGCTCGGCTCGCTTATCGCCAAGTTTACCGACTCTAATATAAACTTGTCCATCAAACCTGTGGTTGACGACGAAGGTAATGAAGTTCTACCTGCTCTTGATAACCACACTATGGGTACTATCTTCGAGGAACTACTCCGCAAGTTCAATGAAGAAAATAACGTGACCGAAGCCGGTGAGCACTTCACGCCTCGCGACTACGTCAAGTTGCTCGCAGACCTCGCCGTTGCCCCTGTTGCTGACAAGCTCGAAAATCGCCCGTATGCCATCTATGACGGAGCTTGTGGCACCGGTGGCATTCTCTCTATCGCTCAGGAGCGAATTGCTGAACTAAAACCTAATGCAACTATCCATCTTTTCGGACAGGAACTTCAACCCGAAACATTCGCGACTTGTAAGGCCGACATGATGATTTCGGGCGTTCTGCCTCAAACCGGCTACTCATTAAAAGGTTCGCCTCGCAAATACATTGCTTTCGGCTCAACCATTTCTGAAGACGGGCATCCGGGTGAGACATACGACTTCTGTATTTCCAATCCTCCCTTCGGTACGCCTTGGAAAGAAGACCTGCGCAAGAAAGGTCTTACCGAGAAGGAAAAGAAAAAGTTTACCGACTCACGTTTCAATCTTGAATACGATGGCGACGGCGACTTCTCTTTCATCCCCGACATCGGAGACTGCCAGATGCTTTTCCTTGCCAACAACATAAGCCGTATGAAGGACACTGACAGCGGCACACGCATTGTGGAAATCCACAATGGCTCGTCGCTTTTCACAGGTAAAGCCGGAGGTGGTGAAAGCAACCTCCGCCGTTATATCATCGAGAACGACCTTCTCGAAGCTATCATCGCTCTCCCTGAGAAGATGTTCTATAATACCGGCATCGGAACCTATGTATGGATTGTTACCAATCGCAAGGCTCCGAACCGTCGGGGCAAAGTGCAGCTCATCAATGCCACGGAGTTCAAATCGGCTCTCCGCAAAAATCTCGGAGAGAAGAACTGTGAACTATCAGAGGATGATCGCAACCGAATCCTCCGGCTTCTTATGAATTTTGAGGAAACCACCGAAAGCAAAATCTTCGATAACGAAGAATTTGGCTATTGGGAGGTGCCTGTTCTTCGCCCTAAACGCGACAAGGATGGGAATCTTGTCTATAAAAAGGCAAAGAAAGGTCAAGACTCGGAAGTCGAGTATGCAAAGAACCGCAACGAAAGTGAGCGTGTGCCACTCACTTACCCCGGAGGTGTCGATGCGTTCTTTGAGAATGAAGTCGCGCCTTACGACCCGGAGGCTCGTTTCGGTGAGCCAATTCTTGGATACGAACTTTCATTTACAAAGTATTTCTACAAGCCCGTGGAGCTTCGACCGCTCGCCGACATCCGAGCCGACATTCGCGACATCGAAACTCGCACAGCAGGTATGTTATCTCAAATCCTCGACTAAACAATGAAACGCTACAACTCATATAAGCTCAGCGGCATATCGTGGATTGGAGAAATACCGAGCCATTGGGAAACTAAACGACTGTCAAGCCACTTCCACGATAAAATATCTAATAACTCCGACTATACCATCCAACGTGCTCATAAATTCTATTATGGCACTTTGGCTCCTAAGAATGAGACAGGCAATCTCTCAGATTATAAAGATACATACGTCGGTTATTCACACCTCTATCCCGGTGACATTGTAATCAATGGTTTAAATCTTAACTATGACTTTGTTTCACAAAGAATAGCATTGGCAGAGGAAGACTGTATTATTACAAGTGCCTATCTTCCGATAAGGCCCTATAATACTACATACTCTCCATATTTCAACCTTTTGCTCAAAGCTATGGACTTCCAAAAACTTTTCCATGGCATGGGGACAGGCATCAGGCTTACTTTATCGTTCAATGAACTCAAAGCTCAGATATTGCCTATTCCACCCATTGACGAGCAGAAGAGAATCGTCGAATTTCTTTCAACTAAAAATTTACAAATAGATGCGCAACAGAGAGAGAGAGAGAGAGTTACGACTGCTTGACGAACTAAAACAAGCTGAAATTGCAAACGCCGTCACACGAGGTCTGAACCCCGATGTGCCGATGCGAAAAACAAATATACCTTGGCTTGATGAAATTCCGATTCACTGGGAAGAAAAAAGAGCCAAATATCTTTTTATAAAACAAAATAGGCCTGTACGAGACGAGGACGAAGTGATTACCTGTTTTCGTGACGGACAAGTAACATTACGCAAAAACCGAAGGACAGAAGGGTTTACAGAGTCTTTTAAAGAAATTGGATATCAAGGAATCCGCAAAGGGGATCTTGTAGTACATCAAATGGATGCTTTCGCAGGTTCTTCCGGCGTTTCAGACTCTGATGGTAAATCAACACCCGTGTATATCGTATGCACTCCCGCATACGATAATATTTACATTCCCTACTTCGCTCTAATATTTAGACGTATGGGATTGAATGGGTTTATTCAATCCTTATACAGAGGTATTCGTGAGCGTAGTTCCAATTTCAGTTATGATGTGTTCTGTAACCAATTATTGCCTATCCCTCCAGTTGATGAGCAAAAGGCAATAGTCGAGTATATTCAACAGAAAAACTCTGTTATCGATAATATGATTGCCAATCTCCGTGCTGAGATTAACTTTTTGACCGAATACAAACAGCGCCTCATAGCGGATGTCGTGACGGGGCAAGTAAAAGTGGATTAAACTATGGCAAACAATAATATCAGCGTAAACAAACAGACTGTCATTGACCTTCTGAAAAGCGGCAAGGAACATCGCTTCCTGATACCCGAATATCAGCGTCCATATGCGTGGGGCTTTGACGAAGTTACAACTCTCTTCGACGATATCTGGGAATTTTCGCTTGAGAGACTGACCCCGGATGGCGCCAAAACATATTTTCTCGGGAGCATTGTATCCTTTGAAAACGAACAAGGAGAAAAGGAGATAATCGATGGTCAGCAACGTATCACCTCTCTATTCCTTTTGCTTCGTGCGGTATATCACAAACTTGAAACAGCTGAGGACAAGGACAAAGGCATACTCAACTACATAGATAAGATCGGTCCTGCCATCTGGCTTGAGGACGAAGTTACAGGAGAAGTTGATAAAACACAGATTCTTCTCCGCTCTGACGTTGCCACTGACCATGGCAACGAAATTTTACGAAACATTCTTGAAACCGGTAAAGCTGATAAGAATGCAACAGACAACTACTCTCGCAACTTTAATAAGTTCATTGAGCTCTACGAGCAAAAGGCCGTCAATTCAACGACGATGATAAATTTTGTAATAGCTCTTTTGAACTACTCGATTCTTCTTCCCATCTCAGCTGACAGCCAAGACACCGCCTTGACCATATTCTCAACGCTCAATAACCGAGGTCTGCCATTGTCAGATGCCGACATTTTCAAATCGGTACTGTACAAGCAGCTTAGCGCACAGGAAAAGCCGGTCTTTGCAAAAAAATGGCGAGACTTGGAAGAAGAAGCGTCCAACTACGGAGAGAGCCTCCAGTCGCTCTTCAACTATCACATGTTCTATCTTCGCGCACAAGAAGGTGATGTAAAAAACACAACTCCAGGTGTGAGAAAATATTACATGGAGAAAAAGAAGAATCGTCTGAAAGTGGAAATACTTGATGAGCTTACTGACAGCCTAATCCTATGGAAAGTGGTGCGCAGACATGAGTCTATTTCTGGTGAGCCGTGGAGCGATAATGTCGAAATACTTAAGGTGCTTGACACCCTAAAAGACTATAACAACGAGTACTGGAAATACCCGACCCTGATTTACTACAATCAGCATAAGAACAATCCAAACTTTGAGGCGCTGTTCCTGAAATTCCTACGCAAGCTTTGCGTAATGGTACTGACACGTTATCTAGAGTCACCAACGATCAATGCTATCAAGAGCGACATTTTCAAACTGGATGCAGCCATAATAGGAAATCCTGAGCCTGGTTTTGAGGCCGGATTCAAAACAGCGGCTCAGGCAGATGCCCCCAATCCACTTATTGTGACACCTCCACGAACTATGGTGCGTATGCTTCTTGATGTTATAGCTTATGCTAACCCGAAGCAAACGATGCTCCTTCCCGACAGGTGGGAGATTGAGCATATCTTCCCTCAGAAGTGGGATAATTCATTCTTCAATCTCTCAATGACCGATGAAGAGGTTAAGATTTTACTTGAGCATTTAGGCAATAAACTTCCTCTCGAAAAATCGCTAAACATCAAAGCCAGCAATGGCTACTTTGACAAAAAGAAAGATCAGTATAAGGCCTCGAAAATCGAAGTCACAAAAGATTTCGGTGATTCATCGCGTACAAATTGGTTACCATCTGATATTGAATGTCGTGACAAGGAATTAAGTGACCAACTCACTGCACTCTTCGACAAATGGGTGGCTGACTATGAGCCTATAGCCTCAGAGCCTTCTAAGCCTGTACCTACTCCCGAACAAGAAGAAATGTTGCGTAAACTCCGCGAAGCCGGACTTATTCCTTAATTGCTATGGACACTACAGAAAAAGGCCTCGAAGATATTATCGTTGACTATCTGCGCGATGTCAACGGATACAATCAGGGCGGTAGCTCTGAATATAATAAAACCTACGCCTTGCTCCCCGATAGGGTCGAGGCGTTCATCCGTCGTACTCAGCCCGATAAGGCAGAGGAACTTCGCATTTTTGACACAGAATCTGCCAAAAACAAGTTCTTCACTCGATTGCGTGATGAAATCACTAAGCGCGGCATTACCGACGTGCTCCGTAAAGGCTTCCGTTACATTACTCTCCACTTCGACCTTTACTATCCTCTGCCAAGCGAACTGAACCCCACAGCGAAGAAGTTTTATGAGGACAACGATTTTACCGTTATCCGTCAGCTCCATTACAGCCTGACCGACACAATGCTGTCTATCGACGTCGTATTGTTCATCAACGGTCTGCCTGTCGTTACAATGGAACTTAAAAACCACTTCACCGGGCAGACGGTCGATAACGCCAAAGCTCAGTTTCAGAATGACCGCGACCCAAAAGACCTGCTTTTCAAACCTAAACGGTGCGCCGTGCATCTTGCCGTCGACGATACCGATGTCGCAATGTGCTCTATGCTCGCAGGGAAAAGCAGTTGGTTCCTGCCATTCAATAAAGGTAACAACGGCGGCAAGGGAAACCCTGTCAATCCTAACGGCTTGATGACCGCCTACCTCTGGGAAGATGTGCTGACCAAGCAAAGCCTCAGCAACATCTTGGAGGACTTCGCGCAGGTTATCGAGGAAAAAGACGAAGATACTGGTAAGACAAAGACCAAAGTAATTTGGCCCCGTTATCATCAGCTCGAAGTTGTGCGCCGCCTTCTCAAAGAAACCAAGGATAAGGGTGTGGGGCACCGTTATCTCATTCAGCACTCTGCCGGTTCCGGTAAGTCCAACTCGATAACTTGGCTCGCGTATCAGCTCGTCGGACTGTTGAAAGACAACAATACGGTGGTCGACAGCGTGATTGTCGTTACCGACCGCGTCAACCTTGACAAGCAGATTCGCGACAACATCCGCGCTTTTCAGAAACTATCGAATGTTGTGGCATGGGCCGACAGCTCGGAATCTCTTGCCACCGCTCTGCGAGGGGGCAAGAAGATTATTATTACCATCGTCCATAAGTTCCCGTTTATCCTCGACGCTATTGGCACAACTCTCAAAAATAATCGCTTCGCAATTATTATCGACGAGGCTCACAGTTCGCAGAACGGCTCAATGTCTGCCAAGATGAATATGAGCGTCAGCGGAAACGCTACTGAGGAAGACGAAGACTTGGAGGACAAGATTGCAAAGATTGTGGCAGGGAGAAAGATGGCGACTAACGCTAACTACTATGCTTTTACTGCTACTCCTAAGAATAAGACTCTGGAAATGTTCGGCACGGCGCTCCCTGCCGACTCCGAGGGGAATGTTAAGCACGTTCCTTTCCACGTATATTCGATGAAGCAAGCCATCGAGGAAGGTTTCATCATGGACGTGTTGCAAAACTATACTCCCTATCAGAGCTTCTACAAGGTAGTGCGCTCTATCGAGGAAGACCCGGAGTTTGATAAGAAACAGGCATCTGCCAAAATCCGTGCGTGGGTCGAGGCTCAGCCCGAAACCATCGAAGCCAAGGCTCGTATTATTGTTGAACACTTCCATGAGAATGTGATCAACAAAGGTAAGGTCGGTGGACAAGCCCGCGCGATGGTCGTTACCTCCAGTATCTTGCGAGCCATCGACTTCTACTATTCCATCACTGAGAAATTGCGTGAGCGCAACAGCCCCTACAAGGCTGTAGTGGCGTTCTCCGGTGATAAGGAATACAATGGGCAGCGAGTTACCGAGGCTATGGTAAACGGTTTCCCTTCATCCGAAATAGAGAAGCGGATGGGTCAGGACCCATACCGCATCCTTATCGTTGCCGATAAGTTTCAGACTGGCTACGACCAACCACTCCTCCACACAATGTATGTGGATAAGGTGCTGTCGGACGTGAAAGCCGTTCAGACTCTCTCGCGTCTTAATCGTTGCCATCCAAAGAAAAGAGACACATTCGTTCTTGACTTCGCAGGAAACGCCGAACTCGTTCAGGAAGCGTTTCAGAAATATTATAAGGCAACTAACCTAAGCCGTGAGACAGATCCGAATAAACTCAACGACCTTCTCGATAAGATTGAGGAATACAACCTCTTTACTATGGATGAAGTCAACGAGATAAACCGCATCTTCCTCTCGGAGGAAGACCGTACCAAACTTGACCCTATCCTTGACACCGCTGTAGAACGGTTCAAGTTACTCGACGATGACGGCAAGATTGACGCCAAGAGTGCAATCAAAGGTTTTAATCGCCTTTATCCGTTCATCGCCGCCGTTTCTCCATACAAGACTATCGCGTGGGAGAAGATGTATATTTACCTCCATCTTCTCGCCGCCAAACTTCCACGAATACCTCGTGAAGATTGGACGGAGGGACTTATTGACGCTATCGATTTCGATCAGTACCGCGCAATCAAGCAAGGTGAGGCTCAATTCCAGATGGAGAACGAGGATAAGGATATCGACCCTGTACCTGTTGGAGGTGGTGGTTCGACCAGTGAGCCTGTGTTTGATCTTCTGTCAAACATACTTGAAGAGTTCAACACTCAGTTCGGCGGTATTGAGTGGGAACATCCGGAAGAAGCCATTGAGCAAATTCGCCTTCTCCCTGATCGACTTGCTGCTAATGAAAATTTTACAAATGCTGTCCATCTCAGTGACGAACAGAACGCAGAGATTGAGTCCAACAACGCACTATTCCAAATCGTTATCGAACTACTCAGTGAGAAGACAGAATTTGCCCGTAACTATCTTGACAATCCCCAGTTTCAGGCTTTTGTCAATCAAAGAGTTTTTAGCCAAGCCTATACACAAGCTAAGAGAAGCTACCCAATATTTGACGGCTTTGACACTCCCATGATGGCCGCAGAACCGTAAAACATAATTCAAATGAACTCAATCAATATATTAGTTTTATCTGATATTCATCTTCATAAGATGGAAGCCAATGATCAAGGGCTTGTTCTTAATGGACTTTTTAAAGACCTTGAAACCCAGTTTCCTTTAAGTGAACGTGAAAATAATTGGTGTATAATAGCTGGTGACCTTGTACAGGCTGGAATAGATACCTTGTATAAGGATTTCTCAGTAAAATTTATTGACAAATTATCAAAATTTGTTCCTAGGAGCCAGATAATTATCACTCCTGGGAACCACGATCTTAACAGAAATTCTTTATCAGCAGACAAGGATGCTCACAATGAGCTTATATCATTAGCCTCAGAGAATGAGATTAATACTAAATTAAAGGAGAATCAATACGTAGAACGTAAATTCAAGCCATTTATACAGTTCGCTAAGTCAATTCTGAATGAAGGGATTAACTTTGATATACGAGGTTTTTCCTCTGATATCAATTCTGAGATTTCAGTATTTTCTTTAAACTCTGCACTTTCGTCTACAGGTGGGAATGATAATTTCCCTGAAGATTCAGGAAATCTTGTTATCGACACATCTCTTCTTTATGAATGGCTTGAAAATACAAAAGGTAGAAAAAGAATTCTTGTAATGCACCATCCAGTTTCTTTTTTAAAAGAAATAAATCAAGGTGAATTAGAACGTATCATTGCTCGTCACATAGATATGCTTATATATGGACATGTCCATGATGAGGATATCCATATAAATATTCATCCAACAGAGGAAGATGTAAAAGAAACAATTTATATGCGATGTCCTCAACTATTTAGCTCTAAGGATGATCTTAATGGATATTGTGTAGTTAGAATTAAAGAGAAAAATACTGATTTCGTTTTTCGTCAATGGTCTAAAAGACGTATGTCCTTCCAAAAAGGGGCAGACTTCGTGAATAATGACGAAGGAATCTACTCCTACACATCTCAGGCTAGTGTAATGGATGACATTATACACAATGAGATAGAAAGTGATCTCAACGAAAGTATGGAAATAATGGGCTATATACCGACGTGGGAAGAACGTATCCTGACTCAGGAATGGTGTAGCCGCAATCCAAAACAAAAGCTCATATACTACCATGATGTTCTTAATGACACATCCAAAATTCTCATAGCTTCACCTGCCAACTATGGGCTAACTTGCTATGGTAAATACTTAATGATGAGATTGTGGGACTTGAGGCAAGAACATTGGTTATGGCTGGATATGAGCGACTTCAAAATAAGCCAGTTGGATGGTAAATTAGGTCGCTTAAAAAATAGACGAAGAATCAATCTCTCAGACATCAAGGGAATTATAGTAGACAATTGGAGTTTTAACAATGTTTCTGCTCAAGCATTCCTTGAAAAAATTAACAATAACTATCCCCAGATGCGCTTAATATTATTAGGCCATTTTGACCAGATTTCATCAATAGAGGGAATGGCATGCGATGACAGACTAGAGGACTTTAAAATTTTTTATCTAAATGATCTTCCACGCAAAAGCATGCGTTCAATTGTTACAGATTTTACAAAGGAACATAAG
Source organism: Bacteroides sp. (assembly GCA_014801585.1). GTDB lineage: Bacteria > Bacteroidota > Bacteroidia > Bacteroidales > Muribaculaceae > Lepagella. The sequence goes on from JAAVDX010000014.1 coordinate 11,987, forward strand.
ATTAAGGTTAATGAAGCTGAAGATAGCTCAACCATTCTGGATCGGCTCACGATGGATCTTGATGAGATAAATATGTTCCGTTCCCCTACCAACTGCATACACATGTTGTTCGCTTTTAAGGAAGACTTTAACGAACGTCCCATTAATCGTAGTAGAGTTTTCGATAAAATCTTAAAAAATTTGTTTAAGGATTCCGGATTAAGGTATAACGATGAATTGATTGAGGATGATTGTAAACTTATTATGGGTGCACTTTGTTTTCAATTATTCCAAACAGGGAATCACAAATTCACAGAATCGCAGCTAAAGAGCATCGTCTCTACTACATATAAAACACGTTATTCAAGTGACGATGTAGATGAAATCTTACAAGTACTTTGCCAAAATAAAATTATAGTAAAAAATTCAGATTACTATCAGTTTAGAGCAATCTTTTGGGAGTATTATTTCACTGGTTTCAAGATGTATCAAGATGAAACCTGTTATCAGACCATGCTTGAGAATAAAAACTACCTTATTCCCGATATCATGGAGTTCTATTCAGGATCCAATCCTAAGTGTAACGAAGTCATTGATTATTTGAATACGAAATTGGAGCTTCTTTTACAATCTGTTCAAAAAGGATTGGGGTTAAAACCATTTAATCCTTATCCAAATTTCAAATGGAATCTTAATGAACATATATTGGGAAAGTCAAAGGAAGAGTTGGATAGTGAGATTAAGGCTTCTCGACTTCCGGTTAACGTAAAAGATGACATATTAGATGCGAATTATGATCAAACTCGTCCCTTTAACCAGTCAATTCAATTGGTAATGGAGGAGTATGATGTACTTAATCTAATGTTTTTAGTAAAATCATCTTCTCGCGTTTTACGAAACTCAACTTTAGCAAATGAAGAGAAGAAACTTCAGTTATTTTCCAACATCCTTTTGGGTATGCGAGAAATAGCCAATGTTTTAATGTATCTAAGTCCATTATTGGCAAAGAATGGGTATGGAGGAATTGGCGGAGCTAATTTTCATCTCACTGGAGATTTCCCAAGCGATTTAGAAAAATGTGTACATGTCATATGGAGAGTCATTCCTTTTAACATTATCATGTGGTTTAGGAATGATATTTTCTCAGATAGACTAAGTTACATGTTCCGCGATGTTATAATGAATAGCTTATCAGAGCCAATCATACGACATATAGCGGCCCTACTAGTTGCGGATACTAGGCCTCAAGAATGGGACACTTACATTCGTAAGTATATAGCGGAGATGGATAAGAATTCCTATTACTTAGGTGATTTGAAAGCCACTCTCCACCATAATTATAGTATTGCCACACTTAATCAAGTTGATGAGACTAAGACAAGGACCTTGATAAAAGCATGTATTGCGAAACATAAATATGGTGTTAAAAATCCCGGGAAGGATTCTATAAACAAGATAGATGACAATAAAATCCCTCCTAGATTAGTGTAAATTCCAAATACTTATTTTTCGGATTTTTATGGCACTATCGATAAATCTTGAGGATCTACTTAGGCAGAGGAAAGTTGAATCCAATAGGATTGAGTTTAAGAAGGGGTGGAATCCTGATAGGATCTAACGCTCTATATGTGCATTTGCAAATGATTTCGACAATATCGGTGGCACCCATATTCTTGTTGGTGTAGAAGAAGTAAGTGGCATTAAGAAGTATTCTTTTAAAAGTAATGGATAAGAATCTTAACATACAGGTTGAGGAGACTCTGAGGGCTTATTTGGCTTCAGGGGTCGAGGATCAGGTGGACTATCAAAAGTTCTACCTCTACTCCATCGTGACCCATTCTACCGCAATTGAGGGTTCTACTGTTACTGAGATTGAGAATCAACTTCTTTTCGATGAGGGTATTGCCGCAAAAGGGCGTTCACTGACAGAGCAGATGATGAACGTCGATCTGAAAGACGCTTATCTTCATGCTTTCAAAATTGCCTCCGAAAATCCTACCTATACACCCCAGCTATTGCAACAGTTATCGGCACTTGTGATGCGTAGGACTGGTAGCGAATATTCCACCATTGCCGGACAATTTGATTCATCCAAGGGCGAGTTCCGACTGTGCAATGTCAGTGCCGGTATTGGGGGTAGAAGCTATCTTGCCTATAACAAAGTTCCACAAGCCGTGGAAGAATTCTGTCAATGGCTCAACAAAGAAATTGCCAATATAGACAAGACGGATATAGCAGCTTGCTATCGTCTAAGCTTTGAAGCTCATTTCCGACTTGTGACTATTCACCCTTGGGTTGATGGGAATGGACGTACTACCCGATTGGTCATGAATATGATCCAACGTCAGTTGGGTCTCATTCCCTCCATAGTAAGAAAAGAAGACAAGGGAGAATATATCCAATCTTTGGTTGACAGCCGTGAGAATGAAGATTCAACCATAGCTCAGGATGTTATGCTCCGTCATCACATCGCAAACCTCAACCGCCGAGTTTTACAGTATCAAGAAAATGACACTGTAAACCTGCATCCTGACACTGTAAATGACACTGTAAATTCGCAAAATGGCACTAAAACCGAATTGAAGGAAGGGCTGAAAAGGATCTATATAGCCATTCAAAAAAATCCGGAAATTACCCATTCACAACTTATGGAAATCTTCAACATCTCCGAATCAACTGCCAAGCGAGCAACCAGAGATCTTAAGAAATTAGGTTACATAGAAAGAGAAGGTTCAGACAAAACCGGTCGATGGGTTATTCTTAAATAAAAGTTATGAGCGAATTTGACGAGTACATAGTTCACGGTGAACCGAGACAGAAGGAGAAGGCTGATGCTTGGCAAACGGCAATCGGTCTTCAAGATGTAGATAGTAAAAATATTGAATTGTCTGCTAGGTATTGAGCGTCTATAATTCAATTTAGTATCAGTAATTAACTTATATCCAATATTTATGAGAATATATCATTATACAAATATAGACACTTTGGCTCTTATCCTCAAAAATAGAACCATTCGATTCAATCGTCTTGATAATGTTGATGATCTTGAGGAGGGTAAGGCTGAATCTTTAGGAGTAAAATTCTGTAAATACATCTTTGTTTCTTGTTGGACAAAAAGTGAAGAAGAAAACGTTCCTCTATGGAAAATGTATGGTGGTGATTCTGGAGGGATAAGAATATCGATGGACTATCAGATGTTTATGGATTATCCTATAAAAGATTTAGAATTTAACGGACTAAAATCATAAGGTTGTTTTTATTCAAAAATTCCGGTAACTGATATGTTAAATCCGTTGTTCTTTTTTATTCCAATTCATCAATATGATAATGAGATGTTTTTCCGAGATATTGAATATGTAAATGATGTTTTCGAATACACAAAGGACAAAATTAGGCTTTGCAATATTCAAGGTAATCTAGCAGATATGCAAATGGAAATGAAACCATTTGGTTCATATAAACATAAACGATGGGCATTCCAAAAGGAATCGAGATTTGTCTTATATGCTTTGCCATGTAATCCCCTTTTAAATAGTGATAATCCGAATCTATCAACAATTGTGATTAATTCTTTGTTGCAAAACAAAGTATTGCCGTTTACTCATTATGATTTACGCCTTAAAGATGATATTATTGATAATATGACCATAACCTTAAGTCCATCGGTTACAGATTCTCAACGAATTATCGTAACAGCTCTTCGTGACAAATATGTCCCAAATGCTGTGATAGAAGAAAGTTCTCTTGGCTCATTAGTTAGGTTAAAATGATTCTAATATGTGATAAATATCGTTATTTACTAAAGAAGCAGGAGTCTAGGAACAAGAGCGCGATTAGTCTATTAACTATTGAAATGTAAAAGACCAATACATTGATTAAAGAGATATGCGCGAAATTGACGAGTACATAGTTCACGGTGAACCGGGACAGAAGGAGAAGACTGATGCTTGGCAAACGGCAATCGGTCTTCAGAACGTAGATGGGTTGAAAGTTTCACCCTATCTGCTCGACACTGCGCGTCAACACATCGAAGAAGACATTACCATTGATGAGGCTCGTGAACTAAATATGTGATCAATATGGCGAAGAAGTTTTAGATACGAAATAGCACGGCGGAGTTCCGGTTCTATCAGATTGAGGGAAAGGAGGATGCAATGGAAATAGGCACCAACCTAGGCAACTGACAATATACAAGAAAATATGGCATACGAAGAAAAATATAAGGAGCTTGTGGAGTTGTCGCATAGCGAAAACTCTGAAATAAAAGAGAAGGCTGATGCATGGCTAACTGGCATTGGGCTTCAGGGAGCAGCGGAACTGAAGGTTTCAGCGTTTCTGCTTGATTTAGCAATCAGAAACGTAAAGGGCGAAATAACACGTGACGAAGCTGGTCAGTTGTTAGACGTCCATTACGCCAATATGCCTAAGCCCGAGACAATGCGCAGTCACGGATTGGATGGAGATTATGAAGTCATACCTTCCGAGTCTCCAATGATGAAAGAGATTGAAGAATATAACCGAAAACTCCGTCCGGCTCTATATGCAAAAATTGACGAGGAAAGAAAAGACCATAAATAAATCATACTTCAATCACAGCGGAATCATCGAAGTTGGTGTTTTCGCCACAGAAGACGTAACCTAGAGGATTGCTGACGAGGTGGGTGTTGCCAATCATCAGGTCGGTACGATGATGTGAATGTCCGTAAATCCATGCGGAGATTCGGCTGTCAGCAATGTAGTTGCCGAGTTCGGTGGCGTAGGCAGCATTCAGTACACGTCCCTTGTGTCTGTCTTCGATGGCTGCGAATGTGGGTAGATGGTGCGTAACTACAACTATCTTTTCAGCATCGCTTTCACTTACTGACTGCTTGATAAACGCGAGGTTTCTCTCAAACTCATCATTGATGTTTTGAAGTGCCAGGCGTCGCTTGTTATAAAGAATCTGGGCGTAGTCGTTCATCCCACTCTGAATGGCAATTTCATCAACAGGTGGAATTCTTGACCATAATGTTGAGAGAATAAAATCCACATTATCAATTCTCACTACCTTATTGTGATAATAACCGACATTCGGTAGAAACATCTTTTGCCAGCTCTCACCTTGTGCAGCTATATCTCCGTTGTTGTAATATTCATGATTACCAGCAACCATCAATACCTGACGGTAGTTTTCAGAAGCCCACTTCCAGAATCTTAGATTTGGAATTGTCGTGTCAACGAGATACCCAACATCGCCGGCAATGACAAGTACATCACCTGCTACTTCCAGCGGCAGTGATTTCATGAAGCGCATATTATCATGAAACTCCATGTGCAGATCCGAACAATACTGTATCTTCATCAATAAAACGGGTTTCTTATATAACATAAAGTTACGGCATATATTTGAATCTGCCGAACATTTTTGCCGTGAAATTCCTTTATCGATAGTTATAAACTTTATTACCGTCGTAATTATTACCACAGTAACAAAGTTTTTCAGTCTATTTTACTGTGATTTTGGTAGAATATTTTGCAGGTTGGAGAATCTTGAGTTACTTTATAAGTGTCATTTAGCTGAATATTAACCCGTATTTTGAGGCTTAAATATCATTATGGTGACACTAACAAATAAATCCTTACCTACAGCTGATATAATCCGAAATCTCGGTTTGAGACTCCGAGATTACAGGATGCGGCTTATGATAACGCGTAAAGAAGTATCAGTAGCAGCAAGGGTAGGTATGACCACTCTTTACAAATTTGAGTCCGGTAACATGACCGATATTTCGTTTGGTACTGTGATACGTTTGCTAAGATCAATAGGAATGGTTGAAAATTGGGATGCGTTATTACCGGAGTTACCCGAATCGCCATATATGTATTATTACAATGACAAGAAAATTCAGCGAGTAAGACATTCATCTAAAAAGTAAATTTTGAGTTTTGAATTCGGAGTTTATTTTTGCCGATTGTGTGATTTTTACTAATTTTGTTATCGGAAACACGAACCTACTGGTACAAGTGTAATATACGAAAACTCTGATTGCAAGCTAATTGCATTTGTTTTACTCAAATTTCAGTAAATGCGTTGAAAATGAGCAATTTAAGGGTACAACATTTGTATATTACAAGGCGTTAAAACGCTGTTTGTTAGCTTTTTATGCAGTCTGCATCGGGAAATGACCCCAACATAGGCCCCACCACCGACGTAACCTGCCTCCTCTGCTAAATTCTCACCATTCCCTCGCCCCGCCAAGAAATTCCTCTCTTGCCGGGACTTAACTTATATTTATCAGCATATTTCATTGCAATATGAGATTTTTTTCTTAATTTTGCAATAAGAATACACCAATTTTTCAATGGCTAATAGAAGGACAAATAGATGCCTATATAAATCGGATTTCAAATCTTTCATTGTAGCCGATCTATATTCAATCCTGGGGCGCATCCATGATGCGTTTCACGGACAAGCATTGACTACAACTGATGAAGCGTGGTTAGGTGAAATCAAACTGTTGCAAAATGTTCTTTTACCTTGGAAAGACGAGGACGCTGAGATAATTTTTGAGTATGATATTCCTCGTCTGGGCAAACGCATTGATGTCGTTTTGCTTTTGAGGGGAATGATTTTCTGCCTTGAATTCAAAGTAGGGCAAAAAGATGCTTTACAGTCTGATGTAGAGCAAGTAATGGATTATGCGCTTGATCTAAAGAATTTTCATCGTTACAGCCATGACCGTATTATTGTTCCCATTTTAATCCCGACCAAACATACGTCGTCATCAAGTTCTTTTACGCCATCGGTTTATAATGATTCCATTTTCAATCCTCTTATTACTGGCGCGAATGGATTACAGAACCTTATCCAAGAAGTACTGCAATATGCTGACGCAAATACCCCGGGGACAATAAATGATTGGATAATTAGCCCTTATACACCCACTCCGACAATCATTGAAGCAGCACGTTCGTTATACGAGAATCACTCTGTTGAGGATATAACCCGACATGAAGCAGACAAAGTAACTACAGATGCAACGATTGCATATATTATTGACGTAATAAATCAATCAAAAAGACAAGGAGAAAAGAGCATTTGTTTCGTTACAGGTGTTCCCGGCGCCGGTAAGACTTTGGTTGGCCTTGACGTTGCGGTCAAGCAATCTTATCAAGACGATGGCACATTCAATGAAGATGATGGAGCAGTATACCTCTCAGGCAATGGACCTCTTGTAGCTGTTCTTACAGAAGCTCTTGCGCGCGATAACTATAAGAAATCCCGAGAGAAAGGAGATGGCAAAAAACTATCGGATTCTCGACGTGAAGTGAGCAAGTTTATTCAAATCATTCATCGTTATAGAGACAATATGCTCGCCAAGATTAAGAATCCCGTGGTTAATGGTGAATTGGAGATAGATCCCGATAAAGCCGTGAAACTTCAGCAAAGCGGATATGGCGAAGTTGAACATGTAGCGATATTCGATGAAGCCCAACGAGCATGGACCCATAAGCGTATTGCAGACTATCTGAAACGAGGAGGGACATACGGAAATAAGCTTAAGGTTGCCAATTTCCCAATGTCAGAGGCAGCTTTTTTGATATGGTCTCTTGATCAGAGAGAAGATTGGGCAACGATCGTATGCCTTATCGGTGGCGGACAGGAAATAAATACTGGCGAAGCAGGCATTTCTGAATGGATAGTTGCCCTCAACGAGCGCTTCCCTCATTGGAACGTCTACATTTCAAATAAACTGACAGAACCAGAGTATGCGGAAGGCAAAGTTAACGAACTATTAGAGCACAATCCGAATGTTGTATATTCCGACAAACTACATCTTGGTGTGAGCCTTCGTTCTTTCAGAGCTGAACGGCTATCCGGATTCGTACACTCTCTATTGTCATTTAACCCGGATGCAGCGGAGTTATATAAGAATGTAGTTAGTCACGGCTATCCGATAGTGCTCACTCGCAGCATGGATAAAGCGCGCGAATGGCTTAGACAACAAGCAAGAGGCACGCAGCAAACAGGCATACTTATTTCCAAAGTTTCTGCTCGTTTTAAGCCTTTAGCTGTTCATGTTCTGCCACAAAGCGAAGATAACGCCGTGCATTGGTTTCTCGAAGATAAAACCGATGTGCGCTCATCGAATTATCTTGAAGAAGCTGCCACTGAGATTCAAGTACAAGGCTTGGAAGTAGACTTTGCTTGCGTGCTTTGGGATGCAGACATGCGTTTCGATAACGGCAAATGGACGTTCTGGAAATTCAACGGCAAAACGCAGTGGATACCGGAAAAGAATATTGAAACCCAGAAATACATGCTCAATGCCTATCGTGTGCTCCTAACCCGTGCCCGTCAAGGCATAGTAATCTGTGTGCCCGAAGGCAACGGACGCACTACTCCCGAAGGCTTTCCGGAAGATCCTACCCGTCAGCCAGCCTTCTATAATTCAACCTACGAATACTTCAAACGTCTCGGGATAAATGAAATCTAAACCTCAAATAATTATCTACGATCTCAAAGTTTGGACCACTGGAATGAACAACTGTCTTCGCTTCAAGGTAAAAAATTACGCAAAAATTTCGTAACGGTTTGCAACCGTCGGAATCTACGTTTTACTAAACATCCCGATTTTTAATTTCAACTCGATATTAGAGCTTATGATACTATCAAATAATCAGGCTATTGCCGACATATTAAAATCTATTGACGAGGGCAAGACCCAACTTCCAGACTTTCAGCGTGGCTGGGTATGGGAAGATCAACGTATTCGCGCTCTTATTGCCAGTATTAGCAATGGCTATCCAATCGGTGCAGCAATGTTCTTGCAGACCGGTAGAAATAATATCCACTTTAAGGCTCGATTATTTGAAGGTGTCGACCAATCTAAGGCTGACGTAAATCCGGACATACTTGTTCTTGATGGGCAGCAACGTAACACGTCTGTCTACCGTTCACTGTATTCCAAGCAGCCTGTTGAAACTACTGACTCTAAGAAAAAGCCCATCAAACGCTTCTATTATATTAATATACCCAAGGCGCTTGATACTCTTGTTGACCGCGTAGATGCAATTGTGTCTGTCCCGGAAAATCGCATTGTTACAAAGAATATCGGTCGAAGTATTGTTCTCGATCTGTCTTCTCCGGAGAAAGAATATGAAAACCACTATTTTCCCCTTAATCTGATTTTTGACAATGTCGGTATGATGCAGTGGCAAATGCAATATGCTATGTTTCATAATAATGACGTGGAGATTTTTACACGATGGACTCAATTCTTTAATACCATCGTTGCACCGATGTCAAAATACCAGATTCCGGTAATTATGATAGGCAACGACGTTCCAAAAGAAGCCGTTTGCCAAGTTTTTGAGAATGTCAATCAGGGCGGAGTCTCTCTTACGGTATTTGAACTTGTCACTGCTACATTTGCTGCCGACAACTTTGAGCTGCGTAAAGATTGGGATGCAATCTGGAATAGAATCAAAAAAAATCAGCTTCTCTATTATAAGAACCAGAAACCTTTTGACGGTACTGATTTCCTTACAGCAATTACTTTACTTACTAACTATCTGAACAAAAAGGACTCAGCAGATAGCCGAGGAATAAGTTGTAAGAAAAAAGATGTGCTCCGTCTTGATTACAATGACTATGCAGCCAATCGTGATCGCCTTATTATTGGTTTAGGTGAAGCAGTGAAATTCCTTAATGAACAGTGTATTTACACAGCCATTGACATTCCCTACACAAGTCAACTAATTCCTCTTTCAGTCCTTTTTGCTATCGATAAAAATCTTTGGTTTTCAGCACATAATCGCAGGAAACTTGAAATATGGTACTGGTGCGGCGTGTTCGGTGAACTTTATGGCAGTGCAAATGAGGGCCGTTACGTAAATGACGTTGTTGGAATGATGGAATGGATTAACGACGACAACTCCCTTCCTGACACTGTTGTAAGATCCAATTTCCACGCTTCGCGTCTTCAGCAACTATACACACGTAACTCAGCAGCTTATAAAGGCGTAATGGCCCTTATCCTCAAAGCCGGAGCCAAAGACTTTTTGAAAGGGACTTATATGAGTCACGCTACGTTTACACTCGAATATACCGACATTCATCATATTTTCCCTCAGTACTATTGCGAGAAAAAAGGAATAGACCGTGCCCGATGGAATTCAGTAATCAACAAGACTCCTATCTACGCCCGAACAAACCGCATTATTGGAGGATATGCTCCATCTCAATATCTTTCAAGTCTTGAAAGAAATCACGCAGCTGACCCGAATCAACTCAATGCTAGTCTCGCATCTCATCAGATAGATGTTAATGCCATCCGTGCCGATGATTTCAATACATATTTCACCAAGCGCCAGGAATCGCTCCTTGACCTTATTGAGAAAGCTACCGGAAAAGAAGTCAGTGGACGAGAAGAACCTCAGGCTACTATGTCACAGTACGACATTGCTGAGATGGAAACAAACGAAGATTAAACTATAGAGACAGTCAGATATCTTAATTTACTATATGCCGTATCCGATAGAAAAAAAATTTGTTATTGCGGTATCTTCAAGTGCATTATTTGACTTGACGGAGTCCGATAGCGTATTCAGACAACAAGGTATTAATAAGTACCGAGAGTATCAAGAAAAGAAAATTGATATTCCATTTGAAAAAGGAGTTGCGTTCCCTTTTATTAAACGTCTTCTAAGTCTTAATGATTCTTTTCCGGACGAACAACCTGTTGAAGTAGTACTTATGTCGAAAAATAGCCCGGAAACAGGGATTCGTGCGTTTCGCTCTATTCGTCATTATAATCTTAATATAAGTAGAGCGTGTTTCACAAATGGCAAAACGAATTTCCAATATTTGCCAGCATTTAATGCCTCGTTATTTTTATCTGCGAATTTGGGTGATGTTAAAGTTGCTCTTGAAAACGGGCTGTCAGCAGGCAGAGTGTTAAACAAGCACTATGTAGAAGATAATGATAATGACAACGAACTGCGTATTGCTTTTGACTTTGACGGAGTTTTAGCCAGTGACGAATCAGAGCAAATCTATAAAGCCACTGGAGGAAATATGAAAGAATACTTCGCCCACGAGCAACAACACGCGTCAGAAGCATTGGAACTTGGTCCAATAGGTCCTTTATTGCAAAGAATATCTTTTTTTCAAAAATTAGAAAAAAAGAAAGCGGAAAGTGACAGTTCGTATAAGCGAATATTGAAAACGGCGATTGTTACCGCGAGAAATGCTCCAGCTCATGAAAGAGTGGTCTCATCATTGAAATCATGGGGAGTAGAAGTTGATGATGCTTTTTTTCTCGGAGGTATTGAAAAAGCTCGTATTCTCAGGATATTGAAGCCCCATATTTTCTTCGATGACCAAATGACTCATTTGGAACATATCGATAGTATACCGGGAGTACATATTCCTTTTGGTATCGCTAATAAGTAATGAAAACAATATGGCGAAGAAGTTTGAGATACGAAATAGCACGGCGGAGTTCCTGATCTTTCAGATTGAGGGAAAGGAGGATGGTGTGCAAGTTGTGTACCGGGATGAAAGTATCTGGTGTACGCAGAAGGCTATGGCACAGCTATTTGATTGCTCCACTGACAACATAGGGTTACATCTAAAAAACATATACGATACAGGAGAATTATCACAAGAGGCAACTACCGAGAATTTCTCGGTAGTTCAAACCGAAGGTGAGCGTCAGGTAAATCGCAAGCTCAAATTCTATAATCTTGATGCCATTATATCAGTTGGTTATCGTGTGAATAGCACACGAGCTACGCAGTTCCGGCAGTGGTGTACTTTCGTATTGCGTCAGTTTGCCATTCGGGGATATGTGATTGACAAGAAGCGGATGGAGAACGGTTCGTTTATCGGAGAGGACTATTTCGAGCATCTGTTAGCTGAGATTCGTGAGATACGTTTGAGTGAACGCCGTTTCTATCAGAAGCTGACGGATATATATTCGACTGCCATTGATTATCACCGAGATGCACCTACCACACGACTTTTCTTCAAAAAGGTACAGAATAAGATGCACTATGCAGTGCATGGGCATACCGCAGCTGAACTGATTGTAGAGAGAGCCAATGCGGAGAAAGAACACATGGGACTGACAACGTGGGAGAACGCCCCTCATGGTAAAATCGTAAAGCCGGATGTCAGTATCGCCAAGAATTATCTCAAGGAGAACGAACTTGAAGATATGGGGCATCTTGTCAATGCAGTCCTTGATATGGCTGAGCGAATGGCGAAGCGGCATATCCCTATGACAATGGAAGATTGGGCGAAACGTATTGACATCATACTTGAAGCAACTGGCGATGCAATTCTGACTGATGCCGGAAAGATAACTACTGAATTTGCCAAAAGTTTTGCAGAGTCTGAGTTTGAGAAATATCGCATTGTCCAAGACCGCCTATTCCAATCTGACTTCGACCGTTTCAACGACAACCTTCTTTCATTAGACACAGAATAATCATTAGTATGTCATACAAAGAAAAATATAACGAGCTTGTGGAGTTGTCGCATAGCGAAAACTCTGAAACAAAGGAGAAGGCGGAGGCTTGGCTTACCGGCATTGGACTTCAAGAAGCAGCTAAACTGAAGGATTCAGTGATTCTACTTGATTTGGGCAATCAGAAACGTAAAGGCGAAATAACTCGTGACGAAGTAAGCCAACGTTTAAAGGAACACTACGGCGGAACAGTATATGAAGAGCCTAAATCTGGACTTGATGGAGGATATGAAGTCATACCTCACGATTCTCCAAAGATTAAATAAATTGAAGAATACAATCGAAAACTGCGCCCTGCTCTATACGCAGAACTTGACAAGAAGATAAATTGATAAGTAAATAACAACCAATCTGCAACAACCAACACATGAGAATAATGAATGAAATTAATTATAAAGCAATGAAATTAATTAATATAATAAAAAAGATAATATCTAAACTTCTTAATAACCCTTATATGCAAATAATCATAGAGTATTTAAGTATATGCATTTTGCCATCTTTAATCGGCACTCTATTATTTTCATTACTATTAATGACTCTTTTCTACATTCTTATTCATTTTAGAATAACTTTAATAGTATATCCAACATTTACAGTTGTACTGTACTTATTCTTAACTCTTGTGAGTATTGGGAGCTTATGGCCTAAATATGTAAGTATTATAAGAAAAATTTGGGAAAAACTCTCGTTTAATCATATAAAGTCTAAAAATCCCATTAAGAATTTAAAATTATGCAATTATGCTTTATATACTCTCGTATCTGTCATCTATTCACTTTGCTATCTACAATTTGGTAAGTGTATAGCCAATGTGGAAGTATTTTATTATGCATTAGTAACATATCTGGGATTAGACAATTGCATAAACTTTATCAAAAGTATTAGAATTAATAAGCATTAATATCAATCATTACGTATTAACGTTTCAAATGCAATGAATGCCAAAATTATAATGTTTTATGATTAAATCATTTAATTAAGCATTTATTTATTATTATTTAAAAATTAGAATAGGACTTGTTCAAAAGGTATTATACAAGCTATTTATAATTATGAATATTTTATGGCAAATAAGCACAAACAAAGTACAATATACCATACTTTTTCATTGTACACCTCCTTTATATTTGCAATTTCCATCATAGAAGTATGTCTTATCATACTTTTATTTGTTTTCGTCGTATTTTCTTATTATATTTGCGCGAAAGTTTATTATGTCATACTATGGAATTGAAAGATATAATGAAGCAGCGTCGGGAAACGCTATCCCTCACACAACAGGATCTCGCTGAAATGGCGCAGGTCGGATTTGCTACAATCAAAGATATTGAGCGTGGCAAAGGAAATCCATCGTTAAACACCATAAAGAAGATTCTTGTGGTTCTGGGCATTGAGATTGACTACAAGGTACGACAGACTATATAATTCCCATTGACAAATGAGAGAGTTGGCAGTATATTAATGATATAGAAGCCGGGGTACTCACAGAGAAATATCCCGGAATAGGCTATACGTTCCAGTACAAAGAAGACTATATAAATTCCGCATTACCTCCGATTTCAGCGACTTTACCCAAGCAAAGCACCACATTCAATTCCGAGCATCTTTTCCCATTTTTTTCTAATATGGTTCCTGAAGGAGCCAATCGACGGGTTATATGCCGATCACTAAGAATTGATGAGAATGATTTTTTCGGACTGCTTGAAGCNATGGCNGACAANGACTTCATTGGAGCNGTAAATNTAAGGAGGATTAACAATGACTNAAATAAAAAAACTGTCCGTCACTACTTTTGCCCTATTAACAATTAGAAAACTATCAATTAATCGCTATTCATATATGGAAAATTTACTTAGTGCGNTTAACGAAGTATATACTACNGATATACAATCAAAATTTCATGANATTGCAGAAAAAGTTGATGTATAACTATATTATCAAGAAGGGCGAAGCACGTTATGCGATAGTTGAGATTGAGTTCTATTACTATTCACCTTATCATCCTGATATTNTTACTTATCCCCGCAATTTGAGTGCTGGTCGATGGTTTTTTCATCAAAGCGGAGTAGATTTGACATTTGATAGTAAATCAACAATTCTTGATAATAAGGGTTTTGTAACCAATTCAGGAGAAGCGATATTTGGCGGAATTTTGATTCGAGGCCTGTATAACATTGATATACCTGCATATACATTTGGCCCTCAGAAATGCGTAAACATTTTATGGCAAGACCTTGGAGCATTCTCTGAATTAGATGGCTATCCCACAATAGAACGAGTTCCTGAGGGTGTGATACTGAGACGTATTCATGAGTATAAACGCTGTATAAATGTTGAGCAGGATAAGGAGATTGATAAGGTAAAAGAATGGGCGAAACGTGTCGGAAAGAAAGTTGATGATATGTTGGAGTCTGATCTTAAAAAAGAATTTGATAAAATAATCAACNCTAAATACCGATTCTTCAATCTTCAGAATGGGGAGAACCCGAGTTCGTTTACAAAGATTCCGACCAAGGCTCGCCCTTAAGGATTNATAGGTTTGCCGTTTTGGATACGGNNGGNNGTTAGNNTTNTTCCTAACTTTGCAGTGTTCAATTTAAACATTGTAAATTATGAGGACAATACACTACTTTTCTCCTTGGCTTAAAAGCCTNAAGAAATATCAGTCGGTATGGGCACAGATTGAGTCTGCACTCACTGCCGAAAATGAAATCTACGATTTTGTACCCAACGCTGCCGATATNTGGGTNCGNGATTTTNTGCCNTTCCAACGGCANGATGGNGANTTTGTGGTTTATCGCTATAACCCCGACTATTTNCAAGGCAATAACTCCCGATATATAACCAATTGNCGGGATGCTTTTCTTGCGATAGGTGGAAGTGATGCGCTATCATCTGNCATCTGCAATCACACTAATCTTATAATCGATGGGGGCAACNTGATACGTTGCACCGATAAGAATGGAGTGGATTGTGTTATCATGACTACGAAGGTTCTGTATGAGAATCCGGGANTTTCACATCATGAAATATTGCTCGAACTTGATGACATACTNAANGCCGAAGTAATCCTAATCCCTTGGGATACCGAAGAAAAAACCGGTCATGCCGANGGAATGGTTAGAAGTCTCGGAAAAGGTCGGCTTCTGATGAACTGCTATGCAGATATGGATCCCAATCTTGGAATGGCNATAAAGAAGGCACTTGGTGACAGATTTGAGATTCAAGAATTGAAGTATGGCGATATGTACCGTGAAAAAAGCTGGTGTCATCTTAACTACCTTGAACTTCGAAACGCAGTACTTGTACCCACTGCAAGTATTGCATCTGATAAAGTTGCCCTTAAACTACTTGAAAATGTCATTGGTAAGAAATGTATTCCCATATCTATGGCAAGAATCATATCCGAAGGTGGTGCCATGCACTGCATATCATGGAGCATGAATACTCNAATNTTTAGGGAGGCGGGGATTAGCTTTGGGCATCCACTCTTTGCACCCCAATGTCACTGACGTAATTAAGACNTCAACCCAATCTAATCAGCCAAAGCNACCCATAGNTCNGTNATCAATTCCTCTGCNGGAGTCTCAGTGGGGGAATTGAGGTATTTCTCCATATACGGGGTNGTTATGTCAATATTTAAATCACTATTGTTNATTGTTGCGATTACCTCATCATAAAATTGAGTNAAGNCNTCATAATTGCNTTTNTATGTGAATACTGCATATCTGCGTGTTGGAATTAATCTNCANCCAATACTACCGNTAANATCTTTATTGAGTTTTAACGAATGTATACCTTGATATAAAATGCCGGAAATGAATATCCCAGAATCCTTATCATCAGTAATATACCGATCTATTGCAAAGCCAACATATCCTGACACTTTTGCTTTAGGATACCTTGTCGCAACAAAAGCTTCGATTTTATCCCAATTATTCGCCTCAAATTCACAAGTAGAGCACTCATCATAATGAGTTTCCAATTGTCTGTAAAAGAGAATACATTCTGGCAGACATTCTTTCCTGAAAGAATGATTAATGGCCGAATCATTGACTACTATGCTTCTGAGGGAGTCAATATTAGCGACCCCATTTTTTCGCATCAGCCTATAAATCCCATTCGGACAGTTAAAGCCAATTGAATGTGCCACGTGAGCTTTTGACACGGCATGGTATAATCTGAATATACGGGCTACATATTCGGCCCGTCTACCGGAAACGTAGTTCACCAGGTTCTGACCGGTGTATGCTTTAAAGTAATCTCGTAAGCTACGCACGGATAATCCTGAGGCACGTGCCAATGATGATACTGAAGTAGCATCGTTGAAATCCTTGTCACACCTACCATCAAAAGCAGCTGACTCTTCAATGTACCTTAATACCAGCTGAAGTTTCTTTTCAATATCTTGCGGAATTACCTCCATTACATTATGTGTGTTAGATTACGAAATAGAAATTAGGTTTGGTGAATTGATATCGGTGTAGTCGTCATTCATAATTGCGCCATTGGAGAAGATGATGCCGTTTTGTTCCTCTATTCCGTGTCGGGCATGGAGATGGCCGAAAAGATGAGCCTTGAGATTAAGGGAGGATAGCTTCGTCAACAGTTCCTCTGAGCCGTAATTAATACCATCGTCGAAATCGAGTATGCCATAGGCCGGGGAATGAGTGATCAAAACATCGGTATCGGCAGGAATATTGGCATAGTTACGGCTTTGACGGTCGGTGATGCAATCTTCGAGAAACATGGGCACACCATAAAACTTCACTCCCTCAATTTCTATACCGGAGTTGGATAGTTGATAGACGTTGTCAGGAAGGCCGTCAATGTTTGCGCCATTGAGATAATCATCATGGTTGCCACAGATGAAAATCTTATGCCTGTATGGCAGATCGCAAAACCAGTAGAGGAAATCCAAGGCTTCCTGTTCGGTGCCGACCATACAGAAATCGCCGGAATGGACTACAACGTCGGCCTCGGGCAAGTCCCGAAGGCGATGATGACAATTGTGGGTGTCGGAAAAGTGTAAAATCTTCATAATTAAGTTGTATTTTTTAAATCTGCTGCAAAGTTAATATCAACTTGGCGAAAAGGCATGTTTATTTTCCACAAATGTTGATAAAATAGGATTTCAATATCTGAGATTCGGAATAAAATAGTTATCTTTGCAGTGAAGGTTATTGCTCCGATAGCCGTAACCTAAGTTGCGTTGATACTTACGTCTTATGGATAATGATGGTTGCGAGATTTATTTTTAGAGCAACAATAGTATTTATAATGATGGTGACGATCTTTACGGGTCTTAAATACTGCTCCGCCCTTATAGACCGCGATACTGTCAGACCTAATGTGGAGGAGTCGCTCAGAATTCTCAGCGAAGAGGGAGACTATAAGCGCTTTGTCGCGCCCCTCTCCGTATCCCAACTTGATAACTATACAGACGCCCTGATGATCGGAGAGGTACTTGCCGGGCATCCGGATGCTTCGGCTTTTGAGAATATGCTCCGCTCTCCGATCTATTGCCACGATGATACTATCTCTAACAGCCTCGGAACGTATCTTGTCGTAACTCATCAGCTCCCTGACAGGATGTTTGATTACTATCGCTATTGGCATGGCTATGATGTCACCCTGCGACCAATGCTTACAATCGGAGATATAAGAATCATTCGGGTCATAAATTATATACTAATCTTCAGTCTGACAATCATCACAGTCGGAATGTTATATCGCAGATCGGGTAAATACTACACATTAGTGTTTCTAATCACATTACTTGCGATAGGATTGCCATTAGTTCCGATGTCGCTCCAATATTCGAGTTGTGTATTTATTGCTCTGACTTCCATGGCTTTGATTCTGATGGTTGATCCCGATAGGCTACGACCCTCCGCCGTAGGATTGACGTTTTTAGTAATCGGAGGGATGACATCATTTCTGGATCTCCTGACAGCTCCGTTGCTTACGTTCGGAATGCCGGCGGTAACAGTGCTTCTTCTACGCAATAGATTTCCGGATTACAGGATTCTGCTACTGATGGTGATAATGTGGATCACGGGTTATGCAGGAATCTGGATATTCAAATGGGTGTCAGTGGCCGGTTTTATAGATTCGGATATATGGAGGGAAGTGACAGATCAAGCAACGACAAGATTCGGGTCGGTGACGTCGATCGGCGAAAGAAAAATAAAAGGACTGATTCTTGCAGGGACTCTTCTGACAATATCGGTGGGTATTATTATATGGGTCTACCTGACTATACGTAAAGAGGGTGGAGAGGAAAGAAAAAAATATCTGTCACTCGTTGTGGTCGGGCTTCTTCCCTTCATATGGATGGCGAGTATGCAGAATCAGACATTCGCCCATTTCTGGTATACATCCCGGGCATTCGGCATAACTGTATGGTCATTGGGCGTGTATGCATTAAAAGTATATAAAACGAAGTTGCCTAAACTTCAACTCCAAGGAAATACTTATGGGAGAGATAAATAAAATAGTCGTAATGATTCCTTGTCTGAACGAGGAGAAGACTATCGGAGACGTAATCAACGATTTCAGAAAGGAACTCCCCGGGGCTGAGATCTACGTCTTTGATAATGCATCTACAGATTCCTCAGCCGAAATTGCCCGAAAAGCAGGGGCAAACGTTGTGAGCGTCAGCCGACGTGGTAAAGGCAACGTCATAAGGACCATGTTTAAGACATTGGATGCCGACATTTATGTTATGGCCGACGGTGATGGAACCTATTCCGCCTCGTCGGTACATAGCCTTATAACTCCTATAGCTGACCATGGGGCAGACATGGTGATCGGCGATCGACTGTCGTCGACATATTTCGATGAAAATAAACGTCCTTTTCATAATACGGGCAACCGGCTTGTAAGAAGACTTATCAATTGGATTTTCAATTCGGATACCCACGATCTGTTAAGTGGCTACCGGGCATTCAGCAGACGATTCGTAAAAAGCGTCGCACTACAATCAAAGGGATTTGAGATAGAGACGGAGCTTACCGTGGCAGCCATTGTCAATGATTTTAATATTGAGGAAGTAGCAATCGGCTACAAAGACCGAGCATCGGGAAGCAAATCAAAACTCAACACCTATTCAGATGGGATTCTTATATTATCTACAATCCTGAAACTTTTCCGCGACTACAAGCCGATGCTATTCTTCTCAATTATCGCAATGGGGCTTGCTTGCGTCGCTATCGGAATGAATATTCCTGTATTCAATGATTATCTTGCCACAGGTAAAGTCGACCGCTTCCCTACCCTATTCTGCGGCGGATTTCTTATGACCGGGGCGCTGATGCTGTTTTGTGTCGGGCTTATCCTTCAGGTCATTTCCAATCGTAACAAAGTAATCATTGATACTTTACTGCTCAAATTCAATGAGGAGAAAAGAAATCAGGAGGTATAGACATCTTTTTAAAAATGTCAATACCTCCTGATTTATGTGGTGGTCAGAAGAGGGCGCTCTGACTATTCTTCGAGGGTGATGAGATTGTAGGTTTGCGAACCGATACCAAGCTCTTCTCCGTGAGAGAGGATGAGGGTGCCGAGGCGGGAATTGATACGCTCGATCAGATGCTCTTTACCGGGATCGTCGGAGTTCATGACCAGATCTACGCAAGCGCGATCGAGGGCTACGGGATCGAGGGATGCCAACACACCGAGATCACCCATTTCCGGAGCAGCGGGATTGCCGTTGCAGTCGCAATCTACCGACAAGCGATTGGCTACATTTATGTAGAGAATTCTGTCGCCATAGTAATCGGTGATGGCTTTGGCTGCATCGGCCATCGACTCGATGAATACGGACTGCTCGGCAGTATTGCCCCAAATAGAATCGACATTTGCAGTCTTGCCTCCGGAATGAATCCAGGTCTTGCCGGCCGACGAACCGAGTCCGATAGAAATATTCTTCAGCGCACCGCCGAAGCCACCCATCTGATGACCTTTAAAGTGGGAAAGCACCACCATGAAGTCATAGTCGGCCATATTCTTACCTACAATATCTTTCTTGAGGTGTTTACCGCCGGCTACGGGAAGTTCCATTTCCCCTTCGGCGTCAAGGATATCGATACCGGCACGATCCGTAAAACCGTGTTGCTTGGCGGTAGCGAGGTGTGCTTCGGTAGTATTGCGATTTCCATGATAGGCTGTATTGCACTCCACGAAGTGGCCATCGATATGACGTACAAATTTCGAGATCAGAGCCGTATCGAGATGATTCGATTTATTGGATTCACCGGTAGAGATCTTTACGGCCACTTTCTTTCCTTCAGCCTTTCGACCGAGCGCCTCATATACCTTTACGATATTGTCTGGTGTGATATTCTTCATGTAGAAGACGTCGGGCACGGATTGACCTGAAGCGGCAGTCGTTGTCTCTACGGCCTGACATGAAAGCGGAGTGGCAAAGGAGAACGCCGTTGCAACTCCAACAGTTAATGTGGATAATAACGATTTGATTTTCATGATGCGAAATATAATAGTATAAGAGAAGAGTCCCGTGAAAAGCGGGAAAGCTCTAAGGCTGCAAATGTAGCAAAATATTCACTGACTTGCAAATTTATTTATGAAAAAGGAGAGAGTTGATATATCGATAGAGAAGAGCTGCGAGGAAGGTGAGAGCCACGTAGATGAGAGTGGGGACTACAGCCGGAAGAGCCGGATCCTGATTGGGATTGGAAAATGTCAGGGTGCGGGTCAGATGTCTCACTATCGGATGAGCCACGAACAGATAGGCACTTAATCGTCCGATCCAACCCCATAGATCTGTCCAATATGGAATCTTTGCAAACAGCAGACTGATGGTAAAGATTATTCCTACGGCAAACACTGCCGAAAATTGCCATGTGTATATATTCTTCTGTGAGGGGAGGAAAAGCACAAATGAGGTCACAAGAATAAGGATTACGGTCAGTAGTCGGATTCGGCGTGCGCGCCCCAACCATACGCCACACGCAAAGGGGAGCATCCATCCTACGATATTATGGCGAATATAAGCCTCGAAGCGGTTGGGATCGTCAGTCAGAATCGGATGTTTACTGAAATAGAAGAAGGCAAAGAAACATATAGCCGTAAAAATCCACATCCAGCGCTGACGGTGGCCTTGCACACAAAGCGCATAAAACACATAAAACTCAAATGCCAGCCCGAAATACCAATATACTCCCGGAATGGTGCCCCCCCATAATTGCACGACGTCATTGAGTTCGGTAAGCGGAATGAGAATCCTCCATAGGGCTCCCCATTTTATCCCCTCTCCTCTTATCAGATCGTTGACAATCTGATCTACGAAAAAGATACTGACTCCGAGCAACATCAGTTGAAAGAGTTTGATCCAGTTGCGACGGATAAATCCCCACCTGTCAAAAGAATCACAATGGCCGGCATCATACCGACGGGTAAGTCCATAGCCGGAAAGGAAGATAAATACCGGCACGCCGAACCATCCCAGGAACGAGAGTATATGAAATAACGTGAAGCCGTCGGAGTGAGCCAATTTGTCGAAGAACATCTTTGTCAGTCCCGGCGAATAGGTAAATTCACACTCTTTTACTATAGTAGGATACACATGGAAAAGATTATGCAGCATAATAAGGATGATGCTTACGCCGCGCATAATCTCTGTCAGACGCCAGCTCAGACCGGCATCAATCTCTCGGTTAAGTCCTTGGAATCTCATATAGAAGTCGCTTAAACTCATTTACGAACTCTAAGAATTACAATGAAGTTGATTAAGAAGTTGTTTAAACTTATTTACGAACTATAAAAATTATAATGAAGAGTTAACCCAACTTCTAAACTTCATCTATTCCAACGTCGGAATGTCAGGAATTATTTCAACATTCTTCGGGCATTTTGGATAATTCGGCGAGTTTGAGTAATTTTGTATCATGAAGTTTCTGACTAAATAGCTACTAAACTAAAATTCATGGATTTCATCAAAACTGTATGGACCTCAGCAGGACGAGTACCCGGAGCGATCGCTCGATTTCTTTGGGCAAACCTCCATACGATATTCTTCTATATGTATCTGCTTGCGGCCGTCACCCTCTTGCAATGGGAGCAGGACGCAACCCTTACTCTAAGCCCTCATAATTTCTCTCAGGGATTGCGGAGCGGATTCCTTCTTTCTACCCTACTGGCGATAATTCATGGTCTGTTGACAGTTTCTGGTCGCAGGTTGCTACGTTGCTCCCTCAGGGCCGGATTGTCGGGAGCCGCTGTACTGTGGAGCCGGATTTCGGGTTGGACTCTGCGAGGACTCGGGTGCTTACTCACCATTCTCATAGCCGTAAGCTCCTACGTGGAGATCTGGATCTCCTTCATGCTTCATTCCCGCTGGAGCGACCGCATAATACGCCTTATCGCCGACACCAACCGCGGAGAGAGCGGAGAATTTCTCGAACGCTATCTCTTCACTCCGAAAAGCATAGCGGTCACTGCAGGGTATATAATTCTTACAATCTGCGTATGGTATATCTTCGGGCGGCTCGGCAGAATGCTTCGCATATCTTCAAAGCGCCCGATTCGCATCGGTCAGCAATGGGGCGTGGTTGTGGTTTTATGTCTCGGGACCTGGTGGTGGAGNCTGCCACCGGAAAATAACTTCAATGCCGAAAACAACTTCAACACACTNCTTCGTTTTCATAAGATGATGAAGGTGCATGAGCGATCGATCAAGAATATCAAGGCNCTNGANAANACGCCGGCCCTCGCCGATGGTGTGATTCCGGAAGGAGCGGATGCGCCTGCGCGCATCATCTGGATAATCGGTGAATCNGATTCGAAAGCCCACTGGAATCTTTATGGCTATCCCCTACCTACGACTCCCCGAATGGATCGCCTGAAGAAGGAGGGTGATCTGTTGCAGTTTGACGACGTAATATGTTTCGAACCGCGCACCTACCGGATGATGGAAATTCTTTTCAGTCCGTATGTCGTAACCGACTCCACAAAATATTATCTTCGTCAGCCGCTTACGCCGATGATTATGCGTAANGCGGGATATGCAGTGCGCCTCCATGACAATCAGGCCACTCTGCTGCGTGGCGACGATCAGGCGGAGGTCGGCACATGCAACTTCATGAATTCGATCAAGCTCAGTCGCGCCAACTTCGATTATCGTAATGAGCGGATGTATCCCTACGATATGCAGCTCTTCGATGCCGAAAAAGCGATGCTGAATGATTCAACGCGTCTTACTCTCGACATCTTCCATATCAATGGTCAGCATTTTTCGGCTGAAAACCGTTATCCGGCAGGTTTTGGGAAATTCACCGCCGGTGATTATCCCCACCGAAAGGATCTGAATATGGAGCAACGTCGCCAGATAGCGTGCTACGACAATGCCACGCTCTACGTTGACAGTCTGCTGATGAGGNTTTNTGAGGAGATAAAGGGTCAGGACGCTATAATCATTTATCATCCCGACCATGGAGAGGAGATGAACGACGAGCGGGCCTGCCACGTGCGCACAATGGATAGCCATAAGATTCCGGAGGCNGCCCCGTACGTGCTTGAGATACCGTTTATAGTGATTACCACTCCGGAATTCCGCGCGCTGCATCCGGCTCTTTATGCCCGACTCGAAAAGGCTGCTTCCGAGAAGCAATCTCTGATATATTTCAGCCATTTTCTGCTTGATGTGGCGGGAGTCGAGAGCAAATACAAACGTCCGGAGCTCTCCCCTCTTTCACCGGAATGGCGGCGTCCCGGACGTATCGTAAAAGATATCAGCAACTACGATGTCTGGAAATCAAAAAATGTGTCCCCNAAATAAATATAACGCTCAATCGGGTAGTGCGAGTAACCGATTGAGCGTTATACTTCCATTAATTTCTTAATCTTCTATGACTTNAGGAGGGCTTCAGCGGCTGCGTAGTCGGGTTCATCGGTCATTTCGTCGACGAGCTGCACACCTTTGACTTTGCCGTCCTTGTCGAGCACTACGACCGAACGGGCATAAAGACCTTTGAGCGGACCTTCAGCGATCTCCACACCATAAGCCTTGCCGAAATCTGAACGGAAGCCGGATGCAGTCTTCACGTTTTCAATACCGTTNGCAGTGCAGAAACGGCTTGCGGCAAAGGGAAGATCCTGTGANACNCANAGCACCACAGTGTCGGGATACTTAGTNGCATCGACGTTGAAACGNCGCACACTTGCCGCNCANACGTCAGTGTCGAGACTCGGGAATATATTCAGCACAACCTGCTTACCCTTAAGATCTTCAAGTTTGATATCGGAAAGGTCCTGAGCAGTCAGGACAAAAGCGGGAGCCTCACTACCGACTGCGGGAAGTTCGCCGACAGTCGCTACGGGATTACCCATAAATTTTACAGTTGCCATTTTTATGTGTTATTGATTTTTATAGTCGGTGAAGCACGATCGCCGTAGCCATCTGCAGGCGATCCGACTTCTTTAC
Source organism: Bacteroides sp. (assembly GCA_014801585.1). Classification (GTDB taxonomy): domain Bacteria; phylum Bacteroidota; class Bacteroidia; order Bacteroidales; family Muribaculaceae; genus Lepagella. The sequence goes on from JAAVDX010000014.1 coordinate 36,929, forward strand.
AGTAATAACACATTGGATGGAATAATGGTTTTACNATATTACATTTGGCTATAAGGTAAAAAATCAGTAATTTTGCAGTTATGAAAGAGAAGGAATCTACAAAAAAGGTAGAAATAGTGGCGGCGGGAGGGCTTGCCAACCGTATGCGTGCTATTCTTTCCGCCTTAACGCTGGCAGAAGTTTCAGGCCGACGTTGTTCAGTACGCTGGGACAACAACGACGATCTTAAGGCCGACTTCTCCGACCTCTTTCAAACAGAATCACTACCGTTTGAAATCGAACCGATAGCCACATCAGTAGAACGTTTCCTGCTTTCAATGCCTCGGAAAAAGAATCTATATCTCCCGGCGCTGAGTCAGAAACTGCGCTACGGGCTACGGCTTTATGATGGAGTCAACAGTGAGAACTATGGAGAGCAGCCGGAACGGCTTCTTAGGGGCGCCCGCGACTCCAAGAAGGATATTCTGGTATATTCCGGACAAGTTTTCTATCCATTTTCTCCGGAGCGAATGAAGGAGATATTCCGTTTTTCAGATCGNGTGAAAGAGCGCGCACTGGAGATAAGCAAGGGAGCCGGGAGTTTTGATTATGGCTTTCACGTCAGGCGCACTGACAATGTAGACTCTATCGCCAAGAGTCCGATAGAAGTGTTTGAGAGTAAGATAGAGGAGCTGATNGCCTCGCAACCGAAAGTGAGAATCTTCCTTGCCTCGGACAGTCAGGAAGTAAAAGATCATCTTTCGGCTCGCTATCCGGGCATGATCCATTACAATCCCTCGGTGGCNGACAGGAAAAGTCTGCAGGGAATGATCGACGCGGCCGCTGAAATGAGTATCTTAGCAGCGACACGCGGAATATTCGGATCTTACTGGAGTTCATATTCNGAAATNGCTGCCATGCTCGGAGGAACCGAACTAAAAGTCTTAAGCGTTTAAAGGGNAACATACNCTAACAATTTTTGAGTAAAATTGTTATCTAAAAAAGGAAAGGANNAAGTGAAGTTGTCAAAAAAGACGACTTCCTTTTCAGCTTTGATTCAGGTAAAAAATTATATAAAATATAGGTATAAATTAGCAATGAGTTCCACTTGCAACTTCCCGATCGAACGTTTCCGAGAGATGGAAACGCCGTTCTATTATTATGATCTTGACTTGCTCCGCCGCACACTTGACGCAATCCATCGNTCAACGGCCAATGATCCCAACTACGTTGTGCATTATGCCGTGAAGGCGAACGCGAACCCGATGGTGCTTGGCGTCATAGCAGAGGCCGGACTGGGTGCTGACTGCGTCAGCGGAGGCGAAATCCTTGCAGCTCGCGAAGCAGGCATACCGGGCAACAAGATTGTCTATTCCGGNGTTGGCAAGACCGACCGAGAAATCAATATCGCCCTTGANAACGATATCTACTGCTTCAACGTAGAATCAGCCCCCGAGCTTGAAGTAATCAATGAACTTGCNGGGAAGAAAGGTAAAAAGGCCCGCATCGCTATCCGCGTNAATCCGGAAGTCGGAGCGCATACCCATGCTCATATCACNACGGGGCTTGCCGAGAATAAATTCGGCATTGCACTCGGCGACCTCGAAAAAGTGATTGCACACGCAGATGAACTGGAGAATGTAGAGTTTATNGGGCTCCACTTCCATATCGGTTCGCAGTTGCTCGTCATGGATGATTTCGTAGCCCTGTGTGAACGTGTAAACACGCTGATGGCNTCGCTGAAAGAGCGCGGAGTGAANCTTCCCTATATCAATGTGGGGGGAGGCTTGGGTATNGACTATGACAATCCCGACCTCAATCCCATCCCTGACTTCGACCTCTATTTCAAGACGTATCGTGACAATCTCAACATCGCNCCNGATCAGACTCTGCATTTCGAATTGGGACGTGCGGTGGTGGCGCAATGCGGTACGCTTATCTCTCGCGTTGTATTCGTGAAAGAGGGAAGTGTGAAGAAATTTGCTATNATTGATGCGGGGATGACCGAACTAATCCGTCCGGCACTCTATGATGCGCATCATGAGATTCAGAATCTGACCTCAGATTCNGAGGAGGTTGAGATATATGATGTGGTCGGTCCGATATGTGAGTCGTCGGANGTGTTCGGGAAGCAGGTGAGCCTTCCGNTNACANGNCGNGGAGATCTTATAGCTCTCCGCTCCGCGGGAGCTTATGGAGAGGCTATGGCATCGCAATACAATTGCCGNCCNCTCCCGNAATCNATCAGTTAATCCAACCCCCAATCCGCCCGGTCAGACATTTTAGAGTTCGACGTGGGGAGCCCGTGCTACGCAGGGCTCCATATTTATATTTTTATCGTATGAGGAACCCGCACCGATGGCCGCTGGCGCGGCCATCGATACGGGCCTAATGTAATACCCCGCTACGCGGGGATCGTTGGCTACCCCAAACACGCTATTACGTTGTAGGATGGAATACGGAGAGGAATATTTGTTTGATGATGTTTAAAATGTAGTCCGGGGGAGCCCGTGCTACGCAGGGCTNCATATTTATATTNTTNTCGTATGNNAAACCCGCACCGATGGCCGCTGNNGCGGCCATCGATACGGGCCTAATGTAATNCCCCGCTACGCGGGGTNGTTGGCTACCCNAAAATACGCGGGGCTACATAAATGTATTATTATAGCATGGGGAACCCGTATCGATGGCCGCATAAAGCAGCTATAGGTGTGGGTTTAAATATANTTCCCCGCTACGCAGGGTGNCTCAGCGTAAATCATCGTAATGGTAAATATAGATTATTTGTTGAGATCTGCTTAGCACGTTTGGGTAGAATACGCCCCGCGTAGCGGGGCATTACTTTAGGCCCGTATCGATGACAGCGCCAGCTGCCATCGGTGCGGGTATTTTGTATGATATGAGATAAATATATTTTGCCCTGNGTAGCACGGGCTACCCCCGTAGACGGTATATNNTTTATTTTAGCTTAAGTATCTCTTGACATAAACNAATTTCTACGATTTCCTTATCAAAATANCATTCTAAATTTTGTAATTAAAAAAATAACGGCTATTTTTGGAGATGTAAAATTCCAACTATGGCTAATACNTATACCAATATAATATTACATCTGGTTTTTGCCGTAAAAAACAGAGAGAGCCTCATCCCCACTCNGCATAAGGATGATGTCTATAAATATATATGCTCATGTTTCGGTGCNCGGGGACATCATGTAATCGAAATCGGGGGAACTCCCAATCACGTTCACATTCTATTCAGGTATAATCCTAATGAAATGATATCAGATCTGGTAAGNGATTTAAAATCGGCCTCATCTNTATTTATACGCAAAAATCGATTAACCCCATATATGTTTAATTGGCAACGGGGATATGGTTGTTTCTCCGCCGATTGCGGTAGTATTGATAGAATATGCGAATATATACGTAATCAGGAGGAGCATCATTCAAGGTTTCAGATCAAAGAAGAATTGCGAAAATTGCTAATACGTTGTGGGATGGANTANGGAGAGGAATATTTGTTTGANGATGTTTAANATGTATTCCGGGGNNGCCCGTGCTACGCAGGGCTACATATTTATATTTTTTTCGTATGGGNAACCCGCACCGATGGCCGNTNNCGCGGCCATCGATACGGGCCTAATGTAATNCCCCGCTACGCGGGGTCGTTNGNTACCCAAACACGCTATTACGTNGTAGGATAGAGTATGGAGAGGAACATTTGTTTGATNATGTTTAAAATGTATTCCGGGGGAGCCCGTGCTACGCAGGGCTACATATTTATATTTTTNTCGTATGGGAAACCCGCACCGATGGCCGCTGGCAGCGGCCATCGATACGGGCCTAATGTAATGCCCCGCTACGCGGGGTCGTTGGCTACCCAAAAATACGCAGGGCTATATAAATGTATTATTATAGCATGGGAANCCGTAATGTAATACCCAGCGATGCGGGGGTTGGATGCCTAATTGTGTTATAGGAGGAGGCGGGGGGAATCCGTTTTAGCGGAANAGGCGTGGGGCGAAATCGGTGAGGTATTTGCGCCAGTTGCGCCAGACGTGGCCNTCACCGGTCTCTACGTAGGTGTAGGGATAGCCCTCCTTGTCGAGGAGAGNCCGGAACTGATTGTTGGCGTCGAAGAGGAAATCTTCGTTGCCTATTGCTATGTAGTATAGAGCCGGGGGAGTTGCAAACTGTGTCTTTAGTTTGCCCTCCATATCTTCATAGACGGGAGATTTATAATCACCCTCGGGAGCCTGCCAAGGCATGATAGCCGATGAGAATAGACCTACGTAATCAAACATATCGGGATAATATTTCGATATGTGAAGCGAATGGAAACCGCCCATTGACAGACCTCCGATCGCCCGATGGGCTTTATCGGCTTTTGTACGATATGTGGAGTCGATGAAATTGACNATTTCCGGGAATGATTCTTCGAATGCTCCGGGTCGGGTGTAAGGTAGGCGGGTAGTCGGTTTTACATATCCGGCCGGAGTNTCACCNGGAGCTGCCTGCTGCGAGGCATTGCCGTTGGTCATGACGACGATCATAGGTTCAACCTTTCCCTGAGCAATGAGATTGTCGAGAATCTGAGTGGCACGTCCGAGTTCCGACCATGCGTTTTCATCTCCGCCCGATCCGTGGAGAAGATAGAACACNGGATAGTCCTTACCTGACTTTTCATAGCCNGCAGGGGTGTAGACTGTCAGTCGGCGATCCATTTCCAGAGAGGGAGAATGGTACCAGACTTTTGAGACTGTGCCATGCGGGACATCCTGCACACGATAGAGATCNGCATAACCGCCCGGCACAATAAAAACGTTGCTGACACTTGCTATATCGCGCAGACGATATACGTTGGAGGGATCGTTGACACGAAGTCCNTCGACAGTCAGGGTATAGCTATAAAGTTCGGGAGCGAGCGGAGAGGGAGTGGTATATTCCCAGAGCCCATCGGAATTCTTTTGGAGTACACAAGGCATAGCCACCGGTTGCAGCGCAGAGGAATCTCCCGATGTCAGGAAATCACCGTTGAGTTCCACTTTCTGTGCATCGGGNGCAAAGACCCGGAAAGTGACNGTATTGTCNGGNTTAATCTGNGGNGAAACGATATCGTTCTTATCCCAGAGAGCCTGTTGAGCAAATGCTGCCGAAGCAAGCAGCATCATTGCGACAGGCATAATTGATTTTTTCATGTATAATNTTATAGGTTAGGATTTAAGTTTTGCAAGTTGCAACTTGCAAAACTTAAAAAGTAATAAGTGATAANTAATAAGTAATAAGTTTGCTTCGAAGATTAGACTTTCGAAACTTAAATGAGTTGAGTATTCATCAGATAATGAGTATTCATCAGATAATANTCGGNTTNTTNCCGAGCANANNGAANAGATCGGTANTNGCNATNGCNATAAATCCGCAGGGGTCGCCATCGGTAAGCACGATCTTNTCCCTCTCGGCAACGTCTTGATCCATTACGAATGTCACTTCCGCGGCCTCCGGGCGCAGGAGTCCGAAGGGAGTAGCTGCGCCGTGGCGCGTGCCGAGCACTTNGAGCATCAGTTCTTCATCGGCGAAAGAGACACGCGGAATCCCGAGGGCTGCCCCNAAATCTTTGGTGACAAACGGGCGGCGCGCATGAGTCACATAAAGCCAAAATTTATTTTTCTGTCGATTAGTCAGGAGAATAGTCTTGACGGTCTCTATTCCGAAAGCCTTNTCGATATTCAGGCAATCCTCCATCGTGATTCCCGGGTCGCTTTCGATACGGGTAAANTCTATTCCCTGCTTTTGAAGGCTTTCATATATCAGTTGNTGAGTAGGAGTCTTGAAAGTAGCGGGAGCTCCGGTCATGATCTCACTCGTAAAAAATTCTTTAGATTCTTCCATTTTTCAAAGTTACGCAAATTCTGTGAATATTCCTATTTTATTGTGGAATCTTTACTTTCGGGAGAGTGCCGGCGCGGCGCACGTCTAATCGGGTATANATACAATTGGGNAGCAGTCGCCACANGCCTACGAGAATATTCCANCGCCAGTCGATCACNGCGACCCTCTTTTTGCGGATGATCGCTTTCAGCACCCGTGGCACGATATAGTCGAGTTGCATCTGCATCGGGAAGCNAACGCCGTCATCAAGGAGAGAGGTAGAGATCCAGCCCGGGCGNATGTCGGTGATTGAGATTCCGGCATGAGTGGCATGCGACAACTGGTCGATCGCCGTGAGCCATTTCTGATCGGCTGCTTTAGAGGCTGAATAGGCCGCTAAATGTCCGATTCCGTTAGTGCCAGCAACGGAGGTAATGGCGGCTATCTGACCTTTGATGCCATTGCGGCGGAAATACTGCCAGNCCGTAGCGATACAACGGACGAATCCGACAGTGTTGGTCTCAAAAATCTTTACTTCAGTAGCGGGATCGAGGTCGATATTCTCATAACCGATACCAGNCACGTGGAAATAGATATCCATTCCGCCNAGNCGGTCGATAAGACGGAGCAAGCGTGACTTTGCGTCGGGAGAAGTGATATCTATCGCAGCANACTCCACCGTCTCCGGATACTGCTCCTTCAATTTCTTCAGCGGAGCCTCATTACGGGCTGCTACTCCTACCCTTATTCCACGGGATGCCAATTCCTCGGCACATCGATAGCCTATGCCGGAAGAGGCTCCCATTATTACTATTCTTCTCATTGCTTTTATTGCTTTTCAATTTGATGGACTCAACAGATCCGGGGTATGGTCATTCTTTAGTTTGGGGTTTTATTTCTGCCGACAGGCGCCGNTTGAACTCGCGCCGTTCGGGGTCGTGAAACCAGCCCCACTTGTTGAAGTAGCGGATCATNTTGGAGATATGTATGCGAAGCATGCGGCAGCTATGGTAAGAGGCNGCCCTGTGGGCATGAACCGCTGTAGCCATCGGCCAATAAAGNGTTTTNTAGCGGCTATGGATTCTGCGGGTAAGGTCGATATCTTCGGGATACATGAAGAAGCGTTCGTCGAAGAGTCCTATGTGTCGCAGCGTTTCGGTCCGAAGGAGCATGAAACTCCCTTGGACGTAGGGCACGTTATGCTCATGTGTCAGATCCAATCCGGCAAGAGTATATCTGTCGTTGCGCGATCTGAACCATTTGCGGGGGATGAAACGGCGACCGAAAACATCCCATGGCGTAGGAAGCAGACGANCCGTCGGTTGCAGTTTGCCGTCGGGATATACAAGTCGCGGATGAATAAGCCCTATCTCGGGGCGGGCAGCCATCACATTTATCAGCGTATCGAGCAAGTAAGGATCGAAATAGACATCGCTGTTGAGAACGAGATGATAATCGGTGTNCGCATCGAGGGCCTTGCGGATCGCCACGTTATGGGCTGCGCCGTATCCNACGTTGGGATTAGGGATATAATCCACATTTGGATATTCTTCGGCAAGCAGGCGCAAACGTTCCTCCCGGCCGTTGTCGACGATAAAAATCTTCTCTACNACCGGCGAAGAGAGGGAAGCGAGACACGCCTTCAATTCCTCCTCATCCGTGTGATACGCNACGATTGAAACACTCAGCATCTCAGCGCCTTAAAATCGNAATGTCTCCAGTTTCATCTCGGCAAGNGAGCGCATAAGGGCGACCTCCTTGACGAAGACCTCCGATTCGCTATGAGCTTTGAGGGCTTCATCGTCGGCCCATGTCTCGCAGATCATAAGCACTTCGGGACGTGTAGCACTCTGAAATACGTCGTAGGCCACACAACCCTCCTGTCGGAGTGAAGCCTCTGTGAGGCGGCGGGCGGCCTCCAATACTTCAGCATAATTCTCAGGTTTCACCTGAATAAAACAGTTTAGTCTAAGCATAATGTTTATTTTTTACAAATATAGTAATTTTTTGCCAAACCTGTGTCCTTAATAATTTATATTATAATAATAGCAGGACTGCGAGGGAGGCGAATACCAGNGANATATTGGCTACGGCGTAGGTGATCGTAAAACTTAGGTTGGGGACGTCGCTCTGCAGAACATCGGTAATCGCTCCGATAGAGGCTACGCTCAATCGTCCGCCGGCTACACATCCTAACGTNTCCGGGGTTGAGAAGCGGAATATTCTCCTTGCGATAAACAGATTGATGACAAGACCGAGCAGNGTGCAGACCGCGCCTACAATGAATATCANCCATCCGGCCCGNTGCAGGCCNTAGACAAACGAGCCGCCGGCGGTCAGTCCGATTATGGCAATGAACATATTTACTCCGAGATTCTGAAACACCCAGAGTGCCGCTTCGGGGATACGCCCGAAAGTGGGGCGTCGAGTGCGCCACCATCCCATCACGAGACCTAATATCAATGATCCCACACTCGCGCCAAGNGAAAACGGGATNCCNTTGACTACAAACGACAATGCACCTACAGCACAACCTGCNGCCAGACCGAGACCAAGAAACACCATATCNGTGACATTCGTCTGCCGATCGGCATACCCGATATGGGCAGCCGCTTCCTCAACATCACGGGGCCAGCCTACGAGGGTCAGCACATCTCCGGGATAAAGTTCGGTCTTAGCCTTTACGGGAAGATTCATGCCATTACGCCGNATTGAGGCAATCATCACTCTCTGCATATAGTTCTTTCGACGCAATGCCCCNAAAGTCAGTNCGGATGCACCTTTCTGCGACACCGTGACGGGAGTACGCTCTGCACCAAAATTCAACAATTCGGGATCATTCACTTCCGATCCNAGCCGGGCCTGCATATCTACAATCTCCTCCATCCGACCGGCCAGCACTACATGATCACCCTTGGAAAGCNTNACNTNCTCATCNGGGTNGACAATCTTACCTTTTATACGAGCCCTCTCCACAAATACTCTCCAGCCTTGTTGGGAGAAATGTGATTCGAGTTCGGCTATCGTGCGGGGATAATCAAAGAAATCGCTTTCAACTTCGTAAGCACGAAACGATACGGGGCGCGCGGCCTGAATCTGACCGGGGCCAAGATGAGANTCGCTATCCATCTCATTCTCCACTTTAGCCGTATCTTCGCGCACTTTTGCCAAGCCNCCCATCATCTTCGGAGCGACTGAGGATAGAAACCANGCGGTGCCNACAGTGCCGAATACATAAGTGACGGCATAGCAGGCAGGGATAATCATCAGCAGGTATGCCCGTTGCTCCTCACTGACCGGCAATTCCCTGACCGTATCGCTAATCATTCCGAGACAAGCCGATGCTGTCTGTGCTCCGGCATACAGACCGGTTGCGATACCGTTGTCGTAGCCCATCACTATCGCNGCGACGATAATTAATCCGGCACAGACNATGGCTTCGACCACAGCAAACAGNGCCTGCTTCAGTCCCGGGCCNCGCATTGCCCGAAAAAACTGCGGTCCGACACTATAGCCCGTTGCGAAGAGGAAAAAGAGAAAGAAGACAGTCTTAAGCAGATCGGGAATAACGATCTTCATCTGTCCGATAATGACACCGACAATCAGAGTGGCGGCCACTGCTCCAAGGCTAAAACCGCGAAAGCGCACCTTACCCAGCCAGAAACCCAANCCGAGAGTCAGAAACACCGGAATCAACGGATGATCCCGAAAGAAAATCAGTAACCAGTCCAACATATGTATATCTTCATTTTACAAATGTTAACGCANTCGNGGTCTTAAGGGTTTAATATTAGAGAGAGTGATACACCAAACTGCCGAAAAATATCAATTTGTGAGNAATTNTTATTGCGTATATGAAAATTTTTGGTAACTTTGTAGCATGGGATAGGAGGNGAAACGTCTGAGAAGANGAAGAAGTAATACCAACTTCATGCAATAATGCTTAACTAACTACTAAATTCTTACACGTACCAATGAACTCATCAAACTTCATAGGACGCACGGCGTCGCTATGGAAGCAAATCCTCTTCGGAGCAGCGCTGACGGCCACNGTNGCGGCGCCGTCGGATGCCTTCGGAGTGTTTACCGTCGCGCATAATCTNCCGACTGAATCGGACTGGACCTTCAACCACAAAATGACACAGTCGGCAGAAGATTCCAACACCTGGATTATTGAAGACATNACTATNTCCGGATGTAATTCNAATTCNACAGANGNNAANACNACNGCNTGGTTTACATTCTGGAANANNGAAACNANNGNGTNGGNATGANTGGGATGNNAANTCTCANCGTTNCGGNGCAGACANCANAGGTCAACGTNAACCNATCATNANTCCNAACAANTNNTATNCGGCTACNCTTGGNACAGAGGANTGNTTTATCATCAANACCAATGGGACATATTCAATNAAACTGACCACATATGACAATGGGCAGAAGGCGAGAATCATGTTCTATAGCCAGGCAAAAGTGCCCGATCAAAAGCCTATTACTACGACTGATCCNAATCCTGATCCNAATCCTGATCCGAATCCTCAACCCAATCCGGACAGCAACTTCGACAGCAACGGAGTGTTCCATCCTTTGGAGACTGACGCGAATTACAACACATACTTCCCCGCAGCTCAAGATTATATATTCTTTNTAAACGAGAATAACTGGAAGCCTTACGTATGGGCATGGAATACAAAGGAACAGAATGCCTCAGGAGGAAATTGGCCNGGACAAGAAATGACTCTTTATAAGGATAATGTCTATATATGGGTAAATAACTCGGGGGTCATTCCGGAAAAGATAATTATTTCCAACAATGGGGGCGACGGGGCCGATNATCGCGCCGGCACAGCAGCAGACGGAAGCGAGGAATATCTGTCAAAAGCTACATATTATGTCAANGGTGTAATCAANGGNGGNCAAGTAATNGTTCCNCCGGAGCCCTCAGAGAGTGCCGGAAAAGTTTCAGGCTGGGAGAATGACGGCACGACCGTAACGATCACNTGNGAAAANGCAACTCTTTANATTACGCCCTATTCTGAAAAGGTAGTGAAAGTGTTCACTCTTCCCAATGGTGAGACCAAACAGGAGCGTAAATCCATCACTGTTGTAGCGGAACCCAATGTCAGCTACGCAGTAAATGAGTACGACCATACGNTCAATATCGAAATNCCTAANGGCACAACCGTAGGCGTTGACAAAGAGACGGGGTTGATTNCGTTCATGGAGAATGGNCAGGATATACGACTTGCCGAGAATCGCTATCTGGATAATGCAACTCATTCCGTAAGCTTTCTGCCNCAAGATGATGCGGCTTTCTATGGCGGAGGCGAGACCAATATTAAAGGGTCGATCAAGGATGTGACGGTNGTCATGAACAACCATCAGAAATGGGGTTGGAATTCAGATACGGGTGAGAGTATGGATCAAGGTCATAACGTTCAGATTCCGTTTGTAGTCTCTACCNCCAACTATGGTGTGCTTTTTGACGATCACTACCGCTATGCAAAAATGACGCCTGCTTCATCAGGACTGAAGTATGAGTCAAACGCNATCACTCCAATAAGCTACTACTATGTAGGGGGCGAGAATATGGATGAAGTTATGGCGAATTANACCCATCTTACGGGTCGGCAGCCTCTGCCACCGTATTGGACACTTGGCTACATCACGTCAAAGTATGGCTATCACTCATTTGATGAAGGTGATCAGGTGATTAATAATATCCGAGGGATTAACTACCCTCTTGACGGCATCGTCTATGACCTCTTTTGGCAGGGTGACGATGAATATCATCTGGGNACTCTCGACTGGGGNGAAAAATTTCCCNATGCTGCCAACAAACTTAAAGAATGGAAAGAGAAAGGGATTCACACAACACTGATTACNGAGCCTTATTTCACTGACCGATGCAGCAACTGGNATTTCNTGAGAAACAGCGGGTATCTTGCTGACCAACATGTCTCTGATAATGGGAATATGAGTTGGTTGCATCCGTATAATGATGTCGGCCTGATTGATGCTACGAATCCTGACGCAATGGATTGGATGTATCAGTTCTACAAAGGGCGTACTGAGGAGGGTGTTGACGGTTGGTGGCTTGATCTTGGTGAACCCGAAGGTTATGACTACGACTCACAGCATAAGGGGGGCACACCGGATCAGGTACACAATGAATTNGGCCANATCTGGGTAGGACATATTCATGANGGACTTACACGCGACTTTCCCGAGATGCGTCATTTCATCATGCCACGTGCAGCCACATCAGGTATGCAGCGGTATTCAGCATTCCCCTGGACAGGNGATATCGAACGCTCCGTAAGTGGTTTTAAGGCTCAGATTCCTTCGCTTCTCAATATGACGATGGCGGGATTGTCAATGACCGGCAGTGATATCGGCGGCTTCGCATGTACTAATGGGGAATATACAAATGCCAANCTATATCTGCGTTGGGTGCAGTTTGGTGCTCTTAGTCCGATGCTACGAACTCACTCTGCGGTAAGACCCGAGCCTTACAATGGTGATTATGACGGAGTGCGNGACAACGTGCGTAAGGCTATCAANCTCCGATATCGTCTTCTCCCCTANGTNTATACTCTCGCTTANGAGAACTCGGCCTTCGGCTATCCGATGGCACGTCCGGCATGTGCATTTGATGTGGATAAGACACGTCTTGCCGGCAGCAATGATTCCTACCTCTGGGGNCGCGANCTTTTCGTAGCACCTATTNTCTCTGATAGCGATAATACACGCTCAATCACATTCCCCGAGGGAGAGTGGGCGGATATGAATGATGTACTTGAGGGGAATAAAGTAAGAACTTACGGCGATCATCAGACCATACCTTACACTGCTTCGGACAGTCAGATTCCCTTCTTTATGAAGAAAGGGAGCTTTATCCCGATGTTTACCCGGACCGAGGGATTTGCGAATACTTCTGAACTGGATTATGCCGATCTGACCGTATATCATTTTCTGGACTATGATGGAGACGAGCATAAGAACATTCTTTATGAGGATGACCGCCAGTCGGCTTCGGCTATTAAGGGGGGCAATTATGCAGTGACTACGTTTGAAAGCAAGCACGTTGCAGGCGACCTCTTTAATATCTACATTTCGACTAATGCGGACGCTGACACATCGGTTCTCCCCGAAACCCGCACAATACATCTCTATTGCTACGGATATACCGGAGGTGATATTGACGGTCTTAATATCGAACTTCCCGAAAGTATGGATGCTCGCCGGTCAAGAGTTGCCACTCTCGCNGAGGAGGGAGACGACAAATGGAATGCTGATGAAGTATTCGGCCAGTGGAAGAAGAACTCTCTTGAGGAGGCTCAGAATGCCGAGGGACATGCCATCTATCACGATCCTGAGAAGCAGATGCTTTACGTGAAAGCTAACAACATCCCGACCACAGGTAATATTAAAGTAGAGATGGGTGACATCCCGACCGCTATCGGCCGCGTATTAGAGTCGGGGGTTACTCTGGCTTATTCCGGTGGCAAACTGAATTACTCTGTGGATAAGGCTGCTTCGGAAGCCGTGATAGACATTTATACTGCTGACGGCAGACTGNTCGCATCGGTAGAGGTTGACGACCTTGACGGTTTTGTTCACTCCGTAGAANCTCCCGCAGCCGACGGTTTCTGCATCGCGCGTCTTACAGCCCGCGACTCCTATGGCAANNGCCGCACTGCGAACTGCAAGTACTTCGTGAANTAATNACGCCAAGCAGCAATACCTTAACAAAAAGCGCAATTCCGAATCGGAGTTGCGCTTTTTGTTGTTTAGAAGTATCTTGCTTTTTGTTGTTTAGAAGTATCTTTTTGGGAAAATGCTATGGAGGAGNCGNGNNGCNCCGGGGGATTGGCTGAACTGNCGNAGGTGCTCGGTAAGTTGGGTGCGCAGTTCGCGTTGCAGNCGTTCGGAAATCTCGCCGAGAAAATGGTCGACTACGGTCAATGCGCCATAAAGATTGCGTGGAGGATCGGCTTTTCCGCCAAGGGCAGGTCCNCGCAGGATCTTTGAGGGATGAAATGAGTAGAGAATGTTGCCGTGAGCGCAAAGATTGCGGAGAGCTCTTACAATCTCCATATAGTTGCAGAACACGTCGAGATTATGCACTCCGAAATGTCGGGCGACATCCAGACGCAACGACTCAGAGTTGAGGGANTCAAAAAGAGTCCACATCGCACCGAAGGTCATNAACTCAAGAGTCTTCCAGGCGGGAGCAAAACGATCNCGCGGGAAGCGCTTNTGATGTAGTTCTATTTCGGGTTGAGTGCGCCGCAGAACGCTATATACGGATCGCTCAAACTGTCGGGCATGTGCAGCGCTGACTACTTTTGGGTCNGCAAACCATTCCGGTCGGTCGGGATAACGGGTAGAGACGGCATAGATGATATATGTCCGCAATGCGGTCTCAATCCTTTCGAGAGGTTTGAGGAGAGTGTTGCGAAGATTGAAATCGAAAGCATAGAGGAGAAGTGCATCCTCAAAGCNCGTACCGTCGCGGAATTTATGGGTAGGATCAAACCGATCGGGATAGCGGGTCTCAAACGGGAACCAATAGAAACTCATCCTGTACCATCCGATCTCAAGGAGTATACGCCGAGCCTTTTCAGGCTCGGCNATTATCATTCCGCGCTTCTGAAGGAGCGCAACTTGTTCNTGTAGCGGACGGGCCTTTCTACCCATATNCCAATGATATCAAATAAGTGTCTCTATACTCTANACAGAAGTATCAATNAGNNANTTAGACTNTTGATTAACAATAGATGACAATAGATTACACTANACTAATCATCNTATTTCAAGAATTTACCGGCTGTNTCGAATTTCATTTCGATNCCATTGGAGAGAGTCACTTCAATATCACGATGATTCTTCTCGATACCTACAATCTTCTGACCGGCATGATTAGTCTTGACGTACTGTTGTATAGGCTGNAGGACGAATGCAGCCGGGACAGANTTATCATTGGCCACTTCGACATCTTTCCAGTTGCCTTTGGAGTCGAACGATACTTCCGATCCATCTTTCAGGATGACTTCGTATTCGCTGACACGCCCGAAATCCTTGTCGATTTTCACGACAGATACAGCAGACTTGAAATTTTTCTTTAATACTGATTTTGCAGCCTCGGGGAGCACTGCATCGCTATGCGCGTAANTATCAGCGAAAGCAGCTCCGCCAAATGTAATCGCGAGCATGAGCGTAAGAAGCAACTTTTTCATACAGAATAATTTTAATATTAAGGCAATAGTGCCTTATCCGTATAACGCTTCATGACTCTGAAATGTTTATCCGANCGGCGTACTATAGAACCGGCGTACTATAAGAAGGCGTATTANAAGAATAGGAGTTCGCGCGGCATGATAGGCCGGTCGGAGGCCTGAAGTCCGGTGAGTCGGGCAGCNCGTCCGATGATCTCTGCCGGAGAATAATNGTCGAATAGATATTCAAGGCTTTGGGAGCGGTCGCGTTTTGAGAGTCGCTGACCGTCAGAGTTCCTAATCAATGGGAAGTGGGCAAATTCCGGTGGACGGAAGCCAAGCAGGCGATAAAGATAGATCTGNTGTGCGGATGACAGCAAAAGATCCTCACCTCTCACAACTTCTGTGACTCCCATCAGAGCATCATCAACCACGACTGCCAACTGATAGGCCCATGCTCCGTCGGCACGACGGAGCACGAAGTCGCCGCAATGCTCAGCGAGGTTGACGCTTTGCGGACCACATATGCGNTCGGTAAAACGGATCTCCTCATCGGGCACGATTATACGGGTCGAAGGTTTTCGGCCACCGGTAAGGGATGCNTCACTGACAGTCGGCAATCCGGCAGGATCGGATAGAGTCGCACCCGGCCTGCACTTTCCGGAATATACGATTCTTCCNTCGCTCTGGTGAGGTGCCTGAGTTGCCATTATATCAGCTCGCGTGCAATAGCATGGATAGGTCAGTGAGGCATCTGCCAGCTTTTTCAGAGCCTCTTCGTANANANCNCNGCGCTGACTCTGCACATACGGNCCGGCCGATCCACGACCATCAATACCACCTTCATCCCATTCCAATCCGAGGCGGAGAAGATCATCTTCGATCTGTCGGGCATATTCCGGCCGGGACCGCTGGGGGTCGAGATCTTCGATCCGCAGCAGCCAGTCGCCTCCCCTACTTTTAGCACTATACCAGGACAGGAGGGCGGCGCATACATTGCCCATGTGCATCCTTCCTGTCGGCGACGGAGCAAAACGTCCCTTTATCTTTTGCATCTTATGGTCAATAATTCCGAGAAGAGACTTATCGGAGGATCTTAAGAATTTCGGGAGTAGCACCGGGAGCCGTGATCCGGCAGACCACTACCCCACTCTGTCGAGGGATATTGAGGAGGTCGGCGGAAAGACGNATATCAGGNTTNCTTCCGGCTGAGATATCGGTCAGTTTTCTACCGTCGGCAAGATAGAGTTCAACNTTCACCTCGCGCATGTCGGGATTNCTTATGNTGAGCACTCCATTACCATAGTTTGCAAAAAGAGAGCGNGAAAGAATTGTCTCCACATCAGTGTAGCCCCTATCGGCAAGAGTCTTAAGGCCTTTGTAGGGATTGAAGAAACCGAGTCCGTGGCGGGGATTAGTCNCAAGNGGATAATTCTCCGCATCATTGGATTCGAGAATCAAATCCTGCGCATCCTTCCAGGTCATGGCCGGATTTGCCTGTAGCCAAGTTGCTATGGCACCGGCAACGTAAGGAGTCGACATTGACGTGCCGGAGTCGACACCCCAATAGTNGCCATCGTGTTCGTAAGCACAGAAGCCATCCCCGTAGAGATCGACGTAAGGACCGCTATAAGCAGAAATAATCGGTCCGCCGGGGGCTACGGTCATCGGAGTGACACGACCGTCAATGAGAGTGCCGTAGCTGGTGAATGCGCAGACAGTGAGAGGGGTGCCTCCGGCCCATAGATAACCGTTATTGAGAGTTTCACCTTCGCTTGACCAATAAGCGCCGACAGTGATGACCTTCTTACCGGTAGCGAGATCGGAAATTGACATATCCGAGTCGGGACGCGGAGTACCCTGATTACCGATGAAAGATGACTGCACACCATCGGCATACAGATTAACGCTTTGACCGGCGGTGCCTGTGACATAACCTCCAATCTGATATCGAGCCCATGGTTTTGAGGCGCTGACCATAGTCTCCGTATCAGTCAGATAATAGATTGTGGAGCAGAACCGACCATTTTCCGGATCGATTCCTCCCGTGATGATGATCTCACCGTCGAAATGTTTGGCATATTCCTCGTCATAGTGGTAGCGCGGATCGGAATCAGCAAGCTGAGGATCAGACGTGAGAATCCATTCCGGCTCCTCGGAAAGATCTACGAGAGGACCGCTATAGAGATTGCCGGAATTGGCGGTGTCGCGAATATAGATACCCACTTTAACCGGTGTCTCATCGTCGGACCATATCTCCGACGTGCCACGCGGATTGAAAAAGGTCCACGCCTTATCATCCATGCGGAACGTGATCTGATCGGTATCCGATTTAAATGTATGGCCAATGTGATTCTTATGCTCGCCCTCATTACCTGTCGATATGCATATAATTGCATCTTCGGCACATTTATCGAGATATTGCGCGAAAAGAGAGGAGCCATCGTGGGGACCGCCGTAGCTGCCTATGGAGATATTGATAACGGCGGGTTTGTCGACACTCTTAGCATAGGCGATAATCTCTTCGATTCCGGCGAGGATACCGACATCGTAGAGATCGGAGGTTGTAGCGACGATATCGGCTCCGGGCGCCATACCGATGTATTTGCCGCCGCCACCGCGTCCGGCCATTATACCGGCTACGTGGGTGCCATGGGTCTGAGACTGGAAATCGGTAGAGTAAGCCGCAATCTCTTCGGGAGTGGAGAGGACGTCGACTCTTCCTTCCGTCACTTCATAATGGACGAATTTGCGGACTCTGCTTTGGCTACCGTCGGCATTGAGAAAGGCGGAGTGATTGGCATCGAATCCGACGTCGCTCATACCGGTGACAACCCCGGAGCCGTCGAAAGCACAGGGCAATCCTTCGCCTGAGTGGATAAGATTGGCGTCATAGAAAAAGCGGGCATTCTCCATAGTGGCCACGCGCTTTTGGCGCGGGAGCCTAAGAGGAGGTAATGTATGCTTCTTACCATTCGCCGGACGGAGACGTCGACTTGAGGCGACCGGCTCTGGGAGCGTTGCATCAGCCGGATATATGATTAGATATAGATCGTCGCGACTGAAGAGTACGCGACCTTCTATCTGCTCCAGAAGAGAGAGCGAACTGTCGAGTTCTTCGGCGGGGATACGATAGATGTCGCCGGTCCATTCACGAGGTGTTGATTCAGAATCGTCGGTGACGGCAGAGTCAGCAGCAAATGACTGACCGCTGACAGTCAGCAGTCCGGCGAAAAGGAAAGAGGATATGGTATATTTTAGTTTCACGATAATCGCCTAAGTAATAAGCGCTTTGCGCTAAGTAATAAGTAATAAGTAGTAAGTAATAATAGCTTTAGGAGTTATCTCGATGCCAGGATTCTATGACTTCGATAATCTCTCTTCCGAATGCACGGACTTTTGTCGATCCGAGACCTTTGATGCCAAGCAGATCGTAGGTGTTTTCGGGTAATTCACGCGCAATTTCGATGAGACTCCTATTCGATAGAATCCGATAGGCGGGGACATCCATCTCAGCGGCCTTTTCTTTTCTCCATCCGGCCAGACTCTTGTAGAGAGAGGGATTCTCAATATCGGAAAGGCTACCGGGAGAGATATTTGAAGAGGATGAGGCGGCTCTTGATTTTCCAGCGATATTTGAATCGGGCGTTTCTGCGGCCACCCTGCTTCGCCGCTTGGAAGCAGGCGAAGAGACGTTGACTTCGCGGGCAATTTCCATCGTCTTTATCCTTAGATATTCATCGGGATCGAAAGTTTTATCAGCGAAGTAGCGGCAGAGATTGAGTTTATGCTCCAGAATTTCCCTGAGCGATCTGAGGGAATCGCGCAGACGCTTCTGAAGAGTCTTGTTGTCGAGATTAAGAGGCGTACCTTCGACAGCGCGTGCCATATCTGAAAGATATTGGGTAAAGTAGTTGGCCCCACCCTTTACTTTCATTTCAATCAGTTCGAGAATCTTTTTGCGCTCAGCTTCCTTTTTAGATTCCGGATCGGGCGCCCGACTGATTAAAGCCATCTTCATCCTGCCCTGATTGAGAAAGGTCAATGTCTTGACGGAGACATCGGTGATTTTGGTCAGCATTATCTCCCGACATGTGTCGATTGCCTCCATGAATCTCGGGAAAATACGTGGGAGCGAGGCGGCACAGGCCCGATAATAAGAGTCGAAAGCATTGTCGAGCGAACGAAAAGAGAAGAGTTCCATCAGGAGGTCGAAATAGTATGCCCTGCGGAAGTCGTCGAGCTGATGCTCAGTAGCGGAGAATCGAGGCTGGCCTTCTACGAAACGGTTGACAGCAGGATCTGTCATGATTGCGTAGGGAGGGAGAGGAGAATCGAGCACGAGTCCTTCCAATGACCGACACCGGGAGAGGGCGACGTAGGTCTGTCCGGGTGCAAAACTATGGGCAGCATCTACAATGGCTTTGTCGAAGGTGAGCCCCTGACTCTTATGAATAGTAATGGCCCATGCAAGGCGCAGGGGAATCTGACAGAAACGCCCCTCTACGATCTCTTTCAGCTCGCCGGAGTCGAGGAGTTCGTATCGGATATTATCCCATGCGACCTTACCTACCTTAATATCCGGACCTTGGCGACCCGTTTCGGCGGATGGGCGAGGACGGACTACTATTTCTGAATCAGAGAGACTTACGATCGTACCGATCAGGCCATTATAATAGAGGCGGTTGCCGGAAGGATCATTCTTTATAAACATTACCTGCGCACCATCTTTCAGCAATAAGGATTCATCGGCGGGGTATGCGGATCGGGGGAAAGTACCGGTAACTTCGCAAGAGAATATATGGGCGGGAGAATTGATAGCTTCAATTCTACGCGCATTGATTGAATCGGCCCGATAGTTGTGGGTAGTCAGCCGGATATACCCTTCGTCGGCTCCGTCGGGAGGCATCAGACCGGGATGGGCTCTGCGGTTGAGATCGGCGAGAACGTCGTGATCAGCGGTGTTATCACGTATACTATTGAGAATTGAGATGAATCGTTGGTCGCTCTGACGATAAACCTTAGTAAGTTCGATCATCATGAATCCGGCTTGCCTGAGAGCATGGCTTTCAAAGAAATACGGGGAGGCATAATGCTGAGAGAGAAGCTGCCATTCCTGTTCCTGAGCAACGGGAGCGAGCTGACGGAGATCGCCAATCAGCAAGAGCTGAACCCCGCCGAAGGGACGCACGGGATTGCGAAATCTGCGCAAGACAGCGTCCATCGCATCGAGCACATCTGGGCGCACCATTGAGATTTCGTCGATCACGAGGAGATCCATCGAGCGTATGACGGATATCTTCTGACGTGAGAATCGGTTGCCGGAGGCAGAGGTGGCAGTTGAGACGCCGGGAATAAATGGTGCGAAATCGAGTTGGAAAAAGGAATGGATTGTGATACCTCCGGCGTTGATAGCCGCCACGCCGGTCGGAGCGAGCACGACGATGCGCTTTCGGGCCCGCTCGGTAAGGCGTCGCAGGAAGGTGGTCTTACCAGTGCCGGCTTTGCCGGTGAGGAAGAGATTGACACCCGTCTCCTCCACAATCTTGCGTGCAGCATCGGCCGGTTCGAGTTGCGAACCGGCACCGGGGCAGCCTTTACCGGAGGACGCATATGGAGCGGCTTCCGGATCAGAGGCTACTGACGTATAGAATAGACTTTCGTCAAGGTCGAGATTGTAGGAGGGTTCTGAATTCATAATGCAGGAAATCAAATAGGTAATTAAGAAGTCGTTGTTTAAACTTATTTATGGACTCTACAAATTGCAATAAAGAGTTAAACCGACTTCTATGGGAAAGAACCTAACGGATTACAAAATTAGCAAAAAATCCACGAAAAGTTATGTTTATTATCCACTTAATTGTTATAAATGCTAAAAATCCCCCGATATTGAATATCGGGGGATTGATATCAGGGCATTACAGCCTGATATTACAATATTTTTCCAAGTGAGCCAAACTTAAGTGGGACCCACGGGCGGATGATATTAGAAATTTACTTCTTCAACATTTGTGAAGTTGCGGAAGCCGACGGGACGCTCGTAGACGCTCATTTCTTCGTTGTAGGCATCGAGAGCCTTATTATATTCAGCGAGAGCGTCGAGATATTCCATGTATTCCTCGTCGGAAGCATCCAGAGAAGGTTCGGAGGGAGCAACGGGACGCTCAATCTCGGGCTTTGCGGGGAAGTAGGAATTCTTGCTGCCTGCGGGGATACGGAGAAGGCTTGTCTGAGCCATCTTACCGAATGAATATTCAGAAGTAGCGGGAGCAACGGAGGGTTCCATATTGAGAAGAACGAGCATTTCGTTGAAAGTGACGGCCTCATCACCGATGCTTTCGATGCCTGCGGGGAAGGTGATAGCCGTAAGACGGTTGCAGTAGTAGAATGCACGGTCGTCGACAGTCTTTGTGTCTTCAGCGATAGTGAAGATACCGGATCTTCCGCGAGGTACAGCTACGAGAGTCTTAAGATCGTTGGTGTAGATAGCGCCATCGATGGTAGTGAAGTTAACAAAACCTTTTTCGAGCTCAACTTTTTCCAGGTTGGGCATCATCTCGAGCTGAGCGCGAACCCAAGTAGCTGTGAGGTCGCCGAGAGCGTTGTTGGCATATCCACCGGTGATATCCTTAGAGATAGTCAGAGTCTTAACAGTCTCGCTACCTTCCTGATTGAGATTGAAGGCGACAGTCTTATAAGTGAGTTCCTCACCATCGGAAGCACGTATAGCCTTTACTTCTGCGGGGACAATCACATTCTCACCTTGCATTTTCTTTACAACGGCGTAATAGCCGAGAGTGCTGTTGTTGGCGAGAGTGTATGTGATCTTCTGGCCGTTGGAATATTCGAAAGTGTAGTAGTTGCCATCAAACTCGAAATCGATATTCTGTTCGGGCGCATTGAAAGTCACCTGATCGGCAACTGAGGGGACAGAAGTCACGGGATCAGTAGGCACTGCGGGGCGCGTGGGCTCATTGTTGTCGTCGGAGCAGGATGCCGCGAGCATCAAGAGGGCCGACAGGGAAAGAAATGCAATTTTCTTCATTGGTATTTGGTTGTTTTTAATTTTTACGATTGTTGGTTGATTGAAAAATCTTTTGCACACTGCAAATTTAACAATTTTTTTGAAATTACAACCCTATCTCCGTAAATTTTACTGATTTTAGTGTAAGTTTTTTGAGGAGCGGACTTCTACGGCCCTTAATTAAGCACTTTTACGAAGCTTGTATGACCGGACTCGGATGTAGCTACGATGATATATTGGCCGGCTGAGAGATGAGCGAAAGAATAGGACGACCCGGGGTTGTAGCGACCTTCAAGCAGTCGGCCGTCGTAGGAATATACGCGAATCTCGCTTACATTCGCGTCGGTCGGGAAGCGAACCTCCTTGCCTACGACCTTCATGCTGATGCCGGAATCGTCGAATATACCTTCAACTTCAGAGGGGGCGTTGACACTTCCTTTTTTGACGCCTTGCAGATATGCGGAGGGACGGAAGTCGCCGTCGGCTCCATAGAATTCAGCGTCGGGGACACGGATCATAAGGGAATGTTCTCCGGCTTTGAGAGCTCCAAGAGAGATACGACGTGTGGGGACAGCCTGACCGGGACACCAATTGTTCCATTCTTCCCAGTCATCCTGAGGAGTATTCATGTAGATACCGTTGGGCTGGGTATTGTAGATGCGATAGGGTTCGCAACTTACACCTCCGGGAGTATAGACAAGCGCAATTTCTCCATCGACATATACGAGATGCTGACGACGCACGTATTCTTCGCCATTCTCCGCCGCGCCATGATTAGTCAGGATGAGATTGATACGGGCATCTTCGAGATCGGAGTCGACATTAAAGCGATAGGTCTTTGAAGTTGTGCCGATAGTATCTGTAGCTTCGGGTCGGTAGTTATTGAGGTTGACATTGCCGAAGATCTCGCATTTCGATACGTTGATAGGCGTCAGGACAACGTTAGCTTCGGAAGCGGACAGACGATCGTGGGCACGGGCAACCGGGAGATGACCTCCGAAAGTGACGGAAGCAGCGAAGACATCGTTGTGGCCGCCACATCCTGCTACCTGAGTATTGGCAGCATAAGGCACTCCGAAGACCTCTACCTCCAGCCATACGTCGCGCCCTTCGAGAAGCTGAGAGTCGGAAAGAATCTGGCGCACGTCGTCGATCTCATATATATAAGGTACCCCCCAAGGGATTCTGTTCTTATTCATGAAGGGGGTAATGAAACGCGCGATCTCTATACGTTCGGTTGATTCGGGATCGTAGGTTGCAGAGCCGGATTGAGGGAAGGCCAGCATGACACGTCCCATGCGGTCGTAGTTGTCGCACATGGCGTTGATGAGAACCTCCATCTGGAGGTCCTGTCCGAGATTAAGCACGGCTTCGGTGTCGAGCGGACGCGTGTAATGATAATTGGTGAATCTGACAATGCCATCCTCCTTATCGGCATCAACAACGGTAGATGTAAGGTAGCCATCGTAGAACACCGTCTGATCATAGGCTTTAAAACGATTGTAGTCGTCAGGCATCGACCATTCATCCGCCATAGCGGGCAATGCAAAGATTGCGCTGCCGTAAGCTAACATTGTGAAGCCTAAGGCAGCCTTACCTATCGAACCGAGAATGTCGGCTTTAATATATTTCGGAGTAAAATTAAAATTCTTCATTATGAGGTTAGATGAAAAAAGATCAACGGCGGCAATTACGTATCAATCCGGAGATTGAGAGAGGTCGGCGCCAGTTACAAAATTAGTAAAAATCTTTGGTTTATCGCAGAATTACGATGTTAAAAATTACCATACATCGTAATTAGTGGAGGTCACTTCAAATTCTGTGCGACGATTGATCTGGTCGGCAATGTCCTGCTGTTCGGGGTCGAGAGTGAGAATATAATCTTCAGTAAGCTCAGTTCCTTCTTCAAATTGCGGGAATTCCTTATTGATGCGCTTTGTCACTTTCTTTGGGCGACTTTCGCCATATCCTTTCCACGTAAGGCGTTTCGGGTCGACACCGGCCGCTATCAGATAGTCGACGACGCTCTTTGCGCGACGATCGGAGAGGGATTCGTTGTAGCGGTCGGAGCCGTGGCGGTCGGTATGTGAGGACATCTCGATTGTGACGTTGGGATTATCGGCAAGCATACGCGCCATTTCGTCGAGAGCTTCTTTAGACTCGGGGCGAAGAGTGGCCTTGTCGAAGTCGTAGAAAATATTCTCAACTACCTGCGGCTTATTGATGGCTGCGAGGACAAAATCTACGGCATAATCGGCATCGGCTTCTTCCGAGTCAGACTCAAACTCCTGTTTGACGTTGAGGTAGCCGGGCGCACCTGCCAACATAACGTATTTTACTCCGCGTTCGAGATTAAACTTGAAACTGCCGTCGTCCTTACCGATAGCTTTCTGATTCGAGCCGTCGTCGCCGACGATTCGGATGACTGCATTTGGCACGGGTTCGTCGTCCTTGTCGACAACCCATCCGGAGATAGTGATCTTTAGTTCGGGAAGTTCGAATGAGAAGATATGGTCGTAGCCGCGTCCGTCGCCACGATTGGAGGAGAAGTAACCGCTCTCCCCTGCTCCGAAAGTAATACCGAAATCGTCGGCGGAAGAGTTGACCGGAGCCGGCATTGCCTCCACGCTCCAGAAATCGCCGGTAGTATTTAACCGGGCCTTGAAGATATCGAGTCCGCCAAGGCCGGGATGACCATCGGATGAGAAATACATAAGAGAGTCGGTGCGCATATATGGGAACATTTCATCTCCGGGGGTATTGATCTGAGGACCCATATTTTCCAGACTTCCGGCGCGTTCGTTGAGATTAATACGCCATATATCCTTACCTCCGAATCCACCGGGCATATCGGATGAGAAATATAGGAACTTCCCGTCGGGAGATACGGCAGGATGTCCCATAGCGGAGAGAGTATCGGGAATAATCTCAAACTTTACGGGAGCTGACCACGTGGCATCGGAACGTTTTGAGGTAAAGATTTCTACGGAGGTATTTGACGTTTCGGAGCGTCTGGCCATAGTCAGATACATAGTCTGTCCGTCGGGGGAGAAACTTACGATTCCTTCGTCCATTTCCGAGTTGAGTTCGCCTCCGGCAGGTTCGGGACGTTCCCATTCGCCTCGTTCGTTCTTTTTGCTGAACCAGATATCACTTTTTTTCATACCGGTGATTTCCGATTTATTGTCACCTTTTGACTTTTCATTTGTAGAGGTGAAATATATCTGGTCGAGACTTTTGTCGAGAAACATGGGAGCGAAGTCAGCACGCCGGGAGTTGAAGAGTTTGGCATTCTTTACGACATAGCGCGATGTCTTTTTATTCTTCTTATCGGCGTCGGCCTTCAGGGCACCTTTAAGACCTTCTTTGGCAAGGAGATTGTCGGGCTGCCATTCGAGGAAAGTACGATAAGCCGTTGCTGCCTGGGGATACTTACCTTCCATCTGCAGCGAGCGCCCGAGCCAATAAAAAGCCATTGAGTCGGGATATTCGTAGCGGATCGCATTCTGATATGCAGCGGAAGCACGCGACGCCTGGTTGAGGCGTCGGTAGCATGTAGCAAGTTTATATGCGACTTCCCCACGCAGAGGTCGGTCTTCACGCTTGGTCAGACGATTATAGATTTTGCGATAAGTCTTGGAAGCATCATTAAACTCACCACGGGCGAGTTGAGCATCGGCTTCAGAAAGCTTTGCCGATTTACACGCCGGCAGTGACATGGCAACGACAATTGCCATGAGAATGCTTAAGATGATATATATTTTTCGCTTCATGAAAAGGGAATGATTCACTACTTTTTGAGACAAAACATTATAAATAAAAACGCCTCTGCGAACCGGTTTATTATATCGGCTTAATATATTAATGAGTGGCTGCCGAAACAAAAAGAGCGCAGAAATAGGATTAATATTTTGCCGACCCAAAGATTATTATTAATTTTGCATACAAGTAGCTATTAGAAATAAGAAATACTTATTTTTAAGCAGCACTTGCAATATTTACGACCCTATCATATACAATACCTTCTTCTAATGGAGAATAAAGTTACTATTAACGGACTGACATTTGTACCTTATCTGACGCATGATAAAATCATGGAGCAGGTGAAGCGTGTCGCGTCTGAAATCCGCTCGGATTTAGGAGAGAGCTCTGATCCGGTATTTATCTGCGTGCTTAACGGAGCATTTATCTTCGCTGCTGATCTTATCCGCGAAATCGGCATCAATGACTGCAAAATCGCTTTCGTAAGATATGCTTCTTATGAGGGAACATCTTCTACGGGGCATGTGCGTCAGCTTACGGGACTGACTGAAGACATTGCCGGCAAGGACATAGTCATTATTGAGGATATAGTCGATACCGGCCTGACAGCAGTCAAGATGATAGACGATCTTAAGAAACAAAATCCGCGCACTGTGAAGTTTGCTACGCTACTGCACAAACCTGAGTCGTCAAAGACCGGTTTCGAACCCGATTATGTAGCTTTTTCAATTCCTCCGAAATTTATTCTCGGTTATGGACTTGACCTTGACGGGAAAGCACGTAATCTCCATGATATCTACGTAATTGAGGAGTAATGCCCGCAATGGTCGCACACAAAATGGAAGTATAGTTATCAATTCGATTAAAAATCAAGGGATAATATATTTAGGGATATAGGCGATCCTCTATCATTTATTCCTCGATATTCACACATATCATCTTATTATTTGACAAATAATGTTAAATCTGGTTTTGTTCGGGGCTCCGGGTTCCGGCAAGGGCACCCAGAGTGCCAAACTTATTGATCAGTACGGGCTCTATCATATTTCTACAGGCGAAGTGCTTCGCGATCATATCGCCCGGAAGACCCCCCTTGGCATAACAGCCGAGAAATATATTTCTAAAGGGCATCTCATACCTGACGAACTTATCATTGACCTTCTTGAGGAGGTAATCGATAATGAGGCTAAGGATGCGAAGGGAATCGTATTTGATGGGTTTCCCCGCACAATTCCCCAGGCTGAGGCTCTGAAAGGCATTCTTGATAAACGCGGCACTAAACTCCATGCGGTAGTTGGTCTTGAAGTGCCTGAAGAGGAACTTATCGAACGAATGATCAATCGTGGTAAACAGACGGGGCGCGCTGATGATAACCTTGAGACTATCAAGAACCGACTTGAAGTTTATCACAACCAGACTCACCCTCTGAAAGAATTCTATCTAAAAGAGGGGCAGTATCTGCCGATCAACGGCAGCGGTAATGTAGAGGATATCTTCGATGCGATAGCAGAGGGTATCGAATCAGCTACAGGCGAAGTGCGTCGGAGTCGCAAATAAGACCGGCGATTGAGAGAAGAACCCGCTGACAATGTTAACAAACGTTAAAATTTTGAATTTTTATGTTCTACAACATTGTTTTTAAAAAATATTTTGTAACTTTGCAGTGAGTTTTTCATGGTATTAGATTTTAAGGTTAACAGAAGATTGGTTGTCGAGATGACAATCAATTTTTTTATGCCCCTACTTCAACATCCATATTCATTGTTGCTTAAAGCCTAACATTCTAAACCTCAAGGCATATTATTTTGAGGATTTAAGTATACTGCAATAAGTTTAGGATAAAGATTTAAAATTAGTTTGTATTGGAAATATAGGTCTACATAGTTCGACGTGGGTAGCCCGTGCTAACGCAGGGCTCCATATATATGTATAATGCTATTTCTATATACCCGCACCAATCAACGCTATCGCGTTGATTGATACGGGCCTAATGTAAATTCCCGCTACGCGGGCGGCCTCCGCACCGATCTTCACGTCCTCCCCATGCATCACATCAGCACCAAGTTAACGGTAAATCCGGAACTTTTATAAAAGTTTTGTTTATGTAGGAAACTTTTCTTATTTTTGTAAAAAGTTTTCTCTATACTGAAAACTTTTATAAAAAATTCAATAGTTGGATTCCGCCCTCAGGATATATCAGGGGTGATGGAAAATGCGGTGTACAACGATTTGCGAAGCAGAGGTTATAAAGTGAAGATCGGAGCGCTCTCGGGAGGTCGTGAAATAGACTTCGTGGCTGAGAAGAATGGGGAATGTCTCTACGTACAGGTGGCAATGACTGTGGCAGATAAGTCGACCGCAGAGCGCGAATATGGCAACCTCACTATGATCCCTGACAACTACGAAAAAATAGTAGTGACTTATAGGGATAGTTTCCCAAACACAATGGAAGGAATACGCACAATGACATTACGCGAGTTTTTATTAAGGTAAGGACTGATTGCGAGGTAAGAGGGAGGATTTTTGACAAAACTTGGGAAAGTCGCAAAGTTTTATTAACTTTGTAATCTATAACAGGCTTTTATGGATCTTCAAGTCACAATACAGGGGGTTGCGGGGTGTTTTCATGACGCTGCAGCCCGCGAATTTTTCTCTATCCACGCTCCGCATATAAATGTGGAGCCGTTGCCGTGTGAGTCATTTCCGGCAATGTTCAATGCTCTTGCCGATGATCATCAGCTTGTCGGGATAATGGCTATCGAAAACACGATTGCAGGCGCCCTTCTCCAAAATCACGAACTTCTGCGCAAAAGTAATCTGCAGATAATCGGCGAGCATAAGAAACGTATTTCCCATTCCATTGCCGCACTTCCGGGCGCAACGTTAGAATCGGTGAAGGCTGTAATGTCTCACCCTATGGCCCTTATGCAGTGTGACGAATTTCTCAATCGCCACTCTCATATCAAATCTATTGAATGGTTTGATACGGCCGGGGCAGCTCGCGATATATCCGAAGGGGAACTAACAAATCGTGCCGCTATCTGTCCGGCGCTCGCGGCAAAACTCTACGGACTTGAAATTTTAGAGAACGAAATCGAAACTAACAAACGGAATTTCACCCGTTTCCTCGTGCTTGCCCATGAGGAGCGAATTCCGTCATTGTTACTTCCGAAGGAACGTATAAATAAAGCATCGATAGTATTCTCCCTACCCCACTCTCAAGGGGCCCTATCCAAAATCCTTACTATACTCTCTTTCTATGACATGAATCTGACCAAGATACAGTCAATGCCGATTCTCGGCCGGGAGTGGGAATATCGATTTTATGTAGATCTTACTTTCGATTCGCTCGAACGCTACCACCAAGCTATCACTGCCATTCGTCCGCTTCTCGGTGAATTCAAATCACTCGGGGAGTTTGCAGAATGCTCAATGGAAATTTGAACAAATTTCCATTGAAGTAATAAGTAATAGGTAATAAGTAATAGGAAGTTAGGAGATACTTTTTAATGCCAAATATTTAGAGATGAAAAAGATACGCCCTGCCGACAGGCTCAACGATATAAAGGAATATTATTTTTCGCGTAAATTGCAGGAGGTGGCTGACCTTAATGCTAAAGGGATGGATATTATCTCACTTGGCGTGGGAGGGCCGGATCGTCCGCCTCATGAAGATGTGATCCGCGAGCTGTGTGAGACTGCGTCGCAGCCTGATACTCACGGGTATCAGATGACCAAAGGGATACCGGCTCTGCGCGATGCTTACGCCGATTTCTATAAACGAGCATACGGGGTTGATCTCAATCCCGCATCGGAGATTCTCCCTCTTATCGGATCGAAAGAGGGTATAACTCATATCTCTCTCGCCTTTCTGAATCCGGGCGACGGCGTATTAGTGCCGAATCCAGGATATCCGACCTATACGTCAGTTTCACGCATCGTAGGAGCAGAGATTTTCACTTATGATCTTACTGCTGAGAATGGATGGATGCCCGATTTTGAAGCCTTGGAGCGACTGCCGTTGGAGAAAATCCGACTGATGTGGGTCAACTATCCCCACATGCCGACCGGAACACCTGCAACAGAGGAGCTATATCAGAACCTTATTGACTTCGGGCGTCGCCACGGGATTGTCATAGTACACGATAATCCTTATAGTTTTATTCTCAACCCCGAGCCACATAGTATTCTTGAGATTGAGGGAGCGAAGGATGTAGCGATAGAGATGAATTCACTATCGAAGAGTCATAACATGCCGGGATGGCGAATGGCGATGTGTGCATCGAATCCACAGTTTATCTCATGGATACTGAAAGTGAAATCCAACGTAGACTCCGGGCAGTATCTGCCGATGATGAAGGGGGCAATTAAGGCACTTTCACTCGGCAAGGACTGGATCGATGAGGTAAATAGAGTATATGCTTCACGTCGCAAGATTGCGGAAGAGATAATGATTGCTCTTAACTGCACGTTTGATCCGAAGCAGCAAGGTCTGTTCCTTTGGGGCAGAATTCCTGAGGATATCAAAGATGTCGAGGAATTTACGGATCATATACTTTACTATGCGCGAGTATTCCTGACTCCGGGATTTATTTTCGGAAGCAATGGCGATCGCTATATCCGTATCTCCCTATGTGCGCCTGAAGAGAAACTTTCTGAGGCGCTCAGGCGCGTAGAGGCGCTGAGCGCCAAGTAATAAGTAATAGGCGCTGAGCTCCAAGTAATAAGTAATAGGAGCTGGGCTCCAAGTAATAAGTAATAAGTAGTAAGTAATAAGAGCTGATTTAAAGGTTGACCTTACGGAACTTGTGGGCCTATTATTAACTCGACAGATCAGCTCAATTCATAACGATTAATATATCAACCATATATGAAAGATTTAAAACCATTGTTTCCGGAACTTGAAGAAACGGGGCGTCCGCTGATTATCGCCGGACCCTGCTCGGCCGAGACCCGCGAACAGACTCTCGATACAGCCCGACAGTTGGCGGATTATGGTGTGAAGATTTTCCGTGCCGGAATTTGGAAACCGCGTACCAAACCCGGAGGATTTGAAGGGATCGGCACCCCGGGGCTCGAATGGCTCAAAGAGGTAAAGGAACAGACCGGTATGCTGACAGCCTGCGAAGTGGCAACCCGTAATCACGTGACGGAAGCGCTCGAAGCAGGTGTAGATCTTCTTTGGATCGGTGCGCGCACATCAGCTAATCCCTTTGCAATGCAGGAGATTGCCGACACGCTGCAAGAACTCAATGTCGACGTTCCGGTACTGGTAAAGAATCCTGTCAATCCGGATCTTGAACTTTGGATCGGAGCTATGCAACGTATCTACAATGCCGGAATCCGGCGTCTGGGAGCTATCCACCGTGGCTTCTCCGTATATGGTAAACACCTTTATAGAAATGTGCCGCAATGGCATATCCCCATTGAATTACGCCTGCGCTTCCCCAATATGCCGATTATCGTAGATCCGTCGCATATCGGAGGTAAGCGCGAACTGATCGCGCCACTTTCGCAACAGGCTCTCGACATGGGATTTAATGGTCTGATAATAGAGAGTCATTGCGATCCGGATGCGGCCTGGAGCGATGCCAAACAACAGCTGACGCCGGAAGTGCTCAATTTTATACTCCACACGCTTGTCATGCGCTCGGATAAAGAAGTAACAGAGAATCTCACACTTCTTCGCCAGCAAATCGACCGTATCGACAACGAACTTCTTGAGATTCTGGCAAAACGAATGGAGGTGTCAAGAGAGATTGGAAGATATAAGAAACTTCACCGGATGCCTGTCGTCCAAGCCAATCGCTATAACGACGTTATTGCCACTCGTGTTGAGGCCGGAAAGGCTATGCAGATGGATAAGGATTTCATGAAGACAATCCTTCTCGCTATACACGATGAGAGTGTGCGCCAGCAGATAGAAATCATCAACGATCGCAACGTCTGAACAAATCATTCTTCCTATGGAAATACGCGAAGAGGAACTGACCCGTTATATTCTTCCCTTGCGTGAAGGGGGCAGCCTTCCTTTACTTGGGGAGGCTTCCGACGGCTTTCGCTATGTAGTCAAGATGCGCGGGGCAGGTCATGGCAAAAAGGCTCTTATATCGGAGCTAATAGGCGGGATGGTGGCTAAAGCATTTAAATTCCGCACTCCGGAGCTCGTGTTGCTTCATCTTGATGAAGCGTTCGGTATCACCGAACCGGATGAGGAGGTGCAGGAACTTTTGCGTAAGTCGGAAGGCCTTAACCTTGGGCTGCATTTTCTCGACGGAGCAGCGACGTTTGATCCGGCCGTTAATACGGTAGATCCGCTTATGGCCTCGAAAATAGTGTGGCTTGACGCTTTCCTGACTAATGTCGACCGCACCCGACTCAATCCAAATATGATGATATGG
Organism: Bacteroides sp.; assembly: GCA_014801585.1. GTDB lineage: Bacteria > Bacteroidota > Bacteroidia > Bacteroidales > Muribaculaceae > Lepagella. The sequence continues at coordinate 69,186 of JAAVDX010000014.1, forward strand.
CATGGAGAGTTGTGGCTCATAGACAACGGTGCTTCGCTATATTTTCATCATTCCGGGAAAGACCCTGATCAGGCGGCTTTGGATCCCTTCCCGTATATCAGTCGGCATGCTTTACTTCCGGCCGCTTCACAATTAGAAGAAGCTGACAAACTGATGAGGCAGGCAATCACCCCGAGGACTTTGGAAAGAGTCGTTGATCTCGTGCCGGAAGAATGGCTTACAGATGAAGTGACGCTGACAGAACTTTCATCATTGTCGGGCTCAGGCGCCTCGACTATCGGGGAGAGGCCGGCAGAGGAAAGTTCAACCCCCGCACAACGCCGGGCCGGATACAAGAAATTCCTTACCAAGCGATTGGCTGAAAGCAGAATCTTCACAGACGAGGCAATACGTCAGCGCAATTTATTATCACTCAAATAAGTCATTTCACCTGATATGAAAGATCATATTGTAACAGGGCTCGAGCTCTCTTGCATCTGCTGTGATAATGATGATGTAGCATTGGTTGACACATCGGCAACCCGGGACAACAAACCCGAACCGAAGCCGTGTCTGATATATGAGTATTGTGTATTGCGATACGTTGCGGATGTAGAGCGTGAGGAATTTGTGAATGTAGGGTTGATGATGATGTGTAAGCGTCGGCGCTGGATGGAAGTCAGATTGCATATTGACGAAGAGCGTCTGCGCTGCATCTTCCACAGATCCGATCCGGAAAGGCTTCGTAAGCAGTTGGGTGTATTTATCCGTAAGGATGTGCCATCGGCTGATCTTCCTGTGGAGGAACGCTATCGCTGGCTCGCAGCGGTAAAGAGTGCGATAATCCAGACCTCCCCTACCCATCCCGGCATAATCCGCTATCCTGACGATGCGAGTGGGGCTGACCAGACCCGACTTCTTTCCGAGCGTTTCGACACACTATTTAACCGCCTTATACTCTGATTCACGCACGCTTGACAGTACTAATTTTGTCCTTTCACAGAAATTAGTTATATTTGCGGAAAATCAAAGATTTATGGCAACTGAGAAATACCCTATCGGGATACAGACTTTTGAGAAACTGATTGAAGGAGGTTATTCTTACGTTGACAAGACACGATTCGTGGAAAAACTTGTCAAGAATGACGGATATTACTTCCTAAGCCGTCCGCGGCGCTTCGGGAAAAGTCTTCTTTTGTCAACTTTGCATTCATTTTTTGATGGCAAGCGCCATCTGTTTAAAGATCTATATATTGATTCTGCAGATATCGACTGGATCCCTTCACCGGTATTGCATTTTGATCTTAATACTGAAAATTTCAAGAATGAGGACGGGTTGTCAAATCTTCTTGACCGACTTCTTGAAGATTATGAGGAGAAATATTCTGTTGAGAATAAAGCCACGACATTAGCCGGACGTCTCTCTCGATTGATTAAGCAAATATTTGATCAGACAGGGCGCAAAGTTGTTATCCTCGTTGATGAATATGATAAACCATTATTAGGCATTGAAGAGAATCCCGAACTTTTTGAAAAGAATCAATCCATTCTAAAAGCCTTTTTCGGGAATCTGAAATCAATGGATCCCTACATAAGATTCGCATTGCTTACGGGCGTGGCGAGATTCAATAATGTAAGTATATTCAGCGACCTTAATAATCTCAACGATATATCCTTGATAGAAGAATATGGTGAGATCTGCGGATGGACTGAAAAAGAACTGCTATCTACCTTTCGCGATGGCATCAACCGCTTGGCAAAAAAGCGTAATGAAACCTTCGAAGCGACCACAAGCGCATTACGGGATTATTATGACGGATACCTCTTTTGCGATGAAGGGAGTCGCCTTTATAATCCTTATAGCGTCTTAAAATCATTATATGCTCAAAAAATTGAGCCTTATTGGTTTGAGAGCGGTTCGCCAACTTTTTTAGTGAATCGAGTGAAGGCAACGGGTATAGTTTTGCCGAATCTTTCGGAAGAGTATAGTTCAAGAGATGAACTGATAGAAGTCGGATTGAATACATCGTCGCCGGTCGGATTAATGGTACAAACGGGCTACCTTACTATAGATCATTATGACAATACGCTGCAGATGTATAAACTTCGTTTTCCAAACAAAGAGGTAGAAATAGGTTTTGCGAAACAACTGCTTCCTCTCTATATTCCTGAAAACGGAGTTTCCTCCCGAGCTTTTTCGCTGAAGAATTTCCGATTAGATTTAGTCAATGGCAATCCGGAGAAGTTTATGGAGCGTCTGCAGATACTTTGTAAGATTCCGGGGTATGAATCTCATTCGGAAGATAATTATCGTAATATTGTATGGTTGCTTTGTACTCTTTGTGATACAGATACAATCTCCGAACATCATTCCTATAAAGGGAGGAGTGACTTGGAAGTATTCACAGGCAACTATATTTATGTATTCGAATTCAAATATAATGGGAAGTTATCCAGAGCTATGGCCCAGCTTACTGAGAAAGACTATGCCGGGCGTTATGCTTTAGATCATCGCCAAGTCTATTTAATCGCTGCTAATTTCTCTACGAACGGTCCACTGCAAGGGCTGTCTGAATGGGAGATTAAAAGGTTATGACCAATATCGGCGAATCTATATCGTGCGCACAAACTGAAACAGGAGAATCTCAATTGAGATTCTCCTGTTTCAGTTTGTGCGCACGAAGGGACTCGAACCCCCACGTCGTTAGACACTAGATCCTAAGTCTAGCGCGGCTACCAATTACGCCACGTGCGCTCTTTGTAAATGCAAAGTTAATAAAAAATTTTCATATTCGGCTCTTTTCTCAGATTTTTTTTGTCGGATTTATATTCTTTTCTATCGCGATACGCCTTTTTTAACCCTTTTTTCTTTGATTCCAACACTATTTTTATTATATTTGCATTGATTAGGAATCTTACGCCCGAAGTAAGAACCGATACACAAAACTATATGGTTAGGGTTTGGTTCTATACCTCCCCCTGCGAAAGTTCCAAATCTCTCATTCCACAAACTACCCTCATCACGTCTGCCAAAAAGCAGACAACCCGGCATACACAAATGGCAGAAGAACTCATCACCGACGATAATCTCGACGAAAACCTCAGCAACAATCTCGACGACACCAACGATAGCAACCTCAGCGGAAATTCCGATGAGGCTGACATTGCCGCTATAGATAAAACTACGGAAGATACCACTCCCAACTCATCCGATTCCGACGAATCCGACGAGGACGGTATGAATCAAGAAGATTCCGATCCCTCCCCCACCGACTCTACTGAAGAGTCAAAGCCGAAGTATAATGTCCCGGGAATGGGGAAAGATCGTCGTACGCTGCTTTCCGGTATGTTCAAGGATTGGTTTCTGGAATACGCATCTTACGTCATTCTGGAGCGCGCAGTGCCACATATCGATGACGGTCTGAAACCGGTGCAGCGACGCATACTCCACTCCATGCAGACTCTGGACGACGGGAGATTCAATAAGGTAGCCAATATTGTAGGTAATACCATGCAATATCATCCTCACGGCGATGCGTCGATCGGGGATGCACTCGTACAGCTCGGGCAGAAAGATCTGCTGATCGATACTCAGGGAAACTGGGGTAACATACTGACCGGAGACGGAGCTGCCGCAGGGCGTTACATCGAGGCCAGACTCTCAGAGTTTGCTCTCGAAAGCGTCTTCTCTCCTGACATTACTGAATGGACACCCTCTTACGATGGGCGTAAGAAAGAACCTGTCACGCTTCCCGTGAAATTTCCCCTGCTCCTTGCTCAGGGAGTTGAGGGAATCGCAGTCGGGCTATCGTCGAAGATACTACCCCACAATTTCAATGAGATATGCGACGCTGCAATCGACTTCCTTGAAGGGAGAGAATTCCGCCTGCTTCCTGACTTCCAGACGGGAGGTCTGCTTGATGCTTCACGCTACAACGACGGGGCACGTGGGGGAAGCGTAAAAGTGCGCGCAAAGATTGAGAAAATCGACAGCAAGACTCTTGCTATCACGGAGATTCCCTACGGCAAGACTACTACGACACTTATCTCTTCCATACTTTCAGCTATGGAAAAGGGTAAGATAAAGGTGAAGCATGTCGATGACAACACGTCGGCCACTGCGGAAATACTTGTGCATCTGACTCCCGGCACATCCTCGGATAAAGCAATTGATGCGCTCTACGCATTTACCGACTGCGAAGTCAGCATCTCCCCCATATGCTGCGTAATCCGCGACCGCAAACCGCACTTCCTTACGGTCAGTGATGTGCTGCGCCATAGCGTCAACCGCACGCGGGATATGCTTCTCGAGGAACTTAATATACGTCTTGGCGAAAACCGCGAGGCAATGCTCTTCGCGTCGCTCGAAAAGATATTCATCGAAAACCGGATGTATAAAGACCGGCAGATAGAGCAGGCTCCGGATATGGATTCGGCAGTAGCCCGGATAGACGAACTGATGGAGCCCTTCAAGCCACAATTCTTCCGCCCGCTTACGCGCGATGACATCATGCGTCTATGGGAAATACGCATGGGACGTATCCTGAAGTTCAATTCTGAAAAAGCCAATGAGAAGATAGCACGTCTGCAGGGAGAAATCGAACAGATCGCATACGATATCGAACATATCACGGAATTCACCGTGAAATGGTATGCCCATCTTAAGGAGAAATACGGAGCACATTATCCGCGTCGGACTACACTGCGCGGTTTTGACTCTATTGAAGCAACAAAAGTGGCCGAAGCCAACAAACGCCTTTTCTTCGATAAGGAAGGAGGCTTTATCGGTATCGGTCTTAAAGAGGGAGAATTTAAATTCACATGTTCCGACATCGATGATATCCTTATCATATATCGCGACGGAACGTATAAGATTGTCAGAGTGCAGGACAAACTCTTCATCGGCAAGAAAGTGCAACATATCGGACTCTTTAAGAAAGATGACAAACGCACGATCTACAACCTTATATATCGCAATGGCAAGGAAGGGGAATATTATAAGAAACGCTTCTTTATCAAGGGACTTACCCGTGAGAAGATATATAATATGACTAAAGGTGCGGATGGCTCGAAGATTGAGTATCTCTCAGTCAATCCCAACGGAGAGGCAGAGACGGTAAAGGTTACGCTGACGGGCAAACCGAATGCGACCGGTCGACCGCCCCGCAACCGCGAACTCTACGTGGATTTCGCAGATCTGGCATTGAAAGGAAAGGACTCTCTGGGTAATCTTGTCACAAAATTTCAGGTAAAATCCGTCACTCTTGAAAAGCGGGGAGGATCTACGCTGGGAGGACGCGAAGTATGGTTTGACCGCGATGTACTACGTCTTAACTACGATGGACGCGGGGAGAGTCTCGGAATTTTCCAGGGGGACGATCAGGTACTTATCATCACTACCGACGGACAATTCTATACCACCTCATACTCCGATGAAAACCATTATGACGATAATATCCTGCGTATCGAGAAATTCAATCCCAACAAAGTATGGACTGCGGCTCTCTTCGACGCATCGCTGGGTTATCCCTACCTGAAACGATTTAACTTTGAACCTACGGCCCGTCCGCAGCGATATGTAGGCTCGGATGAGAAATCACAGTTACTGCTGCTGACAGATACGGTCTATCCCCGTCTGGAGGTAAAATATGGTGGTAACGATGCAGTGAGACCACCGTTGGAAATTGACGCGGAGGAATTTATCGCAGTGAAGAGTTTCAAGGCCAAGGGTAAGCGTATCACTACATTTACACTCGACACTATCACCGAACTCGAACCGACCCGTTTCCCCGAACCCGAGCCGGAACCGCAGGTAGAAGAGGCAGAGATCATTGAGGAAGAGAATCAGCCGGCAGGGCCGACAGTGATTCAAGGCGATCTTTTTGATTTCGATAACGAGACTGCGGAATGAAATCCCTGACAGTTGTTATCCGCAAAATTATCATCGCGGTGGCAGTCGGCATGATTGCCGGTATGTCGGTTGAAGCCCATGACACGACAGACTCCATCAGAAATACTTCACGCCCTGTAACCTCCACTTATTCCATCGAAACAGGCAAACAATGGAGCCGGTCCACATATCTTTCCCCCTACTATTATAAGGGGATTGACCTTGCTATCGCCGGCAACTGGACTAAGCGGATGCCATTCTCCCCAAAACATGCCGGGATGACCTTTGACACCCGAATCGCACTTTGGCCCCGTCTGCTAAATCCCGGAGGGAACGCATCGATGCAGGGATTCGATATCAATTTCTTCTGGGGGATGCAGGCACTCTGGGAACTGCCATATTCACTGACAGCAGGAGTAGGAGGCGGCCCGGAGTTTGACGGGGGTGTGCTGATGCTTCTGCGCAACAGCAACAACCCCGTTGCAGTCAATCTATCAGCGGATTTAAGTCTGGCCGCAACGCTTGAATGGAAAGGGAGAATCGGGAAATTGCCCATCATGGCTCTCTGGAATCTGAGAATGCCACTTGCAGGAGCATTTTTCATGCCCGGCTATGGCGAGACCTATTACGAAATCTACCTTGGCAATCATTCCGGACTTGCACACGCAGGATGGCCGGGGAATCACCTCCGCATAAATTCAAAATTAGCAGTTAGACTTGATTTCGGAAGGACAGCGATGGAGATAGGCTATCGAATGATCACCGATCGGATGAGCGCCAATAATCTCGTATCGCGCCAGCTGACTCACGCCTTTACCATCGGCGTGATACCCCACGGTCTGGGACTTCGGAAAACATCAAAACCCTCCCGGGATATTTAGAGAGTATGGTTACTTTTAAGATGAAAAGTAAAAAGCGATTTACAGGCTCAACCATCGGACGGCAAATGCTATGCCGCGCAAAGCGATTGACAATTCAGCAGATAGGATTTCTTTTGCTTACATTTATCTCACTCGAATTAACAGGGTGTGCCGAGGATACGGACTATCCCGATGACCCCTTTGGTAATTTCGATGCATTGGCAGAAATCATAGACTCCCGCTATTGCTTCTTTGCCGACAAGGATATTGACTGGGAAGAGGTAGCGAAGCGCTATCGCGCACGTATAACACCCGAGACGCGCCAGCTTGAGCTCTTCAATATCTGTTCCGAAATGCTCGATGAATTGAAAGACGGCCACGTAAATCTATCATCGCGCTTCAATACGAGTTATTATAGGGCATGGTGGAGCGATTATCCCCAGGATTTTAATCTCCGCACACTTCAGGAATATTATTTAAAGTTTGATTACGGATCAACCTCAGGAATGCTCTATAAATATTTTCCTGAAGAGAAAGCAGGCTACATATACTATCCATCCTTTTCATCCGGTATATCAGAAGTTAATCTTGACTATGTGCTTGCCCAGCTCTATGATGCCGAAAGTCTTATCATAGATATCCGCGACAACGGAGGAGGATTGCTGACAAACATAGACGTACTGATCGGACGCCTTATAGAAGGTGAAATTCCGGGAGGGACAATCACTCATAAGACCGGGCCCGGGCATGACGATTTTTCCAAGCCCTATCCTTTCACGTATAAATCCGCACCTGAATACAGGATACATTTTCTTCACCGGCCGGTATATATTCTTACCAATCGTTCATGCTATAGTGCGGCCAACGCTTTCACGGCAGTTGCAAAATCACTGCCGAATGTAAAGATAATCGGAGCGCGGACCGGAGGCGGGGGCGGATTGCCCTTTTCATCTGAACTACCTAACGGCTGGAGCATACGTTTTTCGGCCTCACCTCTCTATGGTCCGGATGGTGAGATTACCGAATTCGGCATTGATCCGTCGGAGGGCTATGAATGTCATTCACCTGAAAAAGAACTCGCCCAAGGACATGATGAAATCCTTGAGCGAGCACTTGAGCTCTGCCGAGAAAGCAATGAGCGCTTTGCGCTAAGTAATAAGTAATAAGTAGTAAGTAATAAATTCTGCTAAGAACAGAGATCTTACTAACCTTATCAATAATTACTTAAGACATTTCAATAATAGCTTGCGAAGTGGAGGAGATGGTTATTCCTCAGCGTATGAGAGTACGGTGGGGGATTTCACATCAACGCCATATTCCTGTGCAAACTTAAGAATAGCACGAGCCAGTTTTGGCTTGAGGTCGTCGGGACAATAACGGAAATAAGCTTCAGCGGCCCGGACATGGGCTGCGTCGGGCATGGGGTATTCTCTGCGTTCGGGCAAGCCGAAAACACTGTCGGGAAGTTCACGGCGTTCCTCAGTATCTAATACGTCATTCATAGTAAAAATAATGATTAAAGAGTTAATAATTCTAAAGTTATAACATTCAAAAAGAGGGATAGGTTGCAAATTCATTTGGAGGAATCGAAAATTTTTCTTAATTTTGCTTGTTATTAAACCCTGAGGTTAAGTAACGATAACCCTCAGGGCGGAATAAAGACGTCTTAATATAACCTATGTACAGAGATAAAACCTGCGGCGAGTTGCGTCTCGCCGACTGTGGCTCCGTCGTGCGTCTGGCAGGATGGGTGCAGCGTGTGCGCAAAATGGGCGCTATGACATTCATCGATCTTCGCGATCGATATGGAATCACTCAAGTCCTTTTCAATCAGGAGGTAAATCCTGAGCTTTGCGATATTGCAAACTCTCTCGGACGCGAGTATGTGGTGGAAATTACGGGTCGTGTAGAAGAACGCACATCGAAGAATCCGAATCTTCCTACCGGCGACATCGAAATCTACGCAACCGACGTTAAGATCCTTAACAAGTCGGAAATTCCCCCGTTCACCATCGAAGACAATACCGACGGCGGCGACGATCTCCGTATGAAGTACCGTTATCTCGACCTTCGTCGTCCCTGCGTCAAGAAGAATCTTGAGCTTCGCCACAAAATGGCCTTCGAGATCCGACGCTATCTCGACTCAAAAGGGTTTCTCGAGATCGAGACTCCTATTCTCGTGAAGTCAACTCCGGAAGGTGCGCGCGACTTCGTAGTCCCATCCCGTATGAATCCGGGAGAATTCTATGCACTTCCGCAGTCGCCGCAGATATTCAAACAGCTACTTATGGTCAGCGGCTACGACCGCTATTTCCAGATTGCGAAGTGCTTCCGCGATGAAGACCTTCGTGCAGACCGCCAGCCGGAATTCACTCAGATTGACTGCGAGATGAGTTTCGTAGAGCAGGAAGATGTCATCGAGATGTTTGAAGGTCTCGTAAAACATATTTTCAAATATACCAAGGGAATCGATTTCACTGAGCCTTTCCCCCGCATGACATGGGCAGACGCAATGTGTCTCTACGGTAGTGACAAACCGGACATCCGCTTCGGAATGCCATTCGTAGAACTGACCGACCTTGCACAAGGCAAGGGGTTCAGCGTAGCCGACGATGCGGAAATAGTAGTAGGTATCTGCGCTCCGGACTGCGCCTCATATACCCGCAAGCAACTCGACCAGCTCACAGACTTCGTGAAGCGTCCGCAGGTAGGTGCGAAGGGTATGATATGGGTGAAATTTGAGGCTGACGGCAGCGTGAAGAGTTCCGTCGGCAAATTCTACTCAGAGGAGCAGCTAAAGGAATGGGGAGCCCGCGCAGAGGCTAAGCCCGGTGACCTTCTTCTCGTGCTGACAGGCGAGACAATGAAGACCCGTAAGCAACTTTGCGAGTTGCGCCTCGAAATGGGCAATCGCCTCGGACTTCGCGACAAGAATGTATTCGCCCCCCTTTGGGTTGTAGACTTCCCTCTCTTCGAATGGGATGAGGAGACTCAGCGTTATTATGCAATGCACCATCCCTTCACATCGCCCAATCCTGAGGATATCCCCTTGCTCAAAACCGACACGGGCAATGTCCGTGCCACGGCATACGACATCATCGTAAACGGCACAGAGCTCGGTGGCGGATCAATCCGAATTCATGATTCCGAACTTCAAGACGAGATGTTTGAGCTTCTCGGCTTCACTCCGGAGCGTGCGCATGAACAATTCGGCTTCCTTATGGATGCCTTCAAATATGGCGCACCCCCTCACGGAGGTCTGGCACTCGGATTTGACCGCTTCGTGTCGATCCTCGCGGGTCAGGACACAATCCGCGACGTCATCGCTTTCCCGAAGAATAACTCCGGCCGCGACGTGATGAACGAATCGCCCTCTCCCATCGACCAGGCACAGCTCGACGAACTTCAGCTTGCTCTGGCTCCCGCAGAGGAGAAGAAATGAATGTCTTCGGAGCGAATATCGCTCTCTTGATTCCAAACTCTGAATGGGTCATAATTCTGAATAAGAATGATAAAAGTCAAAGATATAGCTAAAGCGATTGAGGATTTCGCCCCTAAGAATCTTCAGGAGTCGTATGACAACAGCGGATTACAGGTAGGCGACCCCGAGATGGCGGTCAACGGAGTACTGCTCTGTCTTGACGTGACGGAGGAGATACTTGCTGAAGCGCGTCGTCGACAATGCAATATGATCGTCAGCCATCATCCTCTTCTTTTTGCGGGATTGAAGCAGATCGTCGGTCAGACTCCTACTGAGCGTATCGTTGCCGAGGCTCTGCTCCACAACATCGCTATCTATTCTGCTCACACTAATCTTGATTCTACGCGCGACGGAGTGAGCTATGAGATAGCTCATTCGCTGCATATCTCAAACCTACATCCATTGCGCCCGAGCGCACCGGAAGCAGATACGGGATTGGGTATCATCGGTGAAATCTCCCCCACTCCTAAACTGGAGTTTCTGCGCAAGGTAAAGGAGACACTTAAGATTGAGCATCTCCGCTATTCGGCTCAGTCGCCACAGATTGTGGTGAGAAAGGTTGCCGTCTGCGGAGGGTCGGGAGCATCCATGATTCGTGAGGCTATGTCTGCAGGCGCAGACGCTCTGCTGACCGGAGACCTGAAATATCATGACTATACATCTTACGGCTATGCTATTCTGTTGGCTGACATCGGTCATTATGAAAGCGAACTGTGCACGAAGAAGCTCTTCTCGCGAATCATTCGGGAAGCATGGCCGGAGTGTGTGATATATTTTGCGGAATCTGAAAGCAATCCCATTGCTTATGTCTGACCTAAATAGTGGCAGACAGAGCACTTCCAACGAGTAAAAATCGAAAGAAAAAATCTGAAATACCAAATAAATAAAATGGCAGAAAAGAAATCCGACAAAGAACGTAGCGTCGAGGAGCGTCTTAAATCGCTCTACAAACTTCAGACGCTCCTCTCGGAAATCGACCGCATCAAATTTCTCCGCGGCGAGCTCCCTAATGAGGTGAAAGACCTTGAGGACGAAATCATCCGTTATCAGACCCGTATCCAGAAGTTTACTGATGAAATCGCCGAGGCTGAGAATTATTGTGCGGCTAAGGAGCAGGAGATTGCTGACCGCCGGCAGAAGATCGCCCGCTATGAAGACCAAATCAATAACGTGCGCAATAATCGCGAATATGCCTTCCTTGAGAAGGAGAAAGAGTTCGAGAATCTTGAGATCGAACTTGCAGAGAAAAACATACGCGAGGCTCACGCCAAAATCGATCAGAAGCATCAGGACATTGAGAAGGCCAAGCAGGATCTCAGCGATCAGGAGCATACTCTTGAGGAGAAGAAACGCGAACTTGAAGAGATCGTCAACGAGACACGTGCCCAGGAGGAGGAACTTCGTGCTAAAGCTAAGGATCTTGAGACAGAAATCGATCCCTATACTCTTGCAGCCTTCAAGCGTATTCGCAGCAATGCACGCAATGGTCTTGGAATCGTCACCGTGCAGCGTTCGGCATGCGGTGGCTGCTTCAATCGTATTCCGCCTCAGCGTCAGCTTGAGATCAAGATGCATAAGAAAGTCATCGTATGTGAATATTGCGGTCGTATCATGATCGATGGTGCTTTGGTCGGTATCACTGAACCTACTTCAGAAGCTCCCGCCAAGCCCAAGCGTACGAGAAAGGCTCCCGTCAAAAAAGCATAAACCGAATATCATTCCCTACTTCGAAGGGAACTAAAAGTTAAGGGGAGGCTCATTCGGGCCTCCCCTTAACTTTACTGACGAAGGGCATCGATTTTACTGACGAAGGGCGTCGATGCGACGCTGAATCTCATCACGCTCCTTTTCAAGAGCAGCAATTTCGCGTGCGCGGCGGTTGGCATGATAGTTGCGCAAAGCCTCGCGCGCAGCGTCAAGGCCGGCATACATCACGTCGAAGTCAGAATCAGGCAGATTTTCAATCATGTCGATCAGCGTCGGCAGACTCTGTATGTGCTTGATCACTTCGGCGGAGGTCAAGCCCTGCGGAACGTTGGTCTTTCCTTTACGCTTCGCACCTTTCTTCTCATCCTTGCGATATTTCCAAGCCATAATGGCCGCATACTGTTTATCGAGAGGACGCGAAAGGAATTCATTGCTCTTCTCCTCACTCTTCCCTTCAAGATATTCGGAAAGGTATTTCATTACGGTCTCTTCTCTTTTATTTACTGACATTTCGAGGTAAATTTTTGTGTTTCGTAGATTTTATACCACGAAGTTACAAAAAATTTTGATTCTCTCCAAAGATACTCACTTCATACACTATCAAACGCCCCGATTGCGTTTATTTATCAAAGACCTTTCTGATCGACTCTTACTTTTCGGACTATCTGATAGCGGTCGAAAGTTAGGCTAAGTTAAAAAATCGATTAACAAACATACGTCAGAATCATGCGCAACGACGAAGAACTCTGCGGTCTCTCGCTCCTTGGCAATCAGGGAGTGAAATACCCTCAGGATTATGATCCGGCTCTGCTGGAGACTTTCGAGAATAAACATCCCGACAATGAATATGTTGTCACATTCGATTGTCCGGAATTTACGACTCTTTGCCCCAAGACCGGCCAACCGGATTTCGGACATATCTATATCTCTTATATTCCCCGCACAAAGATGGTGGAAAGCAAGAGTCTTAAGCTTTATCTCTTCTCCTTCCGCAATCACGGAGACTTTCATGAGGATTGCGTCAATATCATTATGAAGGATCTCTGGAATCTGATGGATCCGAAGTATATCGAGGTAAGAGGACTCTTCATGCCTCGCGGAGGTATCAGCATTTTCCCCTTTGCGAATAAAGGAGATGCCGAACATCAGGATCTCGAAAAGGCTCGTTGTATGGCAGCCTTCGCGGAGAACACTAAGGCTTATCAACTTCGTACGCTCTAAATACCTCACATCAAGATATGGAAAAAGATTGTGTAGCCGTAATATCCGGCGGCATGGATTCCGTCACTCTGCTTCATGAATTTAAGGATCGCATCGCATTGGCGGTAACATTCGATTACGGATCAAACCATAATGCCCGCGAAATAGAGTGCGCACGGAAGAATTGTGAGATTCTCGGTATAGAGCACCTCGTCATTCCTTTGATGTTTATGGGAGAATACTTTGAGAGTTCGCTTCTTTCGGGAGCGGATGCTATTCCGGAGGGTCATTATGCAGATGAGAATATGAAGAGCACGGTAGTGCCCTTCCGCAATGGCATCATGCTGAGTGTGGCATGCGGATTGGCTGAAAGCCGCGGATTGAAATGCGTAGCCCTTGCCAATCATGGAGGCGACCATGCTATTTATCCGGATTGCCGCCAAGGTTTTGTCGACGCAATGAGTAGGGCGATGGAAGAGGGCACATACGATCACGTTACTATTTTCGCTCCTTATACCAATATCACCAAGACTGATATAGCGCGTCATGGCAAAGAGCTGGGGATAGATTACTCTCTGACCTACAGCTGCTATAAAGGAGGAGAAAAACATTGCGGACGTTGTGGGACATGCGTAGAGCGTCGGGAAGCGATGGCTGAAGCCGGAATCCAGGACCCTACCCTCTACGAGTCATAAGAATTCTTGCTTTTAAAGTAGCAAGCAATAAATAAGTAATAAGTTATAAGATCTGTTTCGAATGTTGAAGTTGCGAAACTTAAATTATTAATTAATAGCCCCCGATAATCCGGAAGTTGATTATCGGGGGCCTCTTATTCTAACTCGAGATTTTCACTCTCGGAATTATATCATATTTTCAAATATCTGTCGCGGGATTATTTTACGAGTACTTTTGTAGCTTTCTTGCCCTTACACACGATGTAGAGACCGGGCTGGAGAGCGTTGACATCAGCAATACGTCCGTCGAGAGTGAAGTAGACTGTCTCAGCTTCAGAGTCTTCTTCATTTATGCTGTCGATGCCAACTGTGCCGCCAACATGAACTTTTAACGTCTGCTCCTCATTGAAGTATTCGCCATAGGAGGTCTGTAGGAAGGTGCCGGCAGGAATATTAACTTCATAGTCGCCGGAAGCGCTGAAGACCTTCCCGAAGTCAATACGCATATATTTATCACCGGTAGAAGGGAGTGAGATGGCGGAAGAATTGAGAGAGCCAACCTGCTCGCCATTCAGCGTCACTGTGATATCCTTGGACGTAGACGAATGGATCATCTTGAAGGGATAATAGATCTCTAAGCCGGAGAAAGACTGGCCTTCGGTGAGATTAAGGTCGGTCTGCGATTTGCCGTCAGCGATTACATAAACATCAGAGAACAGACATCCATCCTTGCCAATAACACCGTAACCGGGGAAAGTCAGGGATGACATATTTAAGAATACTCGGGTATTGAAGGACACACAGTAATAACCGGTCTCCATGCGCTCGGGATTGTTGTCGTAGGCGAGTGCGGAAGTCGGATCGGCCATTGTAAGTGTAATAGTGCGTGCTTCGGTATCGATTGCTGTCACTTTGAGAGTACCGAAGTTGTAGCCGGTATATGCGAGTCTGGAATCAGCAGTATTACCGGTCTGCTTAAGATATGCACCGGCATAGCCGAGCGTAAGACGTCCGTCGAGAGAAACGTTGGAGGGATATGACACTATAAATTCACGGACATCGGACGGAATCAGGCCGTCGACAGGATAGGGAGAGATTGAGAAACCATCGGCACCGACTGTGCGCACGTCATATTTTTCGAAACGTAGAGCCGGATTGTAAGAGGTTTTGCCGCTATAACTGAATTTCAGGGCATTCTTAGGAATCGTAATATAATACCATTCACGATTTATGCTTCCGGTAAGAGTTGCGATCGCATCCGGAGTAGCTGCTTTGAGAGTAACTACGCTACCATTATATGAAGCTTTATATTCTGTCACACGAGTGGAAGAAGCCGTCATTGTATCATACTTATAGAGAGCTATGGGGACGATAGCATTTCCGGCGGCGACTGATGTGCCCGATTCGAAAGTCAAGGTGATAGTCTCAAGGTCAGAGGGTTCACACATTCCGACCGTGGGAGAAACTGCAAAGTCAGGCATCTCTACAATGGTGAATGAAAGCTCCCAGGCTGCATTCAGGGTGGTGACAGGTTCGGTCTCTTCATCTCCTCCACCTGAATCACCGCCGAGTACTCCGGTCTCCTGTCCCATCTCGACCATTCCGGCCGGGATAGAAACTGTGTATAAACCGGGGGTGTTAAGCAGACCTGTGTGAATGATAAGTTCATTGGGATCGGTCGCACTCAGGCTTACTTTTGATTCGTCGGCAATGCTGAGCGACATAAGAGGTTCGCTATTGAAGGAGACTTCGATGGTGCCGGTACGGTTGATCTTCTCGATTCCGATCATTCCTCCACCGGGAATGGTGATTGAGATGTCGGCAACCCCCACGGAGGAGGCGACTTCGCTGTAGTTGCCCGGCACGGATGATGAAGGGAGCACATACTTAGTGTCAGCTGCCTGCATGGCGAAGGTTGCCGCCAGACAAAGAGTAACAGCTACTCCCGCCCTATACAGAGAGGCGAACGAGTGTGAAGTAAAGTTGTTAAACATAGTTTGTAGTTGGATTTGTTGGTTGATAGTTTGGAATAGAGACTAACGATTGAAATAATATCTAAACGCTTATCCGCTGCAAAGTTAGTGATTAAATTTAATAATACAAATATTTTGCAACAATTTCCAAACTTTTTTATTACACTACAATCCTGACTACCTTTTTTATCCCCTTATCCCCTATTTAGTAAATTGTTAAAGCCTATGAAGAGCACCGGAATTTCATCGGATGCCGAGATAGCGATGGAGTTGGGCGGAAAGCACCCATCGAGGATCGGCTTTAACACAATTTATTGTGGCCTCTATATTGCGGCGGCGTTCTTCGGGACCGGATACATAGCATGGCTGCAGATACATCTTCGTAGTCTCATCACATTGGGGAAGGTCGAAATAATTCCCTAAATCCTGCCCGATATAGACAACCTTTATTTCGTTGGCCCGCTGCAGACGGAGGTCGTCGCCGCCCGGTGCCATTCCAAATTTGGGCGACATTGTGATCCAATCAATATTGTCGTCGACGGGATTGGTGCCGTTGGTCTCCATTGCGAGGTATTTACCGGCGGCATGAAGTGCTTCTACGAGATGCCTATCGACAAACAGCGATGGTTCGCCACCGGTCAGTATGACCAAGGGGGCACGATTGCGACTGACCTCCGCTACAATCTCATCTACCGTCATTGGAGTAGCAGAGAAATGGTCAGTGTCACAAAAAGGGCATTTCAGATTGCAGCCTGAGAACCGGACGAAGGTTGCGGCCTGTCCGGAGTGGGCACCCTCACCTTGAAGGGAATAGAAAATTTCGTTGATCGGATACGTCTTCATAATTATCTTATTTAAGCTTCGCAAGTTGCAACTTGCGAAGCTTAAAAAGTAATAAGTAATAAAGATTGCTTCGTAGGTTGAACTTGAGACTTGAAGGAGTTGAAATAGAATCTGAGAGTCAAATCACACTTATGCGACTATTTAGAGCTGATTGAGGGTCAGTTCAGTCGCGCTCGTAGATTGCCACGTTGCCTTCACTTTCCTGCACTTCGCAACGCCAGGCGTTTTCGACATTATCCACTACCCAGCGAGCGATATTCTCAGCGGTAGGATTGAATGGGAGCACGTCATTAAGCACGGCATGATCGAGCAGGTCATGGATCTGCTGCTTCACGTGAGTGAAGTCAGTCACCATTCCGTCGCTATTGAGTTCGCGTGACCGACATTCTACTGTTATAATCCAATTATGGCCGTGGAGAGAAGTGCATTTGCTTTCGTAAGATAGAGAAAGCCGATGAGCGGCTGATATTTCGAGACGTTTCTTTACGTAGTACATGTTTTTGCGAATTATTTAGATTCAGTTTCTGAGGAGATAGCGGACTGAGGATTATCTTCTGCGACAGATATTCCGAGAGGGTCATTATCGTCAGATGATTCGGTGGTAGAGGGAGATTCGACAGCCTCCGATAAATCCGGAACCAGACGAGAGATAATCAGTCGACAACGCTCTGAAATCAGTCGGCAGTCGGTAAGCAGATCCCGGCGCGCCTGCAGACCTGCGAGATATATCGGCAGACCGATAGGGAAAAGGATTGTCATTACACGTCCAAGCCAAGCCTTACGGGAAGGACGGTAGACCCAGACGTTGCGCAACACCGGGAAGTCGCCGAGAAGCCCTACAATCTGCGGGTCGCGACAGTCGGTAAGATATTCTACTGTAGATTCGAGCCTATCGGAGAGAGCCTTGATAGCCGAAGTGTCGAATCCTTTCATCCAATATGCGCTATATCCCGGTCGGCGCGAATAGCGCTTAGCCAATGCGGTGGCTGACGCTGACAAGGCGCGTAATTTATCGACGGAATCTTCAATTGTGATATCATTGATAATTACCTCCTTCGAAGCTACGCTACGCGACTGACGCGCACCTACGAGCCGGCGCAGGAAGGCCACATATCTGTCTTTATCAAATACGGCAGAATCGTTCATAGCCTTCCACGTCACATAGACTCCCAACGGAGCCAATATAAACGTAGACAGCCACATACCGATCCATACTTCAATCTTGCCGTCGCGGGCCATTTTATAACCCGTGTTATCGATAATGTAATATACGACGAAGAGCAATACCGAAATCACCAACGGCGTGCCTAAACCTCCTTTACGAATAATCGCACCCAAGGGTGCTCCTATGAAGAAGAAGATTATACAAGCTACTGAGAGGGTGAATTTCTTAATCAGCTCGATATCATTGCGCCGCAGGATTCTTTTCTCGTCATCCATCATCTGGGCACGGAAGGTCATCACGTCGCGCCGACGATCGAGCAGACTAAGCGCCGTTGCGTATATTTCTGCCTGCGCAGGATCGGGGAGACGGCCGATGAGGGTATCAATATCTATG
Organism: Bacteroides sp.; assembly: GCA_014801585.1. GTDB lineage: Bacteria > Bacteroidota > Bacteroidia > Bacteroidales > Muribaculaceae > Lepagella. Next base: position 87,351 of record JAAVDX010000014.1, read on the forward strand.
GGTTTTACTTTTGAGAGAGTCTTCTCGAGGTCGCCTGACAATTGAAATTTCCGACCTTCTCCGGATGGCATATCGACTCTATGCGCACCCCCTGAGATTTCAACCTGCTGAGGAACTCCTCCGGCGGATTCATTTCCGGCCTTATAGACTATCCGGGCACTCCTAACGGCTAAAAGTTCGGACTCGACTACCGCCGGCATATTCTCAATCCCTATCGAGTCAATCCTATGAGAAATAGAATCCATAGCGATCTGAAGCTCCCGTATGTTCTTACCGACGTATTGCTTTCTCATGCCGTCTTCATCCAATCGGTTGAAATTGGCATCGAAGGGTATCAACACCTGCTTATCGAGGAATGTCTCGCGACGGAAAGGAGTGTTCATTCCGTTCTGCCGATTATTCTGATCGCGGAGATTCTCAAACTGTTCGCCCTGATAGAGATGCAGGTAGAGATAGCGATTGTCGGGAGTAAAGGCAAGGCGTGCGGAGTCGGAGGTGATGATGGTAGCGTTGTCGCCGCCGTTGCTGACGTCGTAGATCATCACTCCGCGCAACATTCCGGTCACCTTATCCTTATCTTTGACGTAGAGATTAAAGCCGGGAATCTGATCATAGAAGACATCCTCCGGAATCTCGAGTTCGGGCGATTTCTGACGCATAGAAAAAAGAAGGGTCCACATCTTCACCTGAGCCTTGGGGAGGACATCATTCTGGAAGAAAAAAGCACCGACGGCGATGATTCCGACCGTCACAATCAGCGGAGCCATCACTCTTACAAGAGAGATGCCCGAAGCCTTCATGGCTGTCAGTTCAAACTTCTCACCGAGATTACCGAAAGTCATCAGACTGGCGAGAAGAATTGCCAGAGGCAAAGCCATAGGCACCATAGAGACAGCAGCATAAAAGAAAAGCTCGCCAAGCACATCCATGCCCAGCCCTTTGCCTACAAGATCATCTATATATTTCCACAGGAACTGCATCAATACGATGAAGAGCACGATGAAAAAAGTCATCGCGAATAGCGGAAGAAAGGTCTTCAGCATGAACCCGTGGAGTCGCTTTATCAGTATCACACTACAAATTTAACACTATTTCCGCTTTTATTCAAAAAAAGTCGGACAAATTGCGCTTTGCTTGCTTCTTATTTATTATCTTTGCAGAGAAGTTGTCAAGACTTCCGAGCCGCCTGTAATGATGGCAGATGATGTAGAAAATTCTAAAGAAACTTAAATATAAAGACCATGACACTGTTTGAACGTCTCACGGCGACGGCCCAGTCAATGCCGCAACGCCTCGTGCTTCCGGAATCTACCGAACCTCGTACGCTTCAGGCTGCCGATCGTATAATCGCAGATAAGATCGCGCAAGTCGTATTCATCGGTAATCGTGAAGAGATCCTTGCTGAAGCTGAAAAACTCGGACTCAAGAATATCGCAGAGGCTGAGGTGATCAATCCTTTAGACAAGGAATACACCCAAAAATATGCCGAACTTTTCCATGAGTTGCGTAAGAAGAAAGGCGTGACGATGGAGATGGCCGAAGAGCAGGTGAAGAATGCGCTCTATCTCGGTTGCCTTATGATTAAGGCAGGAGATGCCGACTGCATGGTAGCAGGTGCGCTGAGCCCAACATCCCACGTACTTCGTGCGGCGTTCCAGGTGCTTAAGACCAAACCGGGCATCTCAGTTGTATCAGGCGCGTTTATCATGCTTCTTCCTGAGAATGTACCTTACGGAGATGACCACATGCTTATCTTCGCTGACTGCGCGGTTGTGCCCGATCCGACAACAGAGGAACTCGCTCAGATCGCTGTTGAGACAGCAAAGACCACCAAGAATATCGCCGGTCTTGACCCGAAGGTGGCTATGCTCAGTTTCTCCACATGGGGCAGCGCCCAGCATGAGCGTGTAGATAAGGTGCGCAATGCAGTAGAAATCGCCAAGCAGATGGATCCGAGTCTCGTAATCGATGGTGAGCTCCAGAGCGACGCAGCTATTGTGCCTGAAGTGGCAGCCAAGAAGGCTCCGGGCAGCCCCGTAGCAGGACATGCCAATACACTTATCTTCCCTTCGCTCGAAGTCGGCAACATCGCCTACAAACTCGTGCAGCGTCTTGCAGGAGCCGGTGCAGTCGGCCCGATCCTTCAGGGTCTTGCAGCTCCGGTCAACGACCTTTCCCGCGGCGCAACAGTAGATGATATCGTAAACACAATCATCGTAACCTGCAATCAGGCGATCGGAGAAAAGAAGCAATAATCCACTAATCAGAGAGCTGTTGGTTGGGGAGTAACTGACTGACAGGATAGTTGTATAAAGTCGCCCAACGGGGACGGCTCATTACTTTATAACTCATTATTTATTACTTTATTTTTCAACGAAAAATATGAAGATACTTGTGCTCAACTGCGGCAGCAGCAGCGTGAAATATAAACTCATCGAGTCTGACTCCAAGGAAGTTCTCGCCGAAGGTGGCGTAGAGAAAATCGGTCTGCCCGACTCATTCCTGAAATTCAAGCGACCGGACGGTTCGAAGGAGACTATCGTAGTGAATATGCCGGACGCCAAAGAGGCAGTGCGTCAGGTGCTCAACGTGCTTACCGACCCTAAAGAGGGTGTGATCAAGAGTTTCGACGAAATCCAGGCAGTAGGCCATCGTGTAGTGCACGGCATGGAGAAGTTCAACAAATCAGTGCTTATCACTCCGGAAGTTATCGAGCAGGTTAAGGAGTGCTACCCCGTAGCTCCGCTTCACAATCCCGCTAATATTACAGGTATTGAAGCTGTAAGCGAAATTCTTCCCGACGCTCCGCAGGTGGCAGTATTCGATACGGCTTTTCATCAGACAATGCCTGCCAAAGCTTTCATGTATGCCCTCCCTTATGAGGATTATGAGAAGTATGGCGTGCGTCGCTATGGTTTCCACGGAACTTCCCACCGCTATGTTTCAGCCCGCGCATGTGAATTCCTGGGCGTGCCCTACGATAAGCAGCGCATCATCACCTGCCATATCGGCAACGGCGCATCCATCACAGCTATCAAAGACGGAATCAGCATCGACACATCTATGGGTCTGACTCCGACTGAAGGTCTGATGATGGGCACACGCTGCGGCGACGTCGATCCGGGTGCTCTCGTCTATCTCATGCAGCGTCTTAACCTTGACGCCGACGGACTTATGAAACTCATCAACAAGCAGAGTGGCGTAGCAGGCGTGTCGGAGATTTCAAGCGATATGCGCGACATTGAAGCAGCCGTAGAACGCGGTGAAGAGAAGGCTATTCTTGCCCTTGACATGTATGAATACCGCATACTTAAATATATCGGTGCATATACGGCTGTGCTGGGTGGTGTAGACATCATCGTATTCACAGGTGGTGTAGGTGAGAATCAGACCGGCACACGCGAGAAAATCTGTAAGCAACTTGCCTATATGGGAGTCACTTTCGACGCTGAGGCCAATAAGACCCGTGGCGAAGAGATCGTGATATCAGGTAAGGATTCGAAGGTGAAGGTTGTCGTCATCCCGACAGATGAGGAAATGATGATTGCCCGCGACACTGCCGAGATCGTCAACGCACAGTAACCCCGGAAGATTTACAGAAAGTGCTTCTTGAAGTTTTCTGGAACGCAGACCCGGTTCTATTCTCTTTAGGACCTTTCACGGTGCGATGGTACGGCCTGATGTTCGCTTTGGGCTTCTTCATCGGCTATCAGATTGTAGCGGCAATGTTCAAGCATGAGGGGGCGCCGGAGAAATGGCTTGGCATCCTTCTGGCCTATCTCGTAATCGGCACGGTGGTCGGTGCGCGCCTCGGACATGTCTTTTTCTACGAATGGGACTATTATTCGCAGCATCCGGGAGAAATTCTGAAGGTTTGGAACGGCGGTCTTGCAAGCCATGGCGGGACGCTCGGGAATATCATCGCTATTCTGCTCTTCTCCTGGTTTGTCAGCAAGAAAGCTCCTTCGTGGACTTTCGATAAGATTGTAGTGCCGGTGGCCCTCGTCGGAGCGCTAATCAGATTCGGAAATCTGATGAACTCGGAAATCTATGGAGGTCCGACCGATCTTCCCTGGGGATTCGTATTCCTGCGCAATGGAGAGACAGTGGCATGCCATCCGACTCAGCTATATGAAGCCGGCTGCTATCTTGTGTTGTTCGGGTTGCTGATGTGGATGTATTGGAAGCGTAACGCTGAGGAACGTCCATGGCTACTGACAGGCATTTTCTTCATTTGGGTCTTCGGCTCAAGATTCCTCATAGAATACGTGAAGAATGTGCAAGTGGCTTCCGAATATGAGATGATCGCACGTTACGGCATGGACCTGGGACAGATTCTCAGCATCCCCTTCATCCTTTTGGGAGTAGTGCTGGTAGTCATAGCCCTCATACGCCCACGTCAGCATTGGGAATTTCCGAACAGATTCGCTCCCGAACCTGAAGCTGACAAATCCCGTAAGAAATAACACTTTCCTATCCGTATAATTACAACAGAGCCCGTGGACCATATCCACGGGCTCTGTTGTAATTATACTTATTTTTAATTGACTTCTATTAGCCGAGCATTGCTGCGACACGCGCAACGCCGTTGAGGAAGGCACGGACTTCATCTTCGGTATTGTAGACTGCGAAAGAGGCACGGATCGTGCCCGGAATTCCGAGACGTTCCATCAGAGGCTGGGCACAGTGATGGCCGGTGCGTACGGCTATTCCAAGACCGTCGAGCAACATTCCGAAATCGTAGGGATGCTCCTCCCCTATCAGGAAAGATAGGACGGCTGATTTATGGTGGGCCTCACCAAAGATTCTGACATTTGGCGCAACTTCGCGTAATCCCTTTGTCGCAATATCCAGGAGATGCTCTTCATGGGCTTCGATTGCGTCAAGGCCGGTAGTCTCAAGGAAGGTTAAAGCTTCGTCGAATGCCGCGATACCCACAAAATCGGGTGTGCCGGCCTCAAATTTAAAAGGGAGCTCGGCAAAGGTGGTGCCGGAGAAAGAGACATGGCCAATCATCTCACCTCCACCCTGATATGGTGGCATTTTTTCCAGCAATTCCTCGCGTCCGTAGAGCACTCCTATCCCGGCCGGGCCATACATTTTATGGGAGGAAAATACGTAGAAGTCACACCCTAAATCCTGCATATCCAGATGAAGATGGGGCGACGCCTGCGCTCCGTCAATCAGCACCGGGACTCCATGTTCATGGGCAAACGCCGTCATTTCCTTTACGGGATTGATCGTACCCAATACGTTGCTGACATGCGTGAACGCGGCCATCACAGTCTTCTCATTGAAGAGCGAGCGATATTGATCAAGATCGAGTTCGCCGCGATCATTGATATCAACCACCCGGATTTTAAGACCCGGACGGCGCGACTGCAACAACTGCCAAGGGACGATATCAGCATGATGCTCCATGACGGTCAGAATAATCTCCCCCTCATCGGGGAGCATCGAACCGAATGAAGAGGCCACCAGATTGATACTTTCCGTAGCGCCACGTGTAAAAATTATCTCACGCTCCGAATGCGCATTGATATAGCGTGCCACATGGCGGCGGGTCTGTTCTTGCAGATCCGTCGCTTCCTGCGATAGAGTATGCACACCACGATGTACATTGGCCTTATGATCGATATACATTGATCGGACCGCGTCAATGACCCTCTGCGGTGTCTGCGACGTAGCCGTGTTGTCAAGATAAATCAGCGGCTTGCCGTGCACTTCCCTATTGAGAGCAGGGAATTCTTTACGAATTTTTTCTATATCAAGCGTTTTCATAGTAAATTCTCTTAATGGATCTCACAATCGAGCTGACAATCCTGACATCCTGCGGTTTCTCCGGCAAATCGGCGCTCTACGATATGAGTCAGACGCTCTTTGAGACCCGGGATTCTTACCTTATCGATAACGTCGGCCATGAATGCCTGCTTGAGCAACATCCGGGCTTCTTGCTCGGAAAGGCCTCGGGTGCGCATGTAAAATAGTTGCAATTCATCGAGCTGACCGGTAGCCGAACCGTGGGAACATTTCACGTCATCATTGTATATCTCAAGCTGCGGTTTGGAGAACATGCGGGCCTCATTGCTGCCTATTAGATTGCGATTGCTCTGATAGGCCTCGTTCTTTACAGCGTTATGAGCCACTTTTACCAATCCGGTGAAGCCGCAACGGGCGCAGTCGTCAACACTGAATTTGAAGAGTTCGTCGGTAAGACAGCGATCGCAATTATGCTCTACGTTGGAGTAGACGTCAATGAGGCGATCGGCATCCGCGATTCCCATGCCGTAGAGACGGAGTTCGGCATCGTTGCCTGCGAATTTGCAATGATACTCGTTGCGTGTAAGGCCGTTGTAGATCGTCATTCCGTCAACTACTACTGCCGATCCCTCCTCCTGACGGAGCCAAAGAGTGGAAAGGCGACGGGTGGTCTCAGAGGTTTCCTCCAATCCGTAGAGATCAAGATGAGCTCCGGGAGCACAATATACTTCAAACGTCTGGAGCAGCTGCTGATTTGAATTGCTCCGCGATGTATGATCGCAGAGGAGCATGCGCATTTCCGAAAATTCTTCCATCACTATCACCACTTTGAGCGGTGTGAGCATATTGTCGGCACCTCCGAGAATATTTATTATCTGGACAGGATTTTCTACCTTCACACCTTTCGGCACACGGATCCAAAGTCCGTCTTGTGCAAGGAGAGATGAGAGGGCCACCAGAGGGTTCTCACCGTTGGCAAGCGTATTGTAATATTTCTTTACAAGTTCGGGGTCGTCGAGAGCTTTTTGGCGAAGACTGCATATCTCGACTCCTGGCGGAAGAAGCCTGCGGCTCTCCGGAGTCTCTGCGAAGCGATCATTGACGATAAAGAACAGAGATGTTGCAATTCGCGGGATCCCGCAATGAAAACTCTCTGCAGGATTCACGGGGAGCGGGATACGATTGACGTTGACGCCATAATCGAACCCTAAAATCTCCGGGAGATCGATAATCTCATAATTCTCTGAACCCTTTCGGGGGAGGTCATTATGCCTGAGGACAGACAGAGCCTCCCGACGCGACGCATTGAGGACCGGTGCGGAATTTGCATCGATCGTATCAGCGTTGTGTTCGTAAAGGTCGATATATTGTTTTACTGCGTTATCCATCCTATTACTCCTCCCCTAATTCGCGTTTCACCCAATCATAACCTCTTTCTTCGAGCTCGAGAGCGAGTTCCGGACCGGCTGTCTTAACGATGCGACCCTTGTAGAGGATATGGACGATATCGGGTTTGATATAATCGAGCAGACGCTGATAATGGGTGATGACGATTGTAGCATTGTTGGCGGTCTTGAGTTTGTTGACACCCTCGGCCACTATACGCAGCGCGTCGATATCCAAGCCTGAATCAGTCTCGTCGAGAATTGACAACCGCGGCTCAAGGACAGCCATCTGAAAGATTTCATTACGCTTCTTCTCACCGCCGGAGAAACCTTCATTCACACTGCGCGAAGCGAGTTTGTTGTCAAGCTCTACGATTGATCTCTTTTCACGCATGAGTTTCAGGAACTCTGCCGCACTCATCGGACCCTCACCGAAATATTTACGTTTGGCATTGACAGCGGCCCGCATGAAATTCATCATCGACACGCCCGGAATCTCCACCGGATACTGGAACCCAAGGAATACTCCTTCATGACTGCGGATCTCCGGAGGCATGGCGAGCAGATCCTTACCGTAGAATTCCACGCTACCGCCGGTCACGGTATAGGCCGGATTTCCGGCAAGCACCATTGAGAGCGTGGACTTACCCGAACCGTTAGGTCCCATAATAGCATGAACCTCACCCGGACGAACCTCAAGATTCAATCCTTTCAATATCTCTTTTCCGTTGATCTCTGCATGCAGATCACTGACCTTTAGCATCTTTATATATTTTTAACTTTATTTTCAAACATTTCGGGGTTCACCGAATCCATACGTATGTACAACACTTTCATCCACTCTTCGGTTGAGGGAAATCTTTTTTGCTTCGCGGAGCTGTTCTTCGTGGGCAAACTGGGAGAAACTTTCGCTTCCGAGGGCAGCCGGAGCAAGCCATACAACCGCTGCACAGATATTTCCATCGTCGGCTTTTCCATAACGCATAAGCGCTGAGTCGGGATGAATGCCGATATACACGTTATAGCAGATGGAGAGCATGAGTAGATAATTGGCTACACAGAACATGGTGCCCAATAGGGAATCCAAAAGCCCCGATCCGGCAGCGGCCATAGCTGTCCGTATAATTCCCGTCACTGAGCGAAAAAGGAAATATACGAGGAAGAATACTGCTCCGCATCCTAAATTGGAAGCCAGGTAGACAGCTCCACGTGAAGTAGCGTGAGTGGACAACATCTGAAGCATTATTTCCGTAGACGCATCAACAAATATATGCGAACAGACAATTCCGAAAGCCATGCCAAGCACGGAGGTCACCATACCGGTCAGCCCGCGGCGGTAACCTCTGATGACTCCCCAGGCTGCCACGCCCAGCGCTATGATGTGGAAAAGCGCGTCGTCCATCGTAGGATTTTAGATTCAGACTACAAATTTATCAATTTTTAACGACTCTGCCAAATACATTCTCATTTCTCGCTACCTTAATAAGATTTGAGGCTGATTTATCAATGAGTGAGTTGTTCAGGATGTCCTCACACTTGCATTTATCGCGAAAAAGGTTTAATTTTGTATTGCATGAGAGGATTGTCAACATATTCCGCCATTCAAGGTAAGATCCGCGACTTTAAGGTAGCGCTCGGTTTTATGGCCGTAGCGTGGCTTTTGGCCGCAGCTTCTTTCTATGCCTATCGGCAGTTTATGACAACTCCTCCTTATGTAGATCCGGCGCGCTATCCGGTAAGGGGTCTTGATGTCTCGGCTCATAACGGGATGATGAATCTCGACGCGGCGGCGGCCGATGGCTATGAGTTTATATTTCTAAAAGCTTCGGAAGGCAACACATTCCGCGACCCTAATTTCCGCCTGAATTATTCAAAAGCATCTCACGCGGGATTCAAGATAGGAGCCTACCATTTCTTCCGCTTCGACTGCGACGGAATCACTCAGGCCAAGAATCTCCTCGGCGCAGTGGCCGACAGGGAGCTGGAATTGGGAGTGGCAATCGACGTAGAAGAGCAGAATAATGCAGCAGGTGTAGATTCCGTCATGATAGCGTCGCGCCTTTCATCAATGGTAGAATATCTGAATCTCAGAGGCTTCCGAGTGACTCTATATTCCAATTTAGCGGGTTATTACGACTATATCCGCGAAGTAGAACCCGGCACGACCCTATGGATCTGTACATTCTCCTCAGATCCCATCAATGCCGAATGGACGTATTGGCAATACGATCATCATGGGCGAGTCGCGGGGATACGCGGTGATGTCGACCTGAATGCTTTCTGCGGATCGGAAGCCGACTGGCAGCGATTTCTCGACGGCGCCCAATGGCCTTATGACACTCTTTAACTTAATTTAGGTGATTATGGGGCTCTTTGCAATAAAATAAAAGTCAATACCAAGCGTTAATTAAAAGGATAAAAAGAGCCGGACGATCCGAAATTTTTATCATCTGGTGATTGTACCGGACTCTTACATCAACTTTCCCAACACTCACATCATCAAACGTGAAAAAATTCTTTACCAACATATTTCGCCGTAATCTTATTCCGGTTGCAGCTGCATTGATAGTGGCCTTGACCGGATTATACGCTCCGATTCCCCTTTCGGCGCGCGATGCGTCGCACTATTCCGCTTCATCCCGTCTTGCATCAGGCAAGTGGGTCAAGGTAAAAGTTGAGAAGACCGGTGTACAATTCGTGTCGGCAGCCAATCTCCGGAAGATGGGGTTTTCCGATCCGTCGAAGGTGCGCGTATTCGGTCTGGGAGGTCGCGAACTTCCCGAGACCCTCACGTCTTCGCAGGCTGATGACCTGCCCCGTGTGGCTTCTATAGCCGATTCCAAAGGGGTCAGATTCTTCGGCTACGACTATATCCGATGGGACTATAACAGCAATGGCCGCTTTGATCATAAGATGCATTCCTACGCCGAGGAATCATGGTATTTCCTGACTGATTCCGACACGTCTGAGGCGCAACTTCCATCAGCTCCGGCCGTGGCTGCTTCTTCATCCGTAAGGGTAGTTGACTCATTTATCCAGCCGTTGCTCCATGAGCAGGATCTTTATCATCCCTCCAACACAGGCTCTCGCTATCTTGGTGAAGATTTTCGTTCGCCGACACGTCGCTCTTTCGATTTCACCCTTACGGATGCAGTCGAAGGAGAGAATTGCTATATCAAATATGGATTCGGAGCCAACACTTCTTCAGCATCTACAGTCACTCTGACTGCCGGCGCAACCGATAAGTTCGAGTCGCGCATCAGCGCCGTATCTGACAACGAACAGTTTATGCGCTTCATTGAGTCAGAACATAATATTCAAAATTCCGGCAATAGCCTTCGCGTGGAAATTCAGTTTCAGGGCGGGGGTAACATTCGCCTGGCACGACTTGACTATCTGAAGGTGCAGTATCGCAGAAAAATTCGTCTGTCGGATGATCAACTCTACTTCACGGTCTCTGAGAGTCGACCGGCAAAGGTCAGCATTTCCGGGGGGGATGCCTCGGTCATCGTATGGGACGTGACAGAGCAAGGGAATCCGATGATAGTCGCTACGACTAAAGAAGGGAATGACCTTACATTCATGACTCCGGGCAACGGGCTTCATGAATATGTTGCTTTCCATCCGGATAAAGCCGGTTATCAAGTGAATGAATATGTCAGGGTTTCCAATCAGGACATCCACTCTCTCCCGATCCCCGATATGCTTATCATTGCCCCTGCCACATATCGTGAGGCGGCAAATAAGATGGCGAATCATCACCGGAATTACGACAAGATGAAGGTAGAAGTCCTCACCCCGGAAGAGATCTATAATGAATTCTCATCGGGCACACCTGACGTGACCGCTTTCCGCAGATTGCTTAAGATGTGGTATGACCGTGGAGTGGCCCGCGATAAGTATTCTTTTGACAACGAATCCGGAGAGGAGACCTCCTCGGAAGAGGGGACAATCAAATACTGCCTTATCATGGGCGAAGCCACATTTGACCAGAAGCGTCTGATGGAGGCCGCCAAGAATGCAAGTTATCCCTTCGTCCCGATACGCGAATCTTTTATCAGGGATACGACAATCGACAGCGACATATATCAGACTAAGGAGTCGACCTCTTACTGCACTGATGACTACATAGGGATGTTGGCAGACGTCTCCGGCACGTTCTACATCGGAAGGGCGAAAATGCAGGTAGCTGTAGGCCGAATGCCTTTCCAATCGGCCTCCGAGGCGCTGTCGCTCACCGATAAGTATATCAATTATGTTGAGAATCCTACGGTAGGAGCATGGCGCAACCGCTTTATGTTTATCGCTGACGACCTCAACAACGGCGTCCATCTCACACAGTCGGAGTCGATGATTTCCGAACTGAAAAAGACTGCCGCGGGCAAGAATTTCCGTTTTGAAAAACTCTATCTAGATTCATATCCTCAGGAGCAGACGAGTATCGGGCCGACATATCCGAAGGCAAAGGAGAAGATGATGGAACTCTGGAATTCCGGCGTCAATCTTATCAACTACATCGGCCATGCCAATCCTGTCAGCTGGACTCATGAGAATCTGCTCAACTGGACCGATATTACCTCATTCAGCAATGAGAATTTTCCCTTTATTTATGCTGCCACGTGTGAATTCGGTCGTATAGATGCAGATACCCGAAGCGGTGCGGAGGTGCTCTGGGCTTATCCCAATGCCGGCATTATCGGAATTCTGACACCGGCGCGTACGGTATATATTGATCAGAATGGCAATCTTACCAATCAGATGGGTAAGTCGATGCTCAAGCCCGGACCGGACGGACGTGCGCGTACAATCGGTGAAATAATGATCGAGGCCAAGAATAATTATCCGTCATCGGATAATATCAATAAATTGAAATATGTGCTCATCGGCAATCCGGCAATGCGCATGCAGGTGCCCACCTACAACGTAGCGCTGACCTCTCTCGGAGGCCGGGATGTAGAGGAGCTTGAGAAGGATGATCTGCCGGTTGTGACGGCGCGCAGCAATGTGAAGATAGCCGGTGAGGTCAGAGATCTCGAAGGCAATCTTGCATCTGATTTCAATGGTCTCGTTGAGATTCAGCTTTATGATGCTGAAAAGACAGTAGAGACACTCGGCAACGGAGCTGACGGAGTGATAAGCTATTACAACGACCGCAAAACACTTCTCTATCGAGGCGTTGCCAAGGCTGAGAAAGGTCGCTGGCAGGCGACCGCCGTCATACCTTCAGAGATTGAAAACAACTACTCTCCGGCTCAATTCGTATTTTATGCCTATACCCCCGACCGCACAGAGGCCAACGGACAATTCTCAGACTTCTATGTGTATGGTCGTGCGCCGGGCTCGGAGAAAGACTTTGAAGGACCTCAGATTGAAATGTTAGCTCTCAACCGTGAGGACTTTCAAGATGGCCAGATTGTACATTCTTCTCCTGTGGTGATGGCGAAAGTATCTGACGAATCAGGTATCAATATCTCTGACGCCGGAATCGGTCATGCCATTACCCTCGTGCTCGATGATAAGACCTATTACACCGATGTAAATTCTTATTATACCCCTGATACGGATGACTTCACGGGCGGTTCGATCACTTATCCCCTCTCCGATGTCGCCCCCGGTAAGCACTCACTGAAACTTATTGTCTGGGATACGGCTAAGAACTCATCCTCAGCTTCAATCGATTTTGAAGTGGCAGTAGCGAAAGCGCCGGAGATCTACTCCCTCTCTACCGATGTCAATCCGGCTCGCGACCACGTGAACTTCACACTCTCGACTGATCGTCCGAAAGCTAAGGTCGATTGCAGGATTGAGGTATTCGATCTTAACGGCCGTCGCGTCTGGAGCTCGGAATCGAACGTATCCACCGATCTTTCGGCGGGTCTGTCAATCGGTTGGAATCTTTGCGACGGAAATGGGGTGAGAGTGCCGCGCGGCATCTATGTATATCGCGCTACAGTGATATCGCCTGAAGGTCCGCAGGCTACCAAATCATACAAATTGGCCGTCACAGCTCCCTGATGACTTTTTGTCAACTCGTAAAAATTTATTAATTTTGCGTCTTGAAACCAATAGTTTTTCCGAACGAACAGAGACATATGAGTCAGACAACGCCACCGATTCTACCGGAACCGACCCTGCGTCGGCTTCCATGGTATCTTGCTTACGTGGAGCGCCTTCTCGCTCAGGGAATCGACCACGTCAGTTCTACCTCAATATCGAAAGCCCTCAATGTCGATGCTTCCCGGATTGCAAAAGACCTTTCATTTCTGAATCTGAAAGGGAAGACCCGAATCGGCTATGAAGTAAAGGCATTGGCAGAGTCGCTTTCAGACTTCCTTGGATTCAAGGCCGAACATAAGGCCGTCGTGTTCGGGGCGGGAAATCTCGGAAGAGCTCTGATTCTTGATAAAGGATTGGCAAATTATGGTCTGCAACTTGTAGGAGCGGTCGACATCGATCCGGCAATAGCAGGGATGGTAGTGGAAGGAGTAGAGATTTTCGCTCCCTCGTCGTTGCCGATGCTGATGCAAAAGGAGAAGCCGGCGGTAGCTATTCTTACCGTACCCGCAGAAGTAGCACAGGAAGTGGCCGACTCAGCAATTAAAGCCGGATTTACCGCTATCTGGAATTTCTCTCCCTATCGCGTGAAGGTTCCCGACCATATTGCCTTGGCCAACACTTCTATCTATGCCCATCTGGCTCTCATCTATAACCGATTGGCGGCTGCTCCTGTCAAGAACTGAGTCCTTCAGGTATCTCAGTCCTGCGGAGAATCCTAACAGCCTAAACCTCCTCACCACTCAGCATCATGAAAATTTTCTCATCAATAGCAACTATCTCCGAATCAGAAGCCAACGGCATGCTCATATGGCCTGATTCCTGCTGGCTTCTTTCGGACCGACCTCTATTTGTGCCGGATTTTGAGGAGAGTTTCTATGTCATTCCGGCTCTTGCCGGTAAGATAGGCCGCATAGGTAAGACTATCGCTGTGCGCTTCGGCCACAGATACATTTCGGAAGTGACGGCCGCCCTGATTATGATGCCCGGTTCGGTTCTTGCCAAACTGAAGAGCGGAGAAATCCCCTCAGCGAGCGATCTTTGCTTTGATAATGCACTCGTAATCGGAGATTGGCAGAAGATTGAAATCCTTCCTGACTCATCACTGACATTGGATTTCCGAACAGTCTTTCAATCCGCTGCCACCGGTTCGGAAGAGTGTATCGTCAGTCCGGATTTACTCTATCCGCTGATTGCGGAAATGTCGCGTAAAAATACACTCAAAATGGGCGATATAGTGATCTATCCCCTCCCCTTATCAGCTCACCGGGTCAGCGAGGGCGACAGCATCACAATTCAAATCAGCAATTTTGCTGACAGGCCCCTCCTCTCAACACGTTTTAAATAACGAAAACACTCAAACTCAAAAATATGCGATTATTCATCTTTTCTATCCTTACATTGCTCGGCCTTTCAGCTTCGGCAGCCTACACTCAGGCTAACTTCGCCAAGTCTTCACGGCTCGCAACGGGCAATTGGGTAAAAATAGCCATCGATAAGACCGGTGTCTATGAAATTTCATACGAGGCTCTGCGCAATATGGGCTTCGAGAATCCTGAGAAAGTAGGACTCTATGGTCGTGGAGGCCAATTAATCGACCGAAACTTTCAGGGCGCGACCCAGATTCCTATATATATCGATGACATAGCACCGGTACCCATAATGCAGGATGCAGAAAAAATCTACTTCTTCGGCCAGGGCACTGAAGACCTGCGCTATCAGATCAATTCTGTGGCCTATGATGGAGGTGCAGCCGTGCAACGCACCTCCAAGAATATCTATTCCAACGATGCCTTTTATTTTCTGAGCGACAGCCAGCCCCCTCTGATTATGGAGACTCTGAGTTCGTCGGATGTTGCCGTACAGCCGGAAATGACTTCGGGTGTTGGCTTCGTATACCATGAGGAAGATATATATCACAATCTTTTCAATACGGGTCAGCTTTTCTACGGAGAAAAAATGACACCTTCCGAGCCACGTCTTAGATTCAAAGTGCAGCTGCCGGGTGCAATCCCCGACAAACGCGGAGCGATCGAATGTGTGGCCTACACTGATAAGATCAATGGTCTTAACGTCAGATATGGTTTTGAAGAGGGAGAAGATATAGCAATCACTCATGATCAGTCGGTAAAATCATCCGACTTCACTCCGCATATCCCGAGTCTGTGTATTTTTACAATTCCTTCCGATAATCCGACCCTCTATACTGAGATTGATTTTGCGCAGGCTGGCGGAGAAGAACTAAAGGTGGCCAACATTGACTACTGGGTCATCTCTTACAACCGCGAAGTCCCTACGCTCATCGCTCCTGACGGAAGTCGCATGGCTCAGGATCGCATTCTATTCCCACGCATCACACGCCCGAATGCCCGCCAGATCCGACTCAGCAATGGTCTGAACAGAAAGGTATTCGACGTATCTGATCCGGACACGCCGAAACAGATCGAGCTTATCTATGACGGTCCGGATGGTCTGGTAAAGGTAAAGAACTATGATAACCTCACGCCTGATATCGTAGTTTTTGATCCTACTATGCCCCAGATGCAGGTTAAGACAGTTGAGACAAATTGCGGTCAGATAAAAAATCAGAATCTTCACAACCAACTCCTCAATGGAGCAGATCTTGTAGTGATCTGTATTCCCCAGCTTAGAGAGTCAGCAGAGCGTCTGGCAAATATTCACCGCACTAAATTTGATCAGCGAGTAGTAGTTGCCACTACCGAGGAATGTTACAACGAATTCTCCGGAGGCGTTCCTGACCCGATGGCTTACAGAGCTATGGTCAAGATGGCTTACGCGTCAGATTACGGTTGCAAGAATCTCTTGCTCATGGGACCTCTCTACGCTGATTTCCGTGGCATCGCTGTTGATAAAAATCCTTATGAGGGTCTCATTGCATATCAGTCGGAGACTACGAGCATCGAGCGCGGAGGATTCAACGCCAATCAGTTCTACGGAATGATGATTGACTATATGGGTGCTACCCCTTTGGAAAACCATAAGGTTCAGGTCGGAGTCGGTATTCTTCCCGTCAGATACCCGGCCGAAGCCGAGACCTACTGCAACAAACTTGAGGAATACGCATCGCGTACTGACCACGCCTACTATCTCAATCATCTGCTGAGCATCGGTGGAGTCGGGGATGCCGACCTGCATACAGGTCAGGTGCCGGAAGTCGAGGCCTTCATTGATAACCTTGGCAATCGCTCCGTAATCAACACGATGCTTGCCATTGATGCCTATGGCTACCAAGAAGCCCACGATAAATTCTATCGTATGCTCGATGAAGGCGTAAATCTTATTGTCTACTATGGTCATGGTGGACCGACACGTCTCAATCATTACGGCAACTTCTTCAATGCTCAGGATGTTCTGAAATTCCGCAACAAAATAACTCCTATCTGGGGATTTGCCGGTTGCGAACTCTCGGAACCGGATAAGGGTGTCAGAGGCATGGGTGAATCGATGGTTACCGCCACTCCCTACGGAATGTTGGGCACTGTGCTCGCCACACGCGAGACATGGTCGAGCATGAACCTCGACTTCTTTAAGAAATTCACCGGTCATTTTCTACGCGACGGCGGAATTGTCAATTCGCCTAATTACGCTAAGCCGGTGTCGATCGGTGAGATTTTCGCAAAAACCATGACTCACTCTACCTATACTAATGAACTTGCCTATCAGCTCGTGTGCGACCCGGCAGTCATCATTCCGACTATCAACCGCGACATCAAACTTGATAGTTCCGAGCCGATAGTAAAGGAAGGACAGTGGCTCGAGCTTTCAGGATCAATCTTAGCTACTGACGGCAAGTCGGCTGATGCAGACTTCAACGGAGAAATCGTGGTACGCATGATGGAGCCCGCAAAGGTAATTCCCTGTCCGCATCTCGTGCTCAACGCGCAGCATGAAGATCTTCCTAATAAAGATCCGAATCTGATTTATGCGGATACTCAGGTGGCCATGGGAGCGGCTAAAGTTGAAAATGGTCGTTTCTCTCTTAAAATAATGGTTCCGTCGGGCGTAGATAAATTTGACGGAAGTTTCGGACGTCTCCATCTTTGTGCCTACGATCCTTCAACCCGAATGGGGGCTGCAGGTCTTGATTTTGCAGAATATAAATCTTCAGGAGCATCAGATAAGAATCTGCTTGAGGGAGATACGCAGGCTCCCGTTGTCGAACGCCTTGATTACAACACTGATGCGAATACACTATCTATTCGAGTGAGTGATAATCTGGCTCTTGCATTCGATGCAGATCCGCTGCGTGCGCCTTTCCGCCTGACAATCGATGGTAAGGAGTATCGCCAGGGTGCCTCTATCAAGCCCGTGATCGATCCTGAGGCTATGGCCTATGAAAAGACCATTTCGCTCAATGATATTCCGGAAGGGACTCACACGGCTAAAGTCATTGTGAGAGATGCAGCCGGCAATGATGCCACAGCCGAGATCGTTTTCGATTATCTGCCTTCATTGTCGCGCTATGCCATCGCACTTGAGCAGAGTGCGGTCGACGGTGAGGCTCGCTTCGTCACTCTCAACGAAGCTCCCGCGAACGCAGATATCGTCATTCTCAATCCTGATGGCATCGTCATCCACCGTGGAGCGTTCAAGAACGGAGCCTATGAATGGGATGGCTGCGACAATGGCGGTAACCGAGTTGCCCCCGGCCTTTATAAGGCTTATCTCATAGAGACAGGCGATCATCAGCGAAAAGGACACTCCTCGCTGATTAATGTCCCGGTAATCTGAAAAAATCTTAAAGTAGTAAGCTAAGCGCTTACGCAATATTATCGTAATTTTTGAGTTTATTGTATTAGGGCAATCATCCCAAGGATGTGGCCCTAATACTTTTTTTGACACCTACTCAGAATGATGAAACGCCTCATACCCCTTTTTCTACTGATTTTCCTGTGTGCACAACCTACGTTTGCACAGGGCGAGAACGACATTAAGGATAATGACTTCAACCCGGTCAATACCGGTGTGACGACCCTTTCTATCGCTCCTGATGCCCGTGGATCTTCGATGGGTAATCTCGGTGCGGCTACCGATCCGGATATGAACTCACAATTCTGGAATCCCTCGAAATATGCTTTCGCATACTCTACGGGCGGACTCTCCATCTCCTACACTCCGTGGCTGCGCAAAATCGTAAACGATATCTTCCTTGCAAATCTGGCGGGATATTGGAAACTTGGATCGGGCGACAATCAAGCCCTCTCCGCCTCTTTCCGCTATTTCTCCCTCGGTGAAGTTTCAATGAACGATTACGACGGTAACTCGGCTATCCAGACGATCAATCCCTATGAATTTGCTTTCGACCTCGGATACTCCCGAAAGCTTTCGGAAAAATTCTCTATGGGTGTCGTGCTCCGTTATATTCTTTCAGATCTTTCATATGAGGATTCATATTCGGGCGATACAAATACAGCAGCCTCTGCATTCTCGGCCGACCTGTCGGGTTATTTTGTGACCTATCCGATGGTAGGGCGTAATGAATGTCAGTTCTCATGGGGTTTCAACCTTAGCAATATCGGTTCGAAAGTCAGCTATGACCATGGAGCCAACTATGCCTTCCTCCCGACTAATCTCCGACTTGGAGCCAACTTCATGTTTCCTCTGGCGGATTATCATTCACTTGCATTCGGTCTTGACTTGAACAAACTTCTTGTACCGACGAAACCCCGAATGAAAGATTTCGAAGATACTACCGAAGGCCAAAGAGAATATGAAGAAGCTCTCGATAAATGGGAGACGATGTCGCCTATCACAGGTATCTTCAAATCATTCTCGGATGCTCCGGGCGGCTTTAAGGAGGAATTGCAGGAAATCAATCTTTCTTTCGGCACGGAATACGCCTACAATCAGCAGTTTTTTGTGCGCGCCGGCTACAACTACGAGAATGCCAACAAGGGTGGCCGTTCCTACTTTGCTTTCGGTGCGGGTTTCTCACTGAATGTTGTGCAGCTCGATGCCTCTTATATGCTCGCTACGGCTCAGAGTTCACCGCTTGACCAGACATTGCGTTTCACTCTGACCTTCGACATGGACGGACTTCGCGACCTTCTGGGCAAACGCCGTAGATAATATTCATGTCACTTACATTTCTTATACTCGACAGCACGATCAAAACAGCGTAATCCCCAACATATCTTATGGGCTTTAACTCGGTCGCATTTCTGCTATTTCTTCCGATAGTGTTTCTGCTCTATTGGTTTGCATTTGGCCGACGCCTCCGATTGCAAAATGCTTTCATTGTCGTTGCGAGTTATATCTTCTACGGGTGGTGGGATATCAGATTTCTTATTCTGATATCCGCCACTACTTTTTGCAGTTACCTGAGTGGAGTCGGGATCGCCGTTTTTACAGGTAAAAGACGTAAGGCGATTCTTTGGTTAAATATTCTTATCAACCTTGGAATTCTCGGTGTATATAAATACTATAATTTCTTCGTAGGTAACCTTCAGGAATTACTTGAGCCTTTAGGAGTGAGTCTTGATTCAATCACGCTCAATCTGATTCTACCCGTTGGCATCTCATTCTATACCTTCCAGGCTCTGAGCTATTCAATCGACGTCTACCGAGATAAAATCAAGGCTACGAAAGATGTCGTGGCGTTTTTCGCTTTTATATCTTTCTTTCCTCAACTGGTAGCCGGGCCTATTGAACGCGCCACCAACCTTCTGCCCCAATTTCTAAAAAAGCGCCATTTTGATTATTCGACCGGTGTCGACGGATGCCGACAGATTCTATGGGGTTTCTTCAAGAAGGTCGTGCTGGCAGATAATTGTGCATTGTTTGCCAACATTGCTTTTGACAATCCTGATGATTTCGGAGGCATCAATCTTTGGATTGGCGCGCTTTGCTTCACATTCCAGATTTATGGTGACTTCTCAGGCTATTCGGATATAGCAATCGGCACAGCAAAATTATTCAGCATCAATCTGATGCGGAATTTCAATAATCCTTATTTTTCACGCGACATAGCTGAATTCTGGAGGCGATGGCATATTTCGCTAACTACATGGTTCAGAGACTATATCTATATTCCATTGGGAGGAAGCAGGGTAAAACCTCATAAGACCCTGCGCAATACTTTTGTAATTTTTCTCGTAAGCGGTCTGTGGCATGGAGCGGAATGGACTTTTGTGGCATGGGGTGCCTATCATGCTCTGCTCTTTACTCCTCTTATACTATTAGGAAAAAACAGGAAGTATCTCAATAATCCGGGAGACGGTACGCTTCTTCCGGCGATGAAGGAATCAGTGTATATGGGCATGACGTTTCTTCTTGTCTGTATCGGATGGGTGATTTTCAGAGCTGACAATATCAGCCATGCATGGCATTATATTCATCGGATGTTTACTAATTTCCAAATTTATGGAGGCGGACCTTCGACGGCAGTATTCATATGGATCGCAATAGTAATGATTGTAGAATGGGTGGAACGCAACCGACAACATCCCTTTGACATCGCCGGACATGGACTGCTGAAATATTCCGTTTGCAGATGGATACTCTACTTTACAATCGTGATGCTATGCTATTGTTGCAAAACTGTGCAGAGTAATTTCATATATTTCCAGTTCTAATCCATTTACCCCAAATAAAGACATTTTAATATGAAGATTTTTCTGATAAAAACCGGGGTATTTTTCGCCTGTGTATTCATCCTGATTTCTATATGGATTTATTTCGGGTTACAATGGGAATACAAGAATACTCATGTGTATATGAGCGAATACCAAAATAAGATACAGAGACTCGACACGCTTCCTTCACCTCGCGTCATAATTCTCGGGGGTAGCAATGCAGCTTTTGGATTCGATTCCGGAAGGATAGCCGACAGTCTGCAATGCAACGTTCAAAATATGGGGTTGCATGCCTCGATAGGACTTCGCTATATGCTTTCTCAGACGGCTAACCATCTGAAAAAAGATGACATTCTGGTGATCATCCCGGAATACGAACAATTCTTCTTCGAATATAATGGCTCCGGCGACATTCTGACTCAGGCTTTTTTATATTCGGAAAAGAATTCATGGAAAGAACTGAATTTCAAACAAGCCGTCAATATCATTGATGGGTTCCCTACTATGGAATTCGGACGTAGGAAATTGCCCAAAGAGCCACCCCATGAAGACGCATGGAATTACTCGGCATTAAATTTTAATGAGTATGGCGATGAATGCGCACATTGGAAGGCCGATAGCCTCAAGTATCCAATGGAACTGACCCAACTTGATCAGGACGACAGTAATTCTTCGATAAGCGATTACGCATTGACTGATTTTTCGTCAAAGGTAAAAAAGTTGAGGGAAGCCGGTTACAGGGTATTCATTCTTTGGCCGTCAACCATAAAAGGGAATTATGACCTTAATCATAAATCTCTGACAACTCTTCAACAACGCCTGTCTGAATACGGAATACAATTTGATGCCGGACCGGAGATGTTTCTTCACGAGGATTCCCTAATGTTTGATGCGGATTATCATGTCAGATATGAAGGGGTAGAGAGAAATACTGACCGTCTTATCAGATTTCTGAAATCTCACAAAGACTGAATGTTGAAATCGACCGATAATTTTTAATATACTACAAGATAAGTTATGATACGAATCGGACAAGGTTTTGATGTGCATCGGCTTGTGGCCGATCGCGAACTTTGGATCTGCGGAGTGAAGATTCCGCATGAACTCGGATTGTTAGGGCATAGCGACGCCGATGTGGCGATTCATGCTCTCTGCGACGCTCTTTTAGGCGCCCTTGCTCTGGGAGATATCGGCAAACTATTTCCAGACTCCGATCCTCGATATAAAGGGATAGATTCGAAGATTCTTCTTCGCCATGTATGCGAACTAATAGTCGCGAAGGGATGGAGAATCGGGAATGTCGACCTTACGATAATGGCAGAGCGGCCCAAGTTCCGTCCGCATATCGACTCTATGCGCGAATGTCTGGCCGAAGTAATACGGATTCCGGCTGACGCAGTCTCCGTAAAAGCTACCACAACTGAGCGCCTCGGCTTCACAGGACGCGAAGAGGGTATCGCCGCTATGGCGGTAGCCCTGCTCGAATCCTGAACCCTCGCGATCTACCTGCAGAATCGTCAACTGAATAATCAATAAGCAGCGCTTAAAAATAAGGAATACCCGATAGCCTAACTTTTACATACTTACGTTATAAAAGAACGGCGGTTGCTTGCAATCGGCCGTTTTTTTTATTATCTTTGCATGAACACGTAGTTTCTTACTACCTGACCGATTTTTATATTTCGATTGATACCCAATTATGAACGCCGCCGATAACGATATTTTTTCTTTCGACAATTCCCGAGATGAGCAGGCAGCTCAATATCCCGATGCGTCAGACTCTCAGGCAAAGCCCTCCGATCATGCTTCAACAGAAGCCGACAGCGGAGACGACATAGCTACACCCGTAGCAAAGGGGAAAGCCTCCGACTACGATGAAAGTTCGATCCAGACTCTTGAATGGAATGAGCATATTCGTCGTCGTCCGGGCATGTATATCGGCAAACTCGGCGACGGTTCTCACGCCGAAGATGGTATCTACGTCCTCGTCAAGGAGGCCGTAGACAACTCTATCGATGAATTTAATTCCGGATTCGGCAAGCGAATAGATATCACAATCGATGAGGAAGGGACTGTCACGGTACGCGACTTTGGCCGAGGCATACCGCTGGGAAAGGTTAAGGAGGTAGCTTCGGAAATCAATACAGGCGGCAAGTTTGACAGCAAAACTTTCCAGAAATCTGTCGGTCTGAATGGCGTCGGCCTAAAAGCTGTAAATGCAATGTCGACTTTTTGTGAAGTATCTTCCTTCCGCGACGGCAAGACGGTCAGCGTATCATTCGAACGCGGCAAACTTATCAATCACACCGATCAGCTCCCCTCTAAGGAAGAGAACGGAACTCTTATAAAGTTTCATCCTGATCCGGAACTCTTTAAGAACTATCGTTTCCATCTCGACTTTGTGGAGACGATGGTCAACAACTATACATATCTCAACACCGGTCTTCAGATCTATTTCAACGGGAAGCGTTATCTCTCGCGCCACGGGTTGGCAGATCTGCTCAAGGAGCGTCTGAGTGCCGATCCTCTCTATCCGGTAATTCATCTTAAGAGTGATGACATAGAAGCTGTAATTACTCATACCGACCAATATGGAGAAGAGTATTATTCTTTCGTCAATGGTCAGTATACGACTCAGGGTGGAACCCATCTGACCGCTTTCCGCGAACATCTCACCCGTACGATCAAGGAATTTTCCGGTAAAGGATATGAGTTTTCTGATATCCGCAATGGCATTGTAGCAGCAGTCTCAGTGCGTATTCAGGAACCGGTGTTCGAATCGCAGACGAAGACCAAACTCGGATCGGCAAAAATCGAACCGAAGGAGGATGCCATCACAGTCAATAAATTCGTAGGCGACTACATAAAGAAGGAACTCGACGACTATCTGCATAAGCACACAGATACGGCTGAAGCCATGATGCGCAAAGTGGCAGCTTCGGAAAAGGAACGAAAGGCTATGGCCGGAGTGACGAAACTGGCTCGCGAAAAGGCGAAAAAAGTAAGCCTTCACAACAGCAAACTTCGCGACTGCCGTGTCCACTATTCCGATCAGCTTGCCAAGAGTGCAAAGGAAGATCGTCGGGATGAGTCGGCAATTTTTATTACCGAGGGTCTGTCGGCTACAGGCACAATTACGAAGGTACGCGATGCCAAGACTCAGGCAGTGTTTTCACTTCGCGGTAAACCGCTCAATTCTTATGGGATGACCCAGCAGATTGTATATAAAAATGATGAGTTCAATCTGCTTCAGGCTGCGCTCAATATTGAGGACGGTATCGAAGGATTGCGCTATAATAAGGTGATCATTGCTACGGATGCTGATGTCGACGGAATGCATATCCGCCTTCTGATCATTACGTTCTTCCTTATGTTCTTTCCTGATCTTATCAAGAAAGGCCATGTCTATATTCTTCAGACTCCCCTCTTCCGAGTCCGCAATAAGAAAGTGACCCGACGCGGAAAGAAGGGACGCAAGAAGGCCTCATCGGAGGAGAATGAGGAGGAACGTGACACATATTATTGCTACACTGATGAGGAGCGGCAGGCTGCAATAGCAAAATTCGGAGCTAACGCTGAAATCACACGATTCAAAGGTCTTGGTGAGATCAACGATGTGGAGTTTGCGGAGTTTATCGGTCCGAATATGCGCCTTGATCCCGTCACTCTCGAAAGTGGCGAGTCGGTCGGAAAATTACTTGAGTTCTATATGGGCAAGAACACGATGGATCGCCAGAATTTTATCATTGACAATCTTGTCGTGGAAAACGATTCCGAAATATGAAAGCGATATTTCCGGGAAGTTTCAATCCCTTCACAAAAGGACATCTTGACATTCTGAGCCGAGCATTGCAGATGTTCGAGCATGTCGTAGTAGCAATCGGCTATAATGAAAAGAAAGGGCAGTCGGAAGAATCGGCTGCCAATCTGCAACAGCTGAAAGGACTTTTAGCCAATTGTTCACGCGTCAGTGTGATCCGATATTCAGATCTGACAGTTGACGCCGCGCGGCGTCATGGCGCAGGGGTGATTGTGCGCGGTTTCCGTAATTCGATAGATGCCGAGTACGAGCGCCAGCTCGCAGCTACCAACTATCGGATCTCAGATGGAAAGATTGATACTGTGCTTATTGCCTCCCGTCCGGAATATGAAATTATTTCTTCATCAATGGTAAGAGAGCTGTCTCATTTCGGCCATCCGACAGGTGAATATCTCCCTACAGAGGAGGAATGTTTTATGGCCTGTGAAGCTGTGGCAATCTAATCGAACTATATCCCGCTGTTGCCGATAATGATTTAAACCTTTCATATAAATCCGGCTCTGAATCTCTGATAATCACTTGATATAAACTCTCTCACTAAATTTCGATAATTATGAAATTACGCAATATAATTCCGGCTTTCCTGCTGGCTGCCTCGGCTGCCGGAGCTGTCTGTGCCGCGAATCCGTTTGATATTTTCAATAAGCGTCCGGAAGCGTCTCCATATCAGAAACTGATGATGGCAGAAAGGGCCATAACCCAGTTGTATGTAGATTCTGTGGATGAAAACAAACTTGTGGAGGATGCCATAAAGGGGATGCTTGAGAAGCTCGATCCCCACTCCTCCTATTCCTCTCCGGAAGAGACCCGCGAACTCAACGAACCGTTGCAAGGCAATTTCTCAGGAATCGGTATCAGCTATAATATGAATACCGATACTCTATACGTAATTCAGACAGTAGCGGGAGGTCCGTCGGAAAGAGTCGGTATCCTTGCCGGCGACCGTATCATTGCCGTCAATGACACTGCCATAGCGGGAGTGAAGATGAAAAACAATGACATCCAGAAGCGCCTGCGTGGGCCTAAAGGTACGGAAGTGGATGTCAAAGTGTTGCGCTATGATTCAGCGATTCCCGATACGATCGATTTCAGAATTACACGTGCGGATATCCCAATCTATTCCGTCGACGCCGCCTATATGGTAGATCCTAAGACGGGGTTCATACGTCTGAATAAGTTTGCGGCCGACACTCCGAAGGAGGTGCGGGAAGCTATCACCCGATTAAAGAAGGAGGGTATGACCCAACTGATTCTTGACCTTACCGACAATGGCGGGGGGTATCTCAACGCTGCCGTCGAACTCCTCGGCGAGCTTCTTAGCCCGGGTCAGTTGGCTGTCTATACGGAAGGCCTCAACTCTCCTCGATATGATGCATACGCCGAACCATCAGCCGGAAAGGGCCTCTTCGGCGACGGGCGTGTCGTCGTAATGATGAACCAGTATAGCGCTTCTGCTTCAGAGATTACCGCCGGCGCACTTCAGGATCATGATCGTGCGCTGATTGTAGGGCGTCGTTCATTCGGCAAAGGCCTTGTGCAACGTCCGGTGACTCTTCCTGACGGATCGATGATACGTCTGACAGTGGCCCACTACTACACTCCGTCAGGGCGCGACATTCAGAAACCTTATGAAAAAGGTGATGAGGAGGCCTATCGCAGAGATATTGAGGATCGCTTCAATCACGGCGAACTGATGCATGAAGATAGTATTCATCTCTCGGATTCTACACAATACAAGACCTTGCGTCTGGGTCGCACCGTATATGCCGGAGGTGGAATTATGCCCGACCGCTTCGTGGGTCTTGACACAACCGCCTACACTAAATATTATCGCAATGTCGTAGCAAAAGGGCTCGTCAATCGCTTCGTAATCAAATATGTCGATGCCAATCGCTCAGAACTAAAGAAGAAATATCGCAACGATGACCAGTTTGTTGACAAATTTGAAGTCACCGATGAGATGCTTGCTTCTCTACGGAAACTTGCTGACGACGAAGGGATCGAATTCAATCAGGAACAATACGACCGTTCATTGCCCCTTTTCCGGATGTCGATTAAAGGTCTGATCGGACGCGACCTTTTTGAACAAGCCACCTATCATAAGGTCTACAACCGCTTTGACCCGATCTTCAACGAAGCCTACCGACTCATAAATTCTCAGGATTACACAACTCTGCTTCCTCCTTCTCCATCAAAGAAATGAAACGGACCGTCATATCCTTCCTCCTCCCCTTAGCCTTTTTAGCCGCGCAAGCCAAAGAATATAACACGTGTGGGTGTGGATGTAACTGCTTAGCCGGAGCTGAGCATTGCACCTGCGGCTGCACACCCTTCAGCTTTACCTTCTCTGATATCCCTAAAGAGATGGCGGAACTACCTACCGATTCACTAATCGTAGAGTACTATAAGGCATTCCCTCCCCGAATTGAAGAACCTCGGGTATTCTCCGGCTATCGTTCTCTCTATATCCCTTCTTTCACGATTCCACCCTATCGATTCCGGATGAATCCGAAGAAGAATGCTTATGATCGCGATCGGTATGCGGGTATTCTTTATGATGCACCCGTAGATTCGGCTGATTTGGAGGAGGGGGATGAAGTGCTTTATATATCCGATTATCTTAAGCAACAGCGTCAGGAAGCGTTGATGGGAGACTCTCTAACGCGGCCCTATATAGAATTTGACACTCCTCCGACTCAGGTAGTGCCGTCAGAAACTCTACAGACATACGAGACGGCCACCCAAGCGTATCTTGACGATGATGGCGAACCGGATGCAATGCCGACCTTGCAGGCTATCCCCCATTGGTTAAGTGTCGCAATGACAGCCGAGCGTCTTCGTCAGGATATGATCTATCGGCTTATGGCTACCAATCCCAAAAACATTCAGTATGTTTACTGGGATCTCCCCGTTCCACCGCGTTTGCCCGAGGAAGACAATTCATTCGCGGGCTTCCTGAAGCGTCTTGATTTGCCATCAATCGACACTTCGGCAGCCGTAATTCCGGATGCGAATGTCCGCCATATCAATTGGCTACATACCGTAGGAGGAGGTCTGCAACTATCTCAGGCCTATATTAGCCGCAACTGGTATCAGGGAGGAAATAACTATCTGGCAGTGCTCTTCAATTTCAACTGGAATGTGACGCTCAATACAGTGTATCATCCCAACTTGCTTTTCGTATCTGATCTGAGCTATAAATTAGCAGTCAATTCCAATCCGAAAGGATCGGTCCACGATTATTCTATCTCGCAGGATCAGTTTCAATACACACTTAAGACCGGTGTCAAGGCCCGCGACAAATGGTTCTACTCTCTCAACCTGCTCTTCAAGACCCAGTTCTTTACAGCCTATGCTGACGATTCCGACAATCTGAAAGCCAAATTCCTTTCCCCCGCAGAATTTAATGCCGGTCTGGGTTTGACTTACAATACAAAGGCTCTGAAGAATCGTCTGTCACTATCAGTCTCCATCGCACCGATCTCCTATAATCTAAAAGCATGCCCGTCGATGAAGATCGACCATGCTCAATTCAATATCCTGCCGGAGCGAAAGACCCGCTCTGAATTCGGTTCGAATGCGGAGTTGAACCTGATGTGGAACATCACGGATAATATCTCATGGAAGTCGCGCGTCTTTCTATTCTCCAACTATTCATATTTCCAGGCTGACTGGGAGAATACGTTCAACTTCACAATCAACCGGTTTCTCTCAACACAACTCTATGTCTATCCCCGCTTCGACTCTTCGGCTGACCGCAACGTTTCGAAATGGCGCTATTGGCAGTTTAAGGAGATTCTTAGTTTCGGCTTGAGTTACACGTTCTCTACCAAACCATGATGCCAAGATCAAAGGGAATTCGGAGCAGCTCTTTAAGAATTGCCGGAGTGATGGCTATAAGCGTAATAGCGATAAATGCCTTTCCCAAGTCATTAAAGACAGATACACAACCATCGCATTGCGCTACCATCCGAGAAACAGGTTACAAATTCCCGGCCGATCTCGATCGGGAATCAGCTGCTGAGGTACTATCTTACCTTCCGCTGAGGGGTCCGGAAGGATTGTGGGAATTTGAGCCGGATGAGGTCACTTTGATGATTCTTGCAGATAAGCAGTACCCCGGACAATACGGGATTTACGTGGTAGATGCTGTCGATTGCAGACTGCAGCCGGGATTGCGCATCGGCTATCTGGAGGAATCACTCGATAGAAATTCTTTCCATCTGAGGCTTATGTCACATTGGAAAAAGAATAGCGTTGATCTTCCCGTAAAAGGAGCCGCCACATTGAATGATAAGGATGGCATTCTTAAGATAGAGGGGGGAAGTCTCAAATTCTCAATTTCTCCGTCAATAGTGCTTCCTAATCTTCTATCGTTGCTGCGACTCCGCGTAGGAATTAAACTCAATAATCCAGAGCAAAATCTACCTACCGGCTTGCGACGCGTCTACCCTACAGTATCGGGACTCACAGAGATTCCCGCATGGCTATAACTATTATCTCCTTAAGGTTAAACTAAAATAGGACTTGCCCGAATTAGCATATCAGTATGAAAGTTTTAAATCGTATTCTTCTGAAAGCTATTCTATACTCCGCTATAACAGTCGGGTGCGGACTGACAGTCGTATGGATAACCTCAACGTATATCATCGCAAAGAAGATTACTCTGAAGATGAAGTCGCCGACTGCAACTTCGGCAAAAGGGAATAAAGGCAAAGGAGATTATTCCGGATATAACCCCGAGCCCCTGGAAGCTGATTCAATTCAATTCTTTCATTGGGCACCGGGAATATCATTTAGCGGATATGACAAACCCTATAATAGCAACCGGGAGACATTTCTTATCACCAACGATTCGCCACAACACGTCTCAGCAATTGAAGTACGTCTGACTTATCGGGATCTGCAGGGTAGGATGCTTCACTCTCGCGACGAGAAAATCACAATAGCTATCCCACCTGGCGAGACCCGCCAGACATCTATTAAAAGTTTCGACACTCAATCCACATACTATTATACAAAAAGCCGGCCGCCACGCAATGGCGGGCAGCCGTTTGAGGTCAGTATTATTCCAATAAAATTATTTATCCCACGTTGATTCCTGATAATTAAAACATTGTCAGCGATAATCAGAAAAGATGGGAATATTGATAGGCACGATATGAGAACCGACGCTCCATAAGTTTGCGGGTTTCGTAGCGGCGAATGGAGCGGAAGATTCTGCGTCGCAGAAGGGCATCGGCTGAATAACGACCCGGACCTATAAAGGCCATTCCGATACTCATCACCGCAATCAGAAGAGTAGTCTCGGGCATCTGCCCGGCTTCAAAAGCCATACCGGAGAGTATCCCGAATGTCAATGCACAAGCTATCATCGAAAAACGCGTCAGGAAACCCGCCACGAGGAGCAGACCGAACAATCCGGAAGCAACGGCAAGAATAACCGATCCTTCAAGCGACATATATCCGAAATAGACCATAAATGCACCGAAAAGCACGCGCAGTGTAAGCAACATTCCGCTTCTTGCCGGACTCAAAGAGGTAGAACCGAAAAAAGCACGCAACATCCCACCCGATTTCTTGCGGGCAAGCGAAGCGCCTTCAAGATCCATCTTGCGACGCATACGATTGATGGCAGCCTCGGGATGGAGCGATCCCATAGTGGCTTCAGCCGGATTCACATTGAGAATCAATACTCTTGAGTTATCCATAGCGGGAATCAATTTCGGTGGTTGGAATTTAACATCACGTCGAAAAGATAGTCATTTACGGCCATCCCAAAGAATGACGTGCCGCGATTTTCGCGTCTTATGTCTGAATAACAACAATGGGTCAGAAATTGTTACGAAAGACTTCATATTTTCATGAAAAAATTTTAAAGTATTTGACTAAATTTTTAGGTCATCATATTGCGCGGCTCAATATTTAATGTTAACTTTGATGTCACAATGAATCGAATAGCCAAACTTTATTTCCGATATGGCACAATGGGCTCTGCAAAGACAGCCCTTCTGCTGACTACCGCCTATAACTTTGAAGAACGCGGTCTGAAATATCTTTGCATGAAACCAATCGTCGACACGCGCGATAAAGCGAACGTAATCCGCTCGCGTATAGGTATCGAGCGGGAGTGTCGCTGGATTTTCTCCGACACAGACCTCTACAATGAGCTGCGCCTGATGCTCGACAGCGATTTCCAAAGCGCTCCCAACTGGATACTCGTAGACGAAGCCCAGTTCCTGACCCGCGAGCAGGTAGATCAGTTGGCAGCGATAGTTGACGATCTTTCCATCAATGTAATCTGCTACGGACTGCGCACTGACTTTCAGGGTCATCTCTTCGAAGGCTCCCAGCGACTCTTCGAGATGGCCGACACGATCGATGAGGTGAAATCCACCTGCACTTGTGGACGAAAGACTATTATGAATGCCCGAATCGACTCCAACGGTGATATTATCACGGAGGGAGAGCAGGTGGAAATCGGTGGCAACGACCGCTATGTGGCCTGCTGCCGCAAATGCTGGCGCAATAAAAAGCTGGAGCGTATGCGTCGCTCTCGCCTACCCTTCCCGGAATTCAATGAACAACCTTAAATCCACCATCTGAAGTTGATTCCTGCAACTTCCTAACCTACAATCATTAACAGAAGCCATGAACACTGCTGAAAAGATCATCGAATTAATACAGCGGGAAGTTGTACCCGCTGTTGGCTGCACCGAACCGGCAGCCGTCTCTCTATGCGTAGCCAAGGCTACAGAACTCCTTGACGCCCAACCTGATTCAATCACCGTACGCCTGAGTGCCAACATGCTTAAGAACGCAATGGGCGTAGGAATCCCGGGAACGGGAATGATCGGACTGCCTATTGCCATTGCCTTAGGGGCGCTGATCGGCAAATCGGAATACGGACTGGAAGTGCTCCGCGACGTAACTCCGGAGGCAGTAGAAGCCGGCAGGCGCTTCATTGAAGAGAAAGAGATCAACGTGCGCCTTTTTGAAGATGCACCCAGCGTGCTTCACATAGATGTTGAAGTGACTCACGACACAGATCGCGTCAGGGCCACTATCTCCCGCACCCACACCAATTTCACATATCTCGAGCGCAACCGAAATGTAATCTTCAACGAAAATCCCGAAAACGAAGTCGAGACATGCGCTGAAACACCCCAATCTACGGGAGATGCACCGGCGCCGTGTCCGGGCGACAACGAGGAGGACATCCGTCTTACACTTCACACCGTCTGGGACTTCGCCATGGAGACGCCAATAGACGATCTGCGTTTTATCCTTCGTGCCCGCGACCTGAATATGGAAGCTTCAAGAGTCGGGATGTCGGAGAAATGGGGTCATTCATTAGGCTCCACGATGGCCGGACGCGGCAAGATCTTCTTCGGAGATACGCCGGCAGCAAAAATCATATCCTGGACTTCGGCAGCATGTGATGCGCGTATGGGTGGGGCTCCGATTCCGGTGATGTCCAACTCCGGCTCCGGCAATCAGGGAATATGCGCTACGATGCCCATCGTGGCCTATGCCGATTCTATCCAAGCCTCTGAAGAGCAATTGATACGTGCGCTGATCCTGAGTCATCTGACGAGCATTTACATCAAGCAGAGTCTTGGACCTCTGTCGGCACTTTGCGGATGCGTCGTAGCCTCAACAGGAGCTGCCTCCGGACTGGTCTATCTGATGGATGGAGAATATGAAGAAGTTGCAAACGCAGTGAAGAATATGGTGGCCAACCTTACGGGAATGTTATGCGACGGAGCAAAACCTTCGTGTGCTATGAAGATCAGTTCAGGCGTATCGACAGCCCTTATGTCGGCAATGCTTGCAACTGAAGGCCATGTTGCCACCGCGTCGGAAGGCATAATTGATGAGGACGTTGATCGGACAATCCGCAATCTTACCTCAATCGGTCGGGAAGCAATGCGTGCCACTGACCTATACGTCCTCGACATTATGACCTGCAAATAGCCCGGATTCAAAATTTTGAGTCTGAATATTTGGAGGATAGGGATTTTTTTAGTAATTTTGTGTGATTATTCCGCCATGGCATAAAAAGTGGCGCTGAGAAATTGCGCCCGCCCAACGGTCAAACCTATTTAAATCAAATAAATACCCACGATGTACGCAATCGTAGAAATCAAAGGACAGCAGTTCAAAGCTGAAGAAGGCAAATATCTGTATGTCCACTATCTCGGCGAAGAAACTAAGGAAGGCGATGCAGTCAGCTTCGACAAAGTGCTTCTTCTTGATGCCGACGGCGACGTTAAGGTCGGTGCTCCTGCCGTTGAAGGTGCAAAAGTTGAATGTGAAGTTCTTACTCCCCTCGTAAAGGGCGAGAAGGTGATCGTCTTCAAGAAGAAACGCCGCAAAGGCTATCGTCGTAAAAACGGCCATCGCCAGTTCTTCACTAAAGTTCTCATCAAATCTATTGTTAACGCTTAATTCATTCACTCTCAGATATGGCTCATAAAAAAGGTGTCGGTAGTTCTAAGAACGGCCGTGAATCAGAAAGCAAACGCCTCGGCGTCAAAATCTTTGGTGGATCCAACTGTAAAGCCGGCAACATCATCAAGCGTCAGCGCGGCACTCAGCATCACCCCGGCCTTAACGTAGGCATGGGTAAGGACCACACTCTCTTCGCCCTTATCGATGGTGTAGTAGTATTCACTACTGGTAAGGAAGGACGTAAATATATCAACGTTCAACCCCATAACGCATAATCATCCGCTCTGCGGATTGACATAAGCCCCGCATCGCTTTCGCGATGCGGGGCTTTATCTTTTTCGCTGTTCTTATTTATGATGGAGAAGTTGAGAGCTTAACTATTCTGATTTATGACTATCAGTTGGAGCTTGGGGGGCAGCGACTCCACGGTCGGATATATATCTTTCGTAATATGCGAGAATAAGAGTTGTAGCGGGCAATGCAATGATCATGCCCAATATTCCCAACAGACTACCCCAGATTGACAAGGCCAGCAGAATGACAGCCGGATTCAGCCCCATCTCCTTACCCATGATATGCGGAGTAATTATATAGTCGCATACAGACTGCACCACGAGATACACCAGCAGGCATTTCCCCATCAGAGCCCAAAAGGTCTCCGGGCCGCCAAGCGACGTAATAAAACATATCAGCGCCACAGGGATAAGAGTGACATACTGAAAATAGGGAATCATATATAGGATGCCGACCAGCAGACCCATTACAAGGGAAAGTGGAAGACCTACGAGCCAGAAACCTATGCAATACATCACGCAAGCACATAGGGCTACGAGCCCTTGCCCACGGAAGTAACTGTTCATAGCCTTTTCAACATCACCGACAATTTCCATAGCCTTCGGACGGACAGAGGTCGGAAATATCTTTTTAAATCCGCGCACCATCTGGTCATAATCGATAAGTACGAAGATGATGTATATAAACATCAGCGCCCATTCGAGAAGATGAAAAAGCTGCTCTACCGATCGGCTGACCAGATCCGTCCCTTTGGCAAACATTTTTGTGATATATTCCACATTCAGCACCTTCCGAATCTCCTGAAGGTCGATATTGTTGATATATTCAGTGATTTCGGCCGGCAGGAAATGGAGCGTAGTCAGATGATGAGAATATCGATCAAGCATTCCTGAAAGCGTATCGATTTCGTCGGCTATCATAGGAGCACACAACCATCCAATGCCAAACAGGACTCCCGTAACGAGCAATAATGTCACAATCACTGCGAGCAATCGATTGCGAATCTTCACTTTATTCTGGAAAAATTCTACCACAGGATTGAGAAGATATGCTATGAGGCAAGCCGCAAAAAACGGCAACAGGACTCCTGACAGACGGCCGAGCAACCAAAAAACACCTATTGCCACGCACACTCCGATTATCGTCCAGACTATCCGGTCACGTGTCCAAAAGGATTTTTCAGAAATCTGAGAGTTCATTGGATCTTACTTTTTATTTATTCAGATTCATTATGATTTAATCTGAACTATTAACGCGGACATGGCAAAGAAAGTTTCAGGAATTTCTTACGATTATGCTGCCGTTGGCCTGATGAGTGGCAAGAATCAGCATCTCCGCAATCTGGACATGCTCCGGGGCTTCGGCAGCATAAACAGCAGCGGCGGCTATATCGTCGCCTGTCAGCGGAGTGATTCCCTTATATACGTTGTCAGCGCGCTCGTCATCGCCGTGGAAACGGACATTGCTGAAGTTGGTCTCTACAAGGCCGGGCTTAAGCAGAGTCACTCTGACTGCTGAATGAGCCACGTCGATACGCAGGCCGTCGGTCAATGCTTTTACGGCTGCTTTGGTAGCACAATATACGTTACCGTTGGCGTAAGCTGCGTCTCCTGCAACCGAACCGATATTAATCACATGACCATGATTGCGCTTCACCATATCGGGTACAATCAAGCGGGTCATCGTCAGAAGTCCTTTGATATTGGTGTCAATCATCGTGTCCCAATCCTGATAGTCGCCTTCATATTCGGGTTCGAGCCCGAGAGCAAGCCCGGCATTGTTCACGAGCACATCAATATTGCGCCATTCTTCCGGTAAAGAGGCTACAGCCGTCTCAGCAGCTTTGCGATCACGCACGTCAAACTCGAGGGTATATATATCTTCTTTGAATTCTTCGCGAAACTCCTGAAGCCGACGGCCATTGCGACCGGTAGCTATCACTCTGTAATTGTTCATGAGAAAGGCTCTCATACAAGCCTCTCCGATGCCACTCGTGGCACCCGTCACCATTGCTATCTTAATCATGGATTGTACTTATTTTTTGGGTTTTATGGTAATATTCCTATTAAATAAAGGTACATAGATACCTTTATTTAAAATTTCTTTGCAAATATAGGTAAAAATATCGAATTTTTTCTCTACATTTGTAATCAAATAAATTTTCTACAAACTCTCTCTCCGATGTTACCTTACATGAAAAAGATTTTTATAGGAATGGCCATGGCGGCCTCAGTAGCAGCCGTATGGGCTGCTACCCCGGTCTATCTCGATGAGACCCAACCCCTCGATTTGAGAGTGCAGGATGCTCTATCGCGTATGACAACAGCTGAGAAAATTGCGATTATCCATGCCCAGAGTAAGTTCAGCTCGCCGGGTGTACAGCGTCTCGGTATTCCCGGAATATGGTGTACTGATGGTCCTCACGGCATACGTCCCGATGTGCTTTGGGATGAATGGGAACAGGCCGGCGCAACGAATGACTCCTGCGTAGCCTTCCCGGCTCTCACCTGCCTTGCAGCCACCTGGAATCCCGAGATGTCGGCTCTCTATGGAAAGTCGATTGGTGAGGAGGCGCGCTACCGCAACAAGAATGTGCTTTTAGGTCCGGGCGTAAATATCAACCGTACTCCCCTCAACGGACGCAACTTTGAATATATGGGTGAGGATCCTTGGCTGGCATCACGGATGGTAGTGCCCTATATCACAGAAGTGCAGAAAAATGGCGTAGCCGCCTGCGTTAAGCATTATGCTCTTAATAATCAGGAGGTCGATCGCGATCACGCAAATGTACTCGTCGACGACCGCACGCTTCATGAAATCTATCTTCCCGGCTTTAAAGCCGCTGTCACAGAAGGCGGAGCATGGTCGATTATGCCGGGCTATAATAAATACAACGGTGACCATGCCTGCGAAAACAGCGTGCTGCTCCTTGATATCCTGAAAGGCGACTGGGGCTTCGATGGGGTCGCTATCAGCGACTGGGGCGCAGTTCATAATACCGACAAGGTAGCGACTAACGGTCTGGATATGGAGTTCGGTTCCTGGACCAATGGTCTGAACTGGGGTGCCAGCAATGCCTATGACAATTATTTCCTTGCAAAACCCTATGCCGAGAAAATTGAGAAGGGTGAATTGCCCATGTCGGACCTTGATGATAAGGCTGCCCGCGTGCTTCGACTGATCATGCGCACTGAAATGGATCGCAATCGACCCTACGGCTCTCTCAATAGTGATGAGCATTATGCAGCAGCTCGTAAGATCGGAGGTGAGGGGATCGTACTTCTTAAGAATGAAGGAAATCTCTTACCCGTGAAACCCTCAACGAAAAAAATTCTCGTAGTAGGCGAAAACGCTATCAAGATGATGACTGTGGGGGGTGGCTCTTCATCACTGAAGGTGCAGCGCGAGACACTTCCGCTCGACGGTCTCAGGCGAGCTGCCTCTGAAAAGGGGATCGAACTCGAATATGAACGTGGCTACGTCGGCGATGTCGGTGGCGAATACAATGGTGTGACCACCGGTCAGGATCTTAACGACAGCCGTTCGGCCGATCAGCTCATCGCGGATGCGGTCAGCAAAGCGAAAGAGGCCGATATGGTAATCTTCGTAGGAGGTCTTAACAAGGCTGATCATCAGGATGCCGAAGGCACCGACCGTGAAGATTTTGCACTACCCTATAATCAAGGTGCAGTAATTGAAGCCCTGGCCGCTGCAAATCCTAATACGATAGTAGTAAATCTTACAGGAAATCCCTACTCGATGGAATGGAAAGATAAGGTTCCGGCAATCGTGCAGGGATGGTATATCGGTTCGGAAGCAGGAAATGCAATCGCCGACGTATTATTCGGTGAAGTCAATCCTTCCGGCAAACTTCCCTTCACATTCGCGAAGTCGCTTACCGATTACGCAGCTCACGCTTCCGGAGATCAGACTATGTATCCCGGTAAAGACGGAGATGTAGTATATAAGGAGGGACTTGATGTAGGTTACCGCTACACGGATCGTCTTAAACCCTCTCGTGTAAACTATGCTTTCGGCCACGGATTGAGCTACACGACATTCGATCTCGGCACACCTAAAGTTGAGAATCCTTCAGCTGCAAGATATACTGTGACCATACCCGTCAAGAATACCGGTGATCGTACCGGGGCAGAGGTCGTGCAGGGTTATGTACGCGACGTGAAGAGCAGTGTGCGCCGTCCGATTAAGGAACTCAAGGCATTCAATAAGGTTGAGGTCGCTCCCGGCGAAACGGCGGATGTCACCCTGACCTTCGATCCATCATCCTTTGCTTTCTACAATGACAAGACCGGACTTTGGACAGTAGAACCCGGAAAGTTCGAACTCCTCATAGGCAC
Organism: Bacteroides sp.; assembly: GCA_014801585.1. GTDB lineage: Bacteria > Bacteroidota > Bacteroidia > Bacteroidales > Muribaculaceae > Lepagella. Next base: position 125,071 of record JAAVDX010000014.1, read on the forward strand.
ATCTTCCGATGATATCAAGGCTCGTATCCCGGTCAATATCACATCTCCCATGACCTGGAAAGACTCGGAAAAGATTCCGGACTAACATATATTTCCTACATACAGAACTAACGGGTGTGCGTCGCATTGTCTGCCGACGCACACCCGCTTTTTTCATCTCTACAAAAGTCTGCAACCCGTTTGCACGAATTGTTTTGTAACTTTGCTTCCGTAAAGCTTGAAAGGAGAACATAATTCCGATCACCCTTGCAAATTATGTTAAACTTTAAAAATGTCACGAATATGAAAAAGACTTATAAGATTGAAGTGGATTGCGCTAATTGCGCTAACCTCATAGAAGCGGCTACGAAGAAAGTGGAAGGTGTGAAAGATGCTTCAGTAGCCTTCATGACTCAGAAAATGAAAGTTGAATTTGAAGACGATGCCGACGCTGAAAGCGTAATGGCTGACGTTCTTAAAGCCGCCAAGAAGATCGAACCGGACTTTGAGATACTCTAATCCTGACAACAGGGCTTCGGCAACTGAAAGTTTGGCAAGAGTCTGACAGCAATATCTCCCTTACAAATAATTTACTATAAAAACACACTACTATGAATAAGAAACAGCGCAAGGCACTCCTACGAATCATCGTTGCAACCGTGCTGACGATCGCTCTGATAATTATTAATCCGGGCGGCTGGATTCGCCTCGGACTTTACCTTATCGTCTATCTGATTATCGGGGGCGATATTCTGAAGAAAGCCTGGAGAGGAATCCTCAACGGCCGTGTATTTGACGAAAATTTCCTCATGGCCGTCGCTACAGTCGGGGCGTTCGCCCTCGCTATATATGAGAAGAGCGGAGACTATCTGGAGGCAATTGCCGTCATGCTGTTTTATCAGGTAGGTGAATTCTTCCAGAGCTATGCCGTTGGTAAAAGCCGACGCAATATTGCAGCTCTGATGGATATACGGCCGGATTATGCCAACGTGGAGGAAGACGGTGAGATCGCAAAGGTCGACCCGGATGATGTAGAGATCGGGCAGACAATCCTCGTCAGGCCCGGAGAAAAGATACCTATTGACGGTGTGGTAATCGAAGGGGAATCCTCTCTCAACACATCGGCACTGACAGGGGAATCACTTCCGAGAGAAGTGCGGCCGGGAGATGAAGTGATCAGCGGAAGTATCAATGAATCCGGTCAGCTGAAAATCCGCACAACGAAGGAATTCGGAGAATCCACTGTGTCAAAGATTCTGGAACTCGTGGAGGATTCTGCGACACATAAGTCACACTCGGAAGATTTTATCTCTCGGTTCGCGCGAATCTATACTCCGGTTGTGTGCTACGGAGCATTGGCCTTGGCGCTGCTTCCTCCGATCTTCCTTATGATTTTTAAGGGAGCCCCGTTAGACTTCGCTACTTTTGAGACATGGATTTATCGAGCTCTCGTATTCCTCGTAATCAGTTGTCCGTGTGCTCTGGTAATCAGTATTCCTTTGTCATTCTTTGCAGGAATCGGAGGGGCAAGCCGACAGGGTATCCTCGTGAAGGGAGGCAATATCCTTGAGACTCTTTCAAAGGTAAAGACTGTAGTATTTGATAAGACCGGTACCTTGACAAAGGGAGTGTTTGAGGTAAACGCTGTGCATGATCCTTCTGATCGGGAACTTACTGATTCTGATCTCAACACACTCAAATCTCAGTTGCTGGAATATGCCGCCATAGCGGAATCTTCATCCACTCACCCCATCGGATTGTCAATAAGGAAAGCTTTCGGCAAGAGAATTGACAGGTCGCGACTGTCAGAAATGAAAGAGATAAGCGGTGAGGGTATTATCTGCCGTATAGATGGAAGGGAAATTGCCGCCGGCAATGAGCGGCTAATGCGCAGATTAGAGTTAGAACCTTGTGAATGTCACACTTCGGGTACAATAGTACACGTCGCTATCGACGGTCGCTATGCAGGTCATATAGTATTGGGCGACGTTGTGAAACCATCATCCGCAGAGTCCATACGCTCACTTAAGAGAGCTGGCGTCGGGAAGACGGTCATGCTGACGGGAGATACTCAGGACGTTGCCCGAGAGGTTGCGTCGCAACTTGGTATCGATGAAGTCCACAGCCAATTGCTGCCGGCGAATAAGGTAGAACGAATAGAAAGTCTTATTTCAAATGAGCAGCCGGGAGGAAAGGTCGCATTTGTCGGTGATGGCATCAATGATGCCCCCGTGCTTACAAGGGCTGATATCGGAATTGCCATGGGAGCGATGGGAAGCGATGCAGCAATCGAAGCTGCGGACGTAGTGCTGATGGATGACGACCCGCATAAGATATCCTTAGCTATCCGTTCTTCAAAGAAATGCCTGCGGATAGTATGGGAAAATATCTACATGGCAATCGGCATTAAGGGAATATGTCTGATTCTTGGTATCTTCGGCATAGTCAACATGTGGCTGGCCATCTTTGCAGACGTTGGCGTCATGATTCTCGCCGTACTCAATGCAATGAGAGCCCTACGGACACCTCGCTAAACCTTTACCCTCGAAAACGCTAATGTTACCCCTCGTAAACACTAACGTTTCCGAGGAGTAATGGCTAAATATGAATATGGTCAATTGGGATACATGGAGCGACAGATAAAGGCATCATGGCGTTGATCATTATGGCTTCTGTCAGCCCGAGTGGATTCCCGGGCTTTATATCGGCAAGAGTCAAATCTTGCTCTATGGCCTCACTCATATTCAACAGACTTTGTAGCATTACCCCCCTTAACAGAGGCTTCGACGGAGTATATAGCTTTCCTTTATTGCTTCGGAAGAGAAGATTCGTATAGGAAGTATCTGTAATCAAACCGTCACGAAGAATAATAACTTCGTCACTATCTTCTTTAGCCGAAGCGAGATCAACAAGTATGCTCCGATCTGCATTTTTGAGATGATAATCTATGGCAGATCCGCCCTCAACTATCTTAAGACTATTGACCTTTCTCGGAACATATACCTCTAACTCAACCTTCTTAATTTCTCGACTATATATCAACCGACATTTATATAGACCGACATCAGGAATCGGTGTCACATTATCAAGTGCCGACTTTAAGTCAGGAACCGTGTTGCTCCTTCCGAATACCTCGTAAATAGTGCGCTCCATCCGCTGTTGGTGGAGAGCAAGATGGTGGAATATTCCGTTCTCAAGTCGAATCGTCTCTATAAATTCCATAAAGCAAGATGACTGTCAGGGAGTCTTTGGGGGATTAAGTTTGTAAGTTATCATTTCGTAAGATAGATCTTGGTCAGGAGTTCCTCATATTCTTCCCGGCAATCACTGTTGACGGTCACTCCTCCCCCACTGTGGAAGTATAATTTTCCGTCAGCGCTTCGCTGAATGCAACGTATCATTACGGCTGACTGCATAAGCCGACCATCGAAATAGCCGAAAACTCCTGTATACCATCCACGCGACCGTCGTTCAGCCCGCGCAATAAGATCCATAGTAGATGGTTTTGGAGCGCCGGTTATACTTCCGGCCGGAAGCAGCGGAAGAATTATGTCACCGAAATCATATCTTTTTGCCGGCGCTATTCGCCCTGATATCTCGGAACTCGTCTGAAGGATATCCCGTGTATCGGCAGCGATTCTTTCAAGATATCTCAACCGAGGCACCTCCACATCTTCGGCTACAATATTCAGATCATTGCGTAGAAGATCTACTATTGTAAAATGCTCACAGGTCTCTTTATAATCCTCCGTCAATATCCGGGCTGCGTCAGGAATAGATGCGTCAATTGTCCCTTTCATAGGAAACGCAGAAATTCTGTCCCCTCCTATCGTCACAAATGGCTCTGGAGAGAAACACACGAATTCATCTTCTATCAGGAGTTTAAATGGAGCATTCGAATAATGAAACACATTGCGAAGCGTGCCTGAGAGTTCTATTTCAGTAGGAGCAGTAAGGTTGGCGAGGAAAGAGTCACCACGTAAAAGCCCCTTCCGGATCACACTGAACATTTCAGCATAATCTTCCAAACTAACAGGACTGACAATTCTCAGGCGGGGCTGCTCTGAAAAATCTGAGCGTAGAGATTTATAATTTGGGTAGTTCCCTACACCCCTAACCTCCCATAATATCTCTGAGGATGAAAACGGAGAGTCCAGAATAAAACAACGTCCGCATGCATAATCCACGCCCCAAAGAAAAGAACATCCGGCGCGGCCAAAGGTGTTCATTCTACTTCTCAGTTCGTCAAATTCTATATATTCCATAGGTATCAAGGAATAATTTTTGTACAAAATTATGTAACTTTGCACAAAAATAAAAGTGATTGTGAAAATACTTTTGATTGATAATTACGACTCCTTCGTATACAACATCGTAGGACTGCTTCAAAAATGTAGCCGGATTTTTCCTGATCTGGCATGGGACGTCAAAAGAAATGATTCTGTTATTGTAAGCGATACAGATTCTTACGATGGTATCATTCTCTCGCCCGGTCCCGGACTTCCTTCCGAGGCCGGACGGTTGCTTGATATTATCCGGTATGCAGCCGGACGTCGGCCAATACTTGGGATATGTCTGGGTTGTCAGGCAATCGCTGAACATTATGGGGCAAAATTGCGCCAACTTAAATCACCTCGCCACGGACATTGCTCCCAACTCAACATTATCGATGACAAGGATCCCGTAATGGGATTCTTAAAGAAGACTCATGAAAATGACAAGCAGGGGATGGTAGGAAGATACCATTCATGGGTAATTGATGATGAGAGTATCACTCCGACTACCCCACTCTGCATTACATCACATGATGAAGAGGGTCATATCATGTCAATACGCCACACCGAACTTCCTATCTTCGGACTGCAATTCCACCCGGAAAGCATAATCTCAACCGATGGCCCACGCATACTCTCCAACTTCCTGCGAATCCTGACTGTGGATAGTTTGAAATAACAGTCCTTACTTCTGCTGTTTTTTGGGGATTTTGGTAACAGATTTTATCTCACGCTTTTGCATTATCAAGCTGAAAAAGATCGAGAAACGCTGAATCCTTTGTGCAGGATTCAGCGTTTCCGTCTGATTTACCTATAACTATCTTTACCTGTAAATTACGTCATTACAACGATCTGTATAATTTCTTGTTCCGTGGTTACTTGTTGAGTTTGATCGATTGGATATAATCGTCGTGCTTAAGCATCTTGGAGGCTTTGGCATTTTCTACGTATTGATTGAGCAGCTCAACGCCTCGTTCCTGCGAACAAAGTTTGCGAGCCTCTCTTATCTCACCATAACTTCCACGCGGAGCTTCTACAAACTCTACAAGCTCCTCTTTCCATCCTTCGGGAACGTCAACACCCGTCATCGAACTATTGGCAATCTTCTTATAAGGCCAGAAGGTATATCCGATATTATTGTCGACAAGCACGTCGACAAAATTTGATTGCCATTCATTTGTGTTATGACCGATTTCACCCATATACATAGGAAGTCCGGTCTTATCCCGGAAGTCAATATAGGATCGTATTGCATCGGCCGATGCATCTCCGCCATATCGATGACACGTGTACATTATATTGTTGTCGAAAGTCCAGTCTGTAAAATTACCGAATTCCGAGTTCCACTGCGGTCCGCCGAGCAGCACGATATGTTTCGGATCGACTTTACGGATAGCTTCAACCGTGCGGATATACAAGGGTTCAAGAGCTTTATTAAGCTTTTCACGTTCTTCACCCTCCCAATAAGTGGCGATCGGTTCATTAGCAAGTTCGTAGCCGAGAATCGCATCTTCTCCGGCATAACGCAGAGCGATGTCAGTCCAGATCTTTACAAACTGATCCTGAGCCTCAGGATCTGTCATAAGCCATGGATAACCATAGCTGTCGTCGATGTTGTCACCGGTCTGCCCTCCGGGGCAATCATGCATGTCGAGGATAAGACGAAGACCATTGCGTCGCGCCCACTTCACACAGTCATCAATTCTGCGGAAACCTTCCTGAGGATCGTTTAACCCCATATAGTCTTCTGAAGTGAAGAGTTTATAGTTGAAAGGCACTCGAATTGTATTGGCTCCTGTGGAAGCGATAAACTTGAAGTCCTCTTCAGTGATATAGTTATCCTTGAAGTTCTGCCAGAACTTGCGTGTCTCCGCCGGACCGACAAGCTGACAAAAAGCCTCGTCGATGAAATGAGGGGAATTGATCTTGGAAAAACCGAACATGTATCCTTCCGGATTAAGCCAGTTGCCGAGATTAGTACCTTTGATAAAAAATTTATCTCCATTTTCATCCACGATATCATGACCCTTGACGTGGAGGAATCCCTGAGGAGAAGCAGCGTTTGCCTTGGTAGTGGCCGCTCCTATCAGCAGGAGCGACACACCAAGCAGTTGTAGAAATAAATTTGTAGTTTTCATGATGTATCTTTTGGAAGTTCGTTCAATAATTGATATGCGAAATTACTAATATTCTCCATATGAATCATAAGAGTGCCCTGAAAAGGTAAATTTGCTATCGTGAGGCTCTATTATAAAAATCAATTAATCAGCAATTAATCGACTATCCGGATTAAAATATTGGTAAATCCAAGTGACACCGGCTTCCTATCGACTTTCCACTATAAAATTCGCCTTCTCACCTTCATATTGATAATGAATAGCACTATTATGAAGAGTCCGGGCCACAATATATTTCAACCTCATTGATGGAGGCTAAGAGGCGCTGAGAATAAAAATGCGGATGATTGCTTAAAAAATGATAATAAGTCTTTGCTGCTTATAAAATTTTTTATAATTTTATGGTCGAAATTCAGACTTATGTGTTAACTCGCTCTGAAATTCCACTAAGACCATGCCTTTAAACTCAAAAATATATCTTTTCTTCTTTATATTTCTATCTTCTCTATTAATAGCGCCTGATGCATCGGCTAAACGCGATGCCGCTGTTGAAGAGAATATCATACTTCTACAGCGCCTTGACTCTCTGATTGCCCATCGCGATAAGCTTATTGAGCGTAAAGAGGAGCGTATCAAAAAATTGAAGGCTGATTATCTTCGGGCACCTAACTTCAACCGACGCTTAGAGTCAGCCCGGAAGCTTTATAAGGAATATAGTGTCTATAATTCGGATTCCGCTCTTTACTATGCTCATAAGGCTACCGAACTTGCCGGCAGGAGCAGCGACTCCAATCCGGATCTTCTTGCATCATGTAAATTAGATGAAATTTTCATCTACACTACACAAGGTTTTGGAGAAGAAGCGTTGCGCCGATTGGAAAGTATCAATACCGCTGAATTGTCGAATGAGATGAAAATTGAATATTTCCAGGTTGGACAATATATCTATTCCACTCAGGCACTTTTCAATACCAATGGTAAACTTTCCGATCCCTACATCGGGAAATCCAATGCTTTCCGCGATTCTCTGGTGCGCCTTGATCCTCACGGAGCGGATAACGCTGCCTGGGCACCGATAGCACTACAGGTAGAGAAGGATTCGTCAATCTATACTCCTCCCGTAAGAGCTGTAGAACGTCTCAAGCAGATTGTCGATTCAGCTTCTGAGCCCAACAGAGATAACGCTATCAACGCTTATTGGCTATCGCGCCATTATAAATTGATCGGCGACGACGTGAATATGATACGTTATCTTACGAAGGCTGCAATCTATGATACTGAAATCGAAAATCGAGAAATTGCAGCACTTACCGAACTTGCCCAATGGCTTTACCATCATAATGATCTGGATCGGGCGTATACTTATCTGATTTATAGTTCGGATCAGGCCAATGCCTATCATAATCGAGCTCGTATGCTGAACGTCAGCGCATTACTCCCGACCATACGTGATGCATATAGAGAAGCCCTGAAGAAGAGTGATGATAAATTACGCTTCTTCCTTTGGATTCTTGTCGCACTTAGTATCGTGCTTATTGGATTAGTCATCTTCATCGTATTCAAAAACCGGAGTCTGCATCGGACCCGACTGGCTCTAAGCAAATCCAACAGCAAACTAAAAGAGACTGTTGCTGATCGTGATAATGCTATCAGTGCGCTCGAAGAATCAAATGAAGCTTTAGAGAAATCGAATTCAGCTCTTGAAACCACGAATATTGCTCTTGAAAAATCTAATAGCGCTCTTTCGAATGCCAATTCCGAGCTCAGCAAGGATGCTAAAGTAAAGGAGGGGCTGGTCATAATGTCATATCGGCTTGCCTCCGACCATATTAATGCTCTGGATGAATACCGCAAAAAGCTGCTGCGAAAATACAAGATGAAACAAATGGTAGAGCTCGGTGCGGAACTCAATGATCAGGAACTCATCAAAGACCCTTATAAGAATTTCTACGCCGCTCTTGACCACACGATGCTCACTCTTTATCCTGATTTTATTTCCGAATACAATCAGACAGTGCCGGAGGATCAAAGATTCGATCCTGCTCCTTTTCTTAAGTCGCGCAACTTAAATACCCGCTTACGCATTTTCGCATTGCGCCGCCTCGGAGTCGAAAAAAGCGCTGACATCGCCGGAATATTGAATATATCCATCCGCACAGTCTACAACAATCGTTAAGATCCCGCGACGGCTTCGTTTCCTACCTACTTCGCAGCTCCTTATCCAGACTCCCTTCGATCTCCTGCTACTCGCTAATAGATGTTGACGGAGGGAGTTGACCGCCATGCCTTCATATGCCTCACTACGATCATCTGACCTTACAATAAATCAATATCCACGTGACAAATCACTCTTTCAGAGAGAAACACCACATCCTAACAATTTACCTTAACATACAAATATAATCCTACTAATCAATCAAATAATTCTTTATCAGTTTACCTTATCATTCACCTTCGCCTTTCATAGGATTTTTTTTTACTAATTTTACAACCGTTAATAATTCTGCACCCTATTTGAGAATTATTGTTAAAACAATTTAAAAATAACCTTGCATTACAAATAACCATTTATAATGATTAAGCTGAAAAACTCAATTCTATGTTTGGCATTACTGTGCCCCATAGTGGCTCTGACAGCAATGTCATGTGGCGACGATAACGACGATCCGACAGCGCCGGTTACAGACATAAGTGTGAGCGTATCGCAAGAAGCCTTAACGGTAGGTCCTGAGGCCGGGAAATACTCTCTGACTGTGGAAGCTACAGCAGACTGGTCTATCGCATGCGATGCGGAATGGGTGACTGTCAGACCATCCGGCGGAGTGAAAAATACTCCGGTAGACGTGCAGATTTCTGTCACTGCGAATACGGCTATGGACGAACGCATCGCCGAAATCCGAATCACGAGCGGTGGCCGGACGGCAAAAACAATCATTCTAACGCAAGGATACGTCACAAGTGCAGTAGCTTCGCTCAACAATCTTACGATGAGCGGTGCGGAATCTTCGGCCAATATAGTCGTCACGGCAAACGCTGACTGGACAATCAATTCTGATGCCTCATGGATTACGATCACTCCGGCTAAGGGTGGAAAGGGAGAGACAACAGTTGCATTAAAGGCAGCGGCAAATAATGACTCTGCCGATCGCGAGACTACCCTATCGCTCATATGTGGTGATAAGTCAACAGAAATTAAGGTGCTTCAGCTGAGCGATGCTATCACCATACCGGAAGGATATACTCTCGTATGGAGCGATGAGTTTAACGGCAACACATTGGGGAGAGACTGGGTAGCAGAGAACTGGCCGGCCGGATACGTCAACAACGAACTCCAGATATATACCTCCAAACCCGTCGACGGCAAATCAACTCTCGTCGTAGAGAATGGTATGCTTAATATAAATTGCTTCAAAGCAGCCGACGGTAAGGTATATTCAGGTCGAATCAACGCACGTCCTAACACCGGTTGGACATACGGATATTTCGAGGCCCGAATAAATCTTCCCTCAGGAAAAGGCACATGGCCGGCTTTCTGGATGATGCCTTCCAACGTCGACTGGAATACTAACCCGTGGCCGAGATGCGGTGAGATTGATATTATGGAGGAAGTCGGAGCTAATCCCAACTATGTCTCATCATCTCTCCACACGGAGAATTACAACCATACCAAAGGCACACAGAAGACACATGAGATGTATCTTCCCGGAGCGGAAGGCTCATTCCATGTATATGCTCTGGAATGGACTGAAGATGAAATCATCACATACGTCGACGGTAAAGTACAGCTCCGCGCTACACGTGCTTCGATGGGCACAGATCACGCTTCATGGCCTTTCCATTATGCTTTCTACCCGATTCTTAACCTTGCATGGGGTGGCGACTGGGGCGGATATAAGGGAGTTAATGATAACGCCCTGCCCGTCACGATGAAAGTCGACTATGTAAGAATATTCCAGAAGAAATAAATTTGCAACAAGTAGTTTTTATAAGCAGTGGCTGCTTATAAAAACTACTTATTGCAAACTCTCCTACCAACCTGACACCGACGTTTATTCCTTTGCGATAGTATTTCTCTCCACTTATGACACCACCACGAACTAACGCATGAAATAATCCACTATAGTTTAGACAATAATTAAGAAAACCTTACATATAATTCTAACTTAACCCAAGTCCAGATGAAAAAGTTAACCTTATTTCTCATCATGGTATTGACATATTTGGGAATATACGCCCAAAATGTCAATGTCTCCGGTACGGTTACGTCATCGCTTGACGGTGAACCGCTTATCGGCGTTACTGTTATGGTGAAAGGGACATCGACCGGCACTTCCACCGATGTCGACGGACAGTTCTCCATTAATGCAAAACCGGGCTCTACCCTTTATTTCTCTTATATCGGCTACACTCCGAAAGAGGTAAAGGTCAGCGGCCAGACTTCTAACCTCAACATCACACTCATTGAGGATTCTCAGATTCTTGATGATGTGGTAGTCGTAGGTTATGGCACACAGAAGAAGAGTGTCGTGACTGCGGCAATCTCTCAGGTAGGAGAAGAGACTCTCGCTCAGACCCTTCCGACCAACGTACAGAACGCACTTAAGGGTGTTACTGCAGGTGTGACTGCAACAACATCGAATGGTCAGCCGGGCAACTCGGCTCAGATTCGTGTGCGTGGTGTCGGCACAATCAACGATTCCAACCCTCTCTACATCGTCGATGGAATGCCTATCGAGGGAGGTATCGATTATCTTAACCCTTCAGATATCAAGAGTATCGAGGTGCTTAAGGATGCTGCTTCGGGTGCTGTATATGGTGCGCGTGCAGCCAATGGTGTTGTTCTCGTGACTACCAAGACAGGTGTTCAGGGTCGTGCGAAAATCACGTATGACTTCTCTTACGGCTGGCAGTCAAAGCAGAAATCTGTCAAGATGCTTAACGCCACTCAGTATGCTATCATGAAGAATGAAGCATATCTCAACGCAGGTCAGCCCGGTCCCTATCAGAATCCTTACAGCTACGGCACCGGATATGACTGGCAGGCAGCTATCTTCAACGATAATGCTCCTACGATGAATCATCAGGTATCAATCTCCGGCGCAAGTGAGAAGGTCAATTACTTCCTCTCTTTCGGTTATTTCACTCAGGATGGTATCATCGGCGGCAATTATGATCAGTCAAACTATGATCGTCTGACATTGCGTGCCAACAACATCTATACTCTCTTCGACGACTCTAAGAAGCGCAACTGGCTCAATAGCTTCACTCTTACCACTAACATCTCTTATGCCCGTATCCACTCCAAGGGATTCGGCGGTGGTGGTGGCTACTATGGCGGTGCTATCACCAACGCCCTCGGTATGTCGCCTATGCTGACTCCTACGCTTACTCCGGGTTCGGAAGGATATCAGCATCAGCTGGATTATTATGCTCACAATAGCTCTTATGTTCCACGTTACGATGCCGACGGCAACCTATACACTGTGCCCGAAGCATTCGGCGGCGGCTATCAGGAATTGACCAACCCGTTCTATGGATGGTCGTTCCCCGCTGCAAGCAACTGGAGCCATAAGATCGTCAGCAACTTCATTGGCGAACTCCAGATCTGGGATGGCATTAAATATCGTATCAGTTTCGGCGGTGACCTCGCATTCTGGGGAACCAACAGCCACACCGAACCTAACTACTACAGCAACCTGAGCAATACCGACGCTATCCACGCAAGCGCTTATTCTGAATCCAACCGTGGATGGACATGGCAGCTTGAAAACATCATCTTCTACGATAAGAACTTCGGCGACCATCATCTCAACGTAGTGCTCGGCGAATCAGCAAAACAGAGCACCGGCTGGTGGATGAATACTTCTGCCAACAAGCTTTACAACTTCAATAAGCCATGGGTCACTGTAGCACAGGGCGCTCCCGGCGAGGAGGATGGCGGCAATCGTACCGGTAACGCAGGTCCGAATTCAGCTTGGCCCAAACTCCTCTCTTACTTCGGCCGTGTATCTTACGACTATGATTCCCGTTATATGGCACAGGTGACTGTACGTCGTGATGGTTCTTCACGTTTCGGTGCTAATCATAAGTGGGCTACATTCCCATCCTTCTCTGTAGGTTGGAATCTTACCAACGAAGCATTCCTCAAATCCCGTCCCATCTGGTGGAACAATACAAAGCTCCGCGTATCCTGGGGTAAGAACGGTAACGAGGCAATCGGTGACTTCCGCTATACTGTGCTCACCGACGGCAACAACAACTACTACTTCGGTCCGGAGGGCTCAAGCCAGACCTATGGTTCGAAAGCTTCAGGCATCGCTAACCCCGATCTCAAATGGGAGGAATCGACTCAGACCGACGTAGGTCTTGACTTCGGATTCCTCAACAATTCACTGCAGTTCACTTTCGACTGGTATAAGAAGCGCACCACCGGAATGCTCATGACCATGATGGTCCCGACTTATGTAGGTGAGACCGCTCCTATCGGCAACGTCGGCACAATGGATAATACCGGCGTGGAAATGGAACTTCGCTGGGCCCGCAACTTCGGTGAGTTTGAGGTCAATCTTAGCGGTAATCTCTCTTACGTGAAGAATAAACTCGTCAACCTCGGTAACTCTGAAGGCTGGCGCAGTGAGGTCAGCAACGGCACTGCAGGCGACATCGCACGCTCCATGAATGGCGAACCCTTCCCCTTCTTCTATGGCTATAAGACCGCAGGCATATTCCAGAATCAGGCTGAAGCCGATGCTTACAATGAAAAGTATGGCCTCACTCCCGGCATGGTTTCCTGGTATGCTCAGCCCGGTGATGTCATCTTCGTCGACACCAATGGCGACGGCACAATCAATGACAACGACCGTACAAAGATTGGTAAAGGTCTGCCGGATTGGACTTACGGTTTCAACGTAGGTTTCGGATGGAAGGGCATCCAGCTCTCAGCTTACTTCCAGGGCGTTTGGGGCAACCAGATCTATGATGCTTCGCTCCGTAGCGATACTCCCGCGAAGAATCTCCCTGCATGGATGCTCAACCGCTGGACCGGTGAAGGCACTTCCAACAGAATTCCTATCTACCGCCTCGGCGACTCCCGCAACTGGCAGAGCTCCGATATCTATATCCACAACGGCGCCTACCTCCGCATGGCTAATCTGACTCTCTCTTATACTCTCCCCGACAATATCCTGAGAAAGACCGGTCTTAGCAATATCCGCGTATTCGTAATGGGCGAAAACCTCTTCACTGCTACCAAATATCATGGCTTTACTCCTGAGGTCGGCGACGGTGTCAACATCGGTATCGACTATGGTAACTATCCGGAGGCACGCACATTTACAGTCGGATTAAATGTAGCATTCTAACCTTTTCTAACAACGAATAACGACATGAAACTAAATAAAGTAATTCTATATACAGCCATTGCAAGCTTCGGCCTGACGAGCGCATCCTGCTCGAGCGACTGGTTGGATATAAACAATAATACTCAGGATCCTGTAGAGGAATACTACAAGACCGAAGCCAATATCAAGCAGGCAGTCGTAGCAGCCTATGACCCCTTGCACTGGTTTGACTATGCCAACAACTATACCGGCCTTAACATCTATCCGGAGGTGCTTGCCGATCAATGCTTCCCCGGTGGTGGCGATGTAGGCGACATGAGCCAGTGGAAGGCTATCTGGAACTTCGCCACTACTGCTGATCAGGTGATGATCGATAATTACAGCAATGCCTATTCCGGTGTGAAACGCTGCAACGACGCAATCAAGTACATGAATGAGTACTGGGAGCCGACAACAGCCGAAGAACTCGCCCATCGCGCCAACTACGAATCGCAGGTGCTTGCTCTCCGTGTATTCTTCTACAATCAGCTCTGGCACTGGTGGGGCAACATCGCCTACTATACTGAAAACCTTTCGGGCGATTTCATGGCTCCGCAGTATTCTGCCGACGAGGTATATGAATTCATGATCTCTGACCTGGAGAAAGTAATCGCTGCCGATAATCTCCCCGAGAAGTGCTCAGGCGAAGAGCTCGGTCGCGTCACTAAGCATTTCGTGTATATGCTCTATACTGAAATCGTGATGTATCAGAACGACCAGACCCGCAAGCCGACTGCACTCAAATACATGGAAGAGATCATCAACTCAGGCAAGTATGATCTGATGCCCAACTTTGCCGACATCTGGGAAGTAAGCGGCGAATGGTGTCAGGAATCGATCTGGGAGATCAATTATTCCGACTATCAGGCAAATCGTAACTGGTCGTGGGGTGGCACCGCAGGTGGAACTGTCGTACCCTGTATGATTCTTCCGCGTGGCTACAATAAGATCGATGGTATACATGACGATACCGGTTGGGGATTCTGCACAGTACGTCAGTCTTGCTACGATTCCTATGACGCAGCCGACACACGTCGCGACGCCTCTATCTGGCAACCCGGCGCCGGCAACTACAACCCCGCATATCAGGACACGGGCTACTTCCTCGCGAAGTATGCAGGCCGCGCCGGCGGCAACTCTGCGCAGCAGGCTGACGCTCTTCTGAACTATAACAACAATCTGCGTCTGTATCGCTTCTCAGAATGTCTGCTCTATGCAGCAGAGCTCGGTTCGCCCAATGCTCAGGCTTATCTCGACCGCGTTCGCGCACGCGCAGGACTCCCCTCTGTGCCCGCTACTCTGGATAACATCATCCGTGAACGCGCATGGGAATTCCTCGGCGAGGGCAAGCGTTATTGGGATCTTATCCGCACAGGTCTGGCCACGTCTCTCCTCATCGAAGACAACGAGATTCCCGACGGACGTAAGGGGCATTATACCGATAATAAGAAGTATATCCCATTCCCGCAGAGCGAAATCGATAAATGTCAGGGCAATCTTAAGCAGAACACCCAGTACTTCAACTAACTCAGTAATTACAAATGAAAACCATAAATAAATTCATAGGCTTCGGAGCTCTGGCAACCATGGTGTTCGCTATGGGTTCGTGTGCCCAGGAAGACATTTTTAATCCTTCTCAGGCCGGGCTGCCTCAGGCTTCCGACTATCAGATAGGAATCAGTGTCGACGAATTAAACAATGTCGAACTAAACATTCTCGACAAAAATGGCAATCATGCCGTGGGAGTCTATCCCATCTGGTATGTCAACAATAGCGAGCGTCCCTCTACTGCTCTGACTTATCGCAGCCTTATCACTACCGCAGGTGAATATCCCGTAGAGATGAAGGTCGGTAATGGAAATGGTGTATCCGAGGGTTCTGTCAACGGCACAATTACAATCGATCGCACTATCTTTGACTTCTCCCCCTATATGCGTGCGCTGACCAACGGCTCCTCAAAAGAGTGGGCCGTCGACGGCACTAAAGCAGGCAATATGGGTTGCGGACCATTCGAGGATCCGACAGGCTGGTGGAATGGACAGCCCGGCGATAAGGAAGCTGAGGGCGTCTACGCCAATGTGCTGACTTTCACCGATGATGGCAAGGAGACTTCAGGAAATTATACTTTCGACCCCGGAACTGCCGGAACATTCTACGTAAACACCGGAGTACAGTCGCTCCCGGGATATCAGGTGAACAATCCTAACGACGGTGCCGACTTCAGAGTACCGGCCGAAGTTGTCAATACGACCTTCACTCTTGAACCGGAGGGGGCAAACCTCTATCTTACTCTCCCCGCAAACACACCCTTCCCCTACGTACCCTCTGAGGCCGGATTTGCAGCACCGAAGTATCGTATCTTGTCGTTCAGCAAGAACGAGATTGTACTTGCTCAGGATCTTGATGGAATCTCTTGGCAGTATATCATCGCTCCGAAGGCCGATGCCGTAAATGACGTGACGACCACAGGCTTCAAATACGACTTTGAACATAACCTCTGGAAGGACGCCAACGTATGGGTAGCTTCAACTTGGTTTGCCGATGACAACTGGGGCGAACTTCCCAATCAGCCTGACGTCACTCTGACTGCAAACAAGGGTATACAGTTCCATACGCCGGCAACTACCGGTAACTCTCAATGGCAGGGTCAGGTACATGTAGAGACTAATATCGAGGTTCATTCCGGCATCACTTACGACTTCTCCTGCAATGTCGACGTACCCAAAGCCGGCGCCGTGACTGTAAAGGTTCAGAAAGTAGGCGACGATGACACATTCTTTGTAGCCGACCGCGTTGATGTTGAACCCAACGGCTCAATCGTATGGTTCTCCGACGTCGAAGGATTTGACGGTACTCTTAAGATTGCTTTCGATTTCGGCGGCTATGGTGACTGCGATATCGAGGTGAGCAACATTGTATTCAAGGAGCA
Source organism: Bacteroides sp. (assembly GCA_014801585.1). Lineage (GTDB taxonomy): Bacteria > Bacteroidota > Bacteroidia > Bacteroidales > Muribaculaceae > Lepagella. Next base: position 141,749 of record JAAVDX010000014.1, read on the forward strand.
TCAGTATGACGACGGCACTGTCATCCCCGCTGCTGCTGTAGCTCCCGTCATCTCCGATGCTGACAATCTCTTTGCTGATTTCAAGGTTGAGAAATGGTCGACATGGTTTGCCGACAGCAGTTGGAGTGAATTGGCCGGTCAGCCTGAAATTCTCTTCTTCAACGACGGCTACAGCTTTATTGCCCCCGAAGGCACGGGGTCCGATCAATGGCAGGGTCAGGTTCACGTATGGACCAATGTCAAGACATCCGCTGACAACAAGTACGACTACGTGATGACCATCCAGTCTGATAGAGACATTAAGGGTGTCACCGTGAAAATTCAGAAGGGTGATTCTCTCGGAGCAGATGCTGATGCAGATGATAATACATTCATCGTGCTCGATCGTGTCGACGTTGAAGAAGGTGTCCCCTATCTCTACTACTTCAAGAACAAACAGGGAATTGACACCAACAATCTCCAGATATGCATGGACTACGCAGGCGCTCCCAACAAGGCCAACATCACAGTGTCCGGCCTGAAGATGCAGGTAGCTAAATAATCCGACGGATAATATAATCCCCATTATAATCAGATTCCCCGAAAGTTTCGCACGAAACTTTCGGGGAATCTTTTTTATATTAAATGTCATCAGATTTTCGCATCGGCAGTCCGGAACTTCACCAGCAATATTCCAATGTCGATGAACAAATGTGACGAAGTCTATTCTCAACCCTCATCACCCCACGACTGACAGACAAGTATTTACATAATAAGATGAACAAAGAAAGATAAGTGCACGTTTTAGTAATAAAAGAATCCTGGCATGATTCTTAAAACAATATTATAAAAAACATTGACCTATGTTAACAACAGATTATAGGTTCGGTGAGGTGCATTCCATCGCCGACCAAATTGAAACGGGAAATGACAAAGTGCATTTCAAACATATTTTCAATAACGAAAATGGCGGAGTTGCCCTGGTTGCATTCAAGGCCGGTCAGAAGCTTGATGCTCACATGGCTCCTGCGGAAGTGATGGTGAATGTCCTCGAAGGGGAAATTGAATTCACCATGCTCGATAAAGTGAATACCATCAGATCCGGGGAATTTCTTCTAATGGGAGCGGATGTGGTTCATAGCGTACTCGCAAAGACTGACACAAAGTTGATGCTCATCAAGATTAAACCGTAAAAAGGAGAGATATGGGAAATCAACCTTCAATGTTCTGTTATCAGTGTCAGGAAACTGCAAAAGGAACCGGATGTACTCTCAGAGGAGTATGTGGTAAACTTCCGGAGACATCGGCAAGAATGGACCTGCTGCTTTACGCCACCCGTGGCGTGGCTATTCTAAACGATCTCCTCCGGGAACAAGGCGCGGCAAACCGGGAGGCAAGTCATCAGATTATTGATGCTCTCTTTACAACCATTACTAATGCAAATTTCGATAATCAGTCGCTTGACGGTTTCATTCGCCGTGCATTCGAGGTTAAGCGTGAGTTGAAGAAGAAATGTGAAGACCTCGGTATCGCAATTCCTGATGAGCCGGAAGTAACTCTTGAAGCAGAACCGGAGGCTTATCATAGACTTGAACCGGTTACAGGTGTACTCGCAGAGCAGGATCCTGACAAACGCGGCCTGAAACAGCTTGCCATTTATGGAGCCAAGGGAGCAGCGGCATACGCTCGTCATGCAGCCAATCTTAAATATGAGGATGAAGACGTGTATGCCTATATCGAAAAGGTGCTCAAAGACGTAAGTCGGCAAGACATTACAGTTGATGAACTGCTGAAAGTGGTGTTGTATATGGGTGAAGGTGGAGTGAAAGCAATGGCTCTGCTTGATTCAGCTAACACAGGCACATATGGAAATCCCGAAATAACGAAAGTAAATATTGGCGTTCGTAAGAATCCCGGCATTCTTATTTCAGGGCATGATCTTCACGACCTTGAGGAACTGCTCGAACAGACTGCCGGAACAGGAGTAGACGTCTATACCCATTCTGAAATGCTTCCGGGTCAGTATTACCCCTTCTTCAAAAAATATCCTCACTTTGCCGGTAACTACGGAAACGCATGGTGGAGACAGATTGATGAGTTCGAGACTTTCAACGGCTGTTTTGTATTCACATCAAACTGCATTGTGCCTCCACGCCCGAAAACCACATATATGGACCGTGTTTATACTCTGGGCGTAGTCAATATGCCGGGCACAACTCATATCGATGCTGACGCAGATGGTCATCACGACTTCTCGGCGGTGATCGAGAAAGCCAGAAACTGTCCTGCGCCTACTGAAATAGAGCATGGTGAGGTAGTCGGCGGGTTCGCTCATCATCAGGTAATCGAGCTTGCACCCAAGATTGTTGATCTGATTCAGCGTGAAAAGATCCGTAAATTCGTTGTTATGGCTGGATGCGACGGGCGTATGGCGTCAAGAGACTATTACACTGAATTTGCGAAGGCACTTCCGGAGGATTGTGTTATTCTGACGGCCGGATGCGCAAAGTATCGTTACAACAAACTGCCGCTCGGCGATATTGAAGGCGTACCTCGCGTGCTCGATGCCGGTCAGTGCAACGACTCCTACTCACTTGTCAGGATTGCATTAGCACTTAAAGACGCTTTCAAGGTTGACAGCATCAACGATCTGCCGATTGTATTCAATATCGCATGGTATGAACAGAAAGCGGTTATCGTACTGCTCGCTCTTCTCTATCTCGGTGTTCGGAATATCCACACTGGTCCGACGCTTCCGGCATTCTTTACTCCCGATATATTGAAAGTTCTTAAGGAAAAATTCGGAATCGGAACCATTTCAACTGTTGAAAACGATATCGCCACTTTGATTAATAACGGTAAGTAAAAACCATTGTTTATAAAAAACTTTTAAAATTCTGCCCTTTATGTGAGGGCAGAATTTTTTAATAGTTTTTAGTCTGCCTTATTGTTAATTTTTCAAACTAATCACTCTATGGGAATGTTTTAATTTAAAAGCATTTAGTTATGAGAATGAATATTCAGCTAAAGAGAGCATACGATCCGGAAGAATCAACCGATGGCTTCCGTGTATATATTGACCGGCTATGGCCACGAGGACTTTCGCACGAAACGTTTCATTATGACTTTTGGGATAAGGAGATAGCTCCATCTACAGAACTCCGGGAATGGTTTCATGCTGATCCGGAAAATTTGTGGCCACAATTTGTAGAAAAATATAAAGCTGAGTTAAGTTGCAATCCGGCGTTTGACACTCTAAAGCAAATTTTGGAAGGGAAGCCAATGGTTTCTCTCCTCTATTCTTCCCATGATCGCGAACACAATAATGCAGTAGTAGTTCGAGAATTGTTAGTGTAAGAACCTTACTTGTTGAGGATTAATACAACTTGTTAATACGGTTTTAGGTGTAAATGTTGAATTATCATAATCTTTTCCCGAATTTTACACCGCAGACTGCTCGGATTTGCCGGTTTTTGAGGTTTCAGGATAAAAAATATCACTGAAAACGTTTGATTTTCAGCGATATTCCTCATTTTAAGGTATTGTCTTGTGATCCGCGTGAGGCTCTGTGATCCCGACGCTGTATTATGAGTTTCAGTGAGTTACGTCAAGTCAATTTATCGGACTCACGCATGTCTCGCGCTCATATTTCAATGTTCTTCACCGGAATGCAATTCCGTCTCACAAAGTTAATAATTTTCCTCCAATATCCAATGTTTCAGAGTATTAAAAATACTTAGACGCAAAAACTGATTTAGGAACTATCATGACCGTATTATACCATGAAATAGGAGGATTTTTAGTCATAATTCAGAGCAAAGGCATCTTGATAGGAGATTGAAGAACGATTATCTTTGTTATCAATCCAACCCTTTTCAAGATGGCACGTCTGAGATATTTCTCCTGCACTCATATTTGAAAACATCGCACAAACTCTCTCAATAGTGCTTAACTCGGACTCGTGGAGTATATTATCAGTATTCTCGATTGCTTCCAACTTGATACCACTCTGTCCGCTTGGATAGACGTATTCTTCCATATCAATTCCGGGCAGGGAACTGTATAATGTTCCCCACTGTTCAGGAACCGGACCAAATGGCAATGCTTTATATGTAATGCCGGTAATGCCATATCCATGTTTCTTATAGTGAATGAAATCGGCATAGAACAGCAGTTTATTCATTTTGGTTACAAAGGTCGAACCGATCAAAGATAATCAATTTTATCCAATAAATTCACTGTACTGGATAAAATAGCATGTTTTTTATCCAATAAAAGGACGTGTGTTGACTAAAATAGGTAGAAATCTACCATCTTAACGAGTTGCTTATCGATAGCCGGACGCTGGATTACGTTCACCGCACCCCCGGTCCCGCATCACTTCAATCATCTCCAAAGGATTGAGGTTGGCAACTACCGCCAATACGGGGAATTTGTAACCTTCTTCCTTGAGCCAATTGATTAATTCTTTTGCCGTGCCACCTCGGGACTTCATCGCCGAGACAACCTTTAGCTCAACGGCTTGCGAGTTAATCACCGCACCCGGTGACAGTTTCGCCACCTCCAGCTTCGCTTCCTCCATTTCTCCAACGGAAATAGGCTCATACCCGGCTCGTGTAAGAAAACCGGACATCAGCCGACAATCGGAGTCGGAGGCATCTACAATGATTACTTTGTTCATTAGACGTAAATTAGTTATTAAAAGATTATTAAAAATGGTATAACCCATATTATTTTCTGTTTGCAAGTTGAATAAAAAGTGCGGGAGTAATAAACAGTAATGCGATTGTGCCGAGGAACATGCCTCCGATTACACCTATTGCGAGGGATTTTGATCCATTTGAGCCTACTCCGGAAGCGAATATCATTGGAAGTAATCCAAGTATCATTGTCGCTGAAGTCATAATAATCGGTC
>JAAVDX010000015.1 GCA_014801585.1 Bacteroides sp.
TCACAATAATCGATCTTAATTTAAAGTGTTGTTTTTACGCATGTGAGAGAACTATATTATATACATTCATAGTTTGCAGGGTGTCGGCGTGAGCCGACACCCGTTGTCGTATCATACCCGGCCTTTAGGGTATGTTATCTGTGGTTTTTGGATTTTATTTGATGGGGGGGAACGCGGATCCGGCTTGGGGCTTCGCCCCGTGGCCGGAGGTGCGGATTGGTGCGGATTTTTTGGGGCCGCGCCTGTTAGGCGCTTCACTGAACTATGCTTTTGGGGGGCGTCAGTGGGGGAGGGATTTTTGGCCGCGCCTGTTAGGCGCTTCACTGAACTATGCTTTTGGGGGCGTCAGCGGGGGAGGGAGGCGAGGAGGTCGGCTACTATGAAGGTGGAACCGCCGATGAAGAGGATGTCTTTTTGGGGGTCGATTGTTTGGAGGGCTTCTTTGTAGGCTTTGGATACTCCTTTGGGGATCAGCCGGCAGTTTAGGCCTTCGTTTTCTAATAGGGGGAGGAGGTCAGCGGCCGGCATGGCGCGGGGGACGGAGGCTTGGGTGACGTAGTATTCGGCTTGGCGGGGCAGGAGGTCGACGATATGGGCTACGTCTTTGTCGCTGACGAATCCGATCACTATTCTTAATTTTGCGTCGGGATATTTGGCTCTTCGCCGGGCGAGGAGGGACTCTAACTGTGGCATCGTGTAGGATAGACCGGCTCGGTTGTGGCCCGTGTCGCAGATTGTGAGCGGGGCGTCGGAAAGTTTCATCCATCTTCCGGCAAGACCGGTGTTGCTGACTACTCGCTCCAGTCCGTCGTGAAGGGCACGCTCGGAAATTTCGACACCTTCCCGACGCAGGGTTTCGACAACGTGAAGGACAGTGTTGAGATTCTCTTTCTGATAGTCGCCCGTTAGGGGATAATTGAAGTCGGAGGTGTTTGCAGCCTTGCAGCTGAATGTGAAATCTTCTGTGCGTTCGGCTGATTCGAGAAGAGGGGTATCTTCTGCGAAAATGTAGGGGGCACCTACTTCTTCCGCTTTCTTTCTAAATACTTCTCTTACATCATCTACGGCATGGCCGAAGACTACCGGGATGCCGGGTTTAATGATACCGGCCTTTTCACCGGCTATCTTTGGGAGGGTATCACCGAGAAACTGGGTATGATCGAAAGAGATGTTAGTGATAGCGCAGGCTATTGGGGTGATGATATTGGTAGAGTCGAGACGGCCGCCCATTCCCACTTCGATTACGGCATAATCTACCTGCTCCTTAGCGAACCAATCGAACGCCATCATCATAGTCAATTCGAAGAAAGAGGGGTGACCATCATAACCCGATGCTTTCCAGCGCTCTACGAAATCAATGACATCCTGCTCGGGAATCATGCGGCCGTTGATACGCATCCGTTCGCGGAAGTCAGCGAGATGGGGAGAAGTGTATAGACCCACCTTATAGCCCTGCTCCTGCAGGATTGAGGCGATGGAATGGGATGTAGAGCCCTTGCCGTTGGTGCCGGCAATGTGGATTGATTTGAATCGGAGATGGGGATTGCCGAACCGGTCGTCGAGACGGAGAGAGGTTTCGAGACCGGGTTTGTATGCGGCTGCCCCGATGCGAGAGAACATCGGGAGTTGAGAGAAGAGAAAATCGAGAGAATCTTTGTAAGTCATAAATCGTTAAAGACCATAGATTAAGAAACCGGTCAGACCGGCGAGGCAGATTACGAGTATCGGATGGAGAGAGATTCTCTTACCGCGGAACGGGAATTTGAAATAGACCAGGCAGAAAGCAACCGCACAGATGGCTATATTACTCCATAATTGCCAATTGATTCCGTTGGGATTGAAATTTGCATTATTCATCAGAAGGATAGCGGCAGAGGCAATGAGTCCGACTACAACGGGACGCAAGCCGGCGAAAATGCCCTTGATCGCACCGCTCTCCTGATGGCGACGGATGAAATGCGAACTATAGATAACGAGGAAAAAAGAGGGGAGGACGACGGCCAAAGTGGCGAGAACGGAACCTAAGATGCCCCAGAGAGGGGAATGGAGGGAGGGATTGACATGGGCGGGAGCAACATAGCCGATATATGTGGCCGAATTGATTCCGATGGGACCCGGAGTCATCTGTGAGATGGCGACGATATCGGTGAACATGGTCTCAGTGATCCAACCGGGATCGACAACGGAATGTTCAACGAGCGAGAGCATGGCATAGCCACCTCCGAACCCGAAGATGCCTATTTTGAGATAGGCCCATATAAGTTTGAGATAAATATTCATTATTTATTCTGCGAATTTTTCAGAGCGCGGACGCTGAACTTCCAGAAAGCCCAACCGCCAAAACCGCCGAGGATGATAAACAAGATAGGATTAGAGCCGAAACCGAGATTTATTCCGAAAAGCTGAGATGAAGATATCATCAGGGCAACGACAAGCGGAATCCAGATTGTCTTCAATCCTAATTTAGCGGATTTGGCAGAGGTGATGACAGGGGCGATGATGAGCGCTACTACGGCAGGGCGAATCCCCATGAATATAGAAGCCAAGACATGATTATTCTTAATCATATCAGGGGTGAGGAAAATCGCAATGCACAGGATGATGAGAAAAGAGGGGAGGATACATCCGAGAGTAGCCACGGCCGAGCCCTTCATGCCGTGGAGCTTGTCGCCGACGGCAGTAGCGATATTTACAGCCAGAATACCCGGTAGCGACTGAGCCACGGCGAGAAGATCGAGGAAATCATTGCGCTCAATCCAATGAAACTTATCGACAATCTCCCTTTCAATGATAGAGATCATGGCCCAGCCACCGCCGAAAGTGAAAAGGCCGATTTTAAAAAAGGAGATGAAAAGTTGCACGACCTCCCCGCGGGAAGTCGTGCGACTATCAGATTGCTTTCCCGAATCAATGGGATTCGGGACGTGAGATTTTGTGGGCATCGATTTTTTTCCAGACATACCAGATATATGCTACGACAAACGGCACGAGAATCGAGACGTAGGCCATAGTCTGCAATGTAAATTTAGAAGAAGAAGCATTATAGATGGTAAGAGAAGAGGAAGGGTCAGTGACAGAAGGGAGGAACGGGGTATTGCAGAACCCGGCCATCCAGAAGAGAGCGACCACGGTGAAGAACGTGCCGATACCTGCAAACCAGATACCCTGCGTATAATGCTTAGCGAAGAGAGTGCGGAGGATGCCGAGGAGGACATTGGCCACACCTAAAAGGAAGAGAATAAGAATCGAAGGACTACCGATAAGATTATGCCAATACTTGAAAGGGGTCAGTTGGACGGTAGTAGAGACGGAATTGGAAGAGAGGACAGTGTAGCCATCGGACGTAAGGAGGACAGCCATGAAAGCGAGGAAGAAAACGAGGAAGAACCCGGTGGAGAACCAAAGCTGACGCACCATCCACTTATAGAACTTCTCGCCGGCATCAACAGAATTGATCAGATAGAGAGCGGCCAGACAGCGAGCGAGGAAAAATACGGCACATCCGAGGAGAAGATTCTTCCAGCAGAAGATAGCCTCGAAGCCATGGGTCGGGGCCCAGATGGAAACGACAGGTCGGGCATGGTCGAGCATGGCAGCGCGGTCGACGGTGAACTCCCCTCCGAAGAAGAACATAGCGACAGCGACTCCGAGGAGGACGCAACCGACAAGACCATTAAACAGGAGGAAAATATCATAGACGCGACGGCCGTAGAGATTACCCTTCTTATTGCGATATTCATAGCTGACAGCCTGCACGACGAAGCTCAGCAGAATCAGCATCCAGAGCCAATAGGCCCCGCCGAAGCTCGTAGAATAGAAGAGCGGGAAAGCGGCAAAAGCGGCTCCGCCGAAAGTGACGAGAGTAGTGAAAGTGAGTTCCCACTTTCTGCCGATAGAATTGACAATCATCTGAGTCCAATCGGCCTCAGGAGCATTGAGCAGCATAGACTGCCCACCCTGCACAAAGAGCAGGAAGACGAGGATGCCTCCTAAAACGGAGACGATCACCCACCAATAATTCTGTAATATTTCAAGTGACATAACGTAAATAATAGGCGCTTAGCGCCAAGGCGCCAAGCGCCTATTAATAAGTAATAAGTAGTAAGTAATAAGTAATAGAATTGCTGCGGGGGGAAAACCTTTGAAGCTTGTATTCTTTAACTTGGCTTATTTATTGTTGGGATTATCGATATCTTTCTTCACGGCACCGGTGACCCATTTTACCATGATGCTGACCTCGGCGCAGAGGAGGATGGTGAAGACTGCGGCGAAGATCCAGAAGGTGGTGACTACGGAAGATGCCGGGATGTCGGAGATGGCGGCGCCAACGGGGAGGAGATCCTGAACAGTCCAGGGTTGACGGCCCACCTCGGCTACAATCCAGCCGGCTTCGGAGCAGATCCACATCAGGGGGACGGAAATCATGGCAATCCACTGAAGCCACTTCTTATCTTCGAGCCATGCGGGCGCCTTATAGGCGAGGAAGAGAACGACGACGTAGAAAAGGAGGAAGTAGCTACCGAGAATGACCATCACGTGGAAGGCATAGAAGGTCATGGCAACCGGGGGGATGGCGTCGGCCGGAGAGTTGAAATAACCATAGCCGAAGAACTGATAATTATCTTCCAAAACTTTCTGAGCAGAGACTGCCAAAGCTTCATTGCCATCGCGGAGGGCGATGCCATAGTCGCGAATCGCGTCCTGAGCGAGACGGCCGCGGAGGATGCGTTCGGAATAGGGAACGGTATTGACCGTGTCGCCATCGACCACGTCGACGCCGTCGATAATATCCTTAATGCCCGGGACGAACGCATTGACATCATGGCGAGCGAGGAGCGAGAGACCATAGGGGAGAGAAATATCGAAGAGATAGGGGTCTTCATCGTTGTCCCATTTCTTATCGGGATTGATGATGCCGAGGCCGACGATGCTCTGACCTTCGGAACCTTCATAGAGGCCCTCCATGGCAGCGAGTTTCATGGGTTGAGTCTTAGTCACCTCGATTGCAGAGCCGTCGCCTGTGAACATGCAAAGGAGCAAGCCGGCAAGACCGATCCAGCCACCGACCTTAATCGAACGGAGAGCGAATTCCCGATTACTCTTGCGGAAGAGGAAAAAGCAAGAGACACCGATTACAAAAACACCCGAAAGAGCCCATCCGCTGAGAACGGCGTGGAAAAACTTATTGATAGCGACGCCGGAGAAGAGAGCCCAGAAATCATCCATCACATTGCGCATCTGAGCCGGATCGAACTCCATGCCTACGGGATACTGCATCCAAGAATTGGCGACGAGAATCCAGAGAGCCGAGATAGAGGCCCCGATGGCAGTGAGCCAAGTGGAAGCCAGATGGAACTTCGGGCTGACCTTACCCCATCCGAAGAACATCACTGCGCCGAAAGTAGCCTCCATGAAGAAAGCGAGGATACCCTCTATAGCGAGCGGGGCACCGAAAATGTCGCCAACGAACCAAGAATAATTGCTCCAGTTGGTGCCGAATTCAAACTCAAGAATAATGCCGGTGGCCACTCCGATAGCAAAATTGATTGCAAGGAGGGTCATCCAGAACTTAGTGGTCTGCAGCCATCGCTTATCGTCGGTCTTCAGATAGATAGACTCCATCACGGCCACGATGACCGAAAGACCGAGAGTGAGCGGGACGAAGAGCCAGTGGTAGATAGCCGTCATGGCAAACTGCCAGCGCGACCAATCGACAACGGATACGATATCGTTCATAGTTGGGAAAATAAATTTTAGGTTGATTGTAAATGCAAAATAATAAAGGACCGGCAACCGAGATTCAGAATCAAGGGTTGTGGCCGGTAAGATTATATCTTACGGCTTCTGCGCGATCGGCATCGGAGGAAAAATCGCGCTGAAGGATATTGGGGAAGAAAAAAAGTTTGATTACGAAGAAGAGAATGAAGAGTTTGATGAGAATCAGAGCCCAAAGGGTGCGTCCGATAGTCATCTGTCGGAATCCGTCGCGATACATGTAATAGATATCTTTCAGTTTCATCGTAATCGGGATTAACTTAAAAAAATACGTAAGGAAGTAATCTTAAAAGATACTTTTAAATGCAAATATAAAAAAATTGAATGACATTTTCAGAAAATAGAGCAAAAAAAGTTGAAAGCACGATGAGATAGAGATAGAGAGGGGGAAGAGGCGAGAGGCGAAAAAGAGAAAAAAGGTAGTAATGTGAAAAAAAATGAGAAGTTGTAGGCAAATAATTTTGAGTTGAAATAAAAAGTTAGTATCTTTGTCAACAATATCGGACCCTCTCTCCACTGCGGTCGCCCTTGAAAACGGAAAAAACGAAAAATCAAGGGAGGCTTAAGACTATATAAAAACTACTTATAATATTCAAGAAAAGAAGATATGGCACTTTGGTTTGAATGTAAGGTGCGTTACGACAAGATGCAGGAGAATGGCACGGTGAAGCGTGTCAATGAGCCATACATAGTCGACGCACTTAGTTTTACGGAAGCGGAATCCCGGATAATAGAAGAGATGAAACCCTATATATCGGGAGATTTCAGTATTTCAGCCGTCAAGAAGACCAAGATAGCCGAGATATTCTTCGATCAGACCGGAGACAAATATTATATGGTGAAATACAACATCATCACCCTTGATGAGCGGACGGGAGCAGAGAAGCGATCGGCAGTGTTTGCGCTTGTGCAGGCAGCGGATTTTGACGATGCGCTTGCCAACTTCAGGGACAGCATGAAAGGGACTATAGCCGACTTCGATATAGCTTCGATAGCAGAGACGCCGGTGATGGATGTATTTCCGCTTGATTTGGAATCGAAGGCATCACAGAGTCAGGAATAAACGCCAAGAAAACTATCCGAATCCGAATAGCTTAAAAACTCTAAAAGAGAAGAATATCGATGAAGAGCTCAGAAATCCGGAAAAATATAGAAGAACTGAGAAAAGAGATTCCGTCGGGGGTGGAATTGGTAGCCGTATCGAAATTTCATCCCGAGGAGGCTATTCTGGCTGCATACGAAGAAGGGCAGCGGCGATTCGGGGAGAGCAGAGTACAGGAGCTATCGAAGAAAGTAGCTACGCTTCCAAAAGATATAGAATGGCATTTCATCGGGCATCTTCAGACTAACAAGGTAAAGATGCTGACGGCTTGCAGGCCGGCCTTGATAGAGAGTGTAGATTCGGAGCATCTGCTGGATGCGATAGATAAAGAATCGGAAAAGGCCGGAATAGTAAGTCAGGTACTGATGCAGTTGCACGTGGCACAGGAAGAGACGAAATTCGGATTTACGCCTGAAGAACTCATAGAATATTTCAGAGAGAAGCGCTACGAAAAGCTTAAGGCCACTCATATATGCGGGGTGATGGGAATGGCGTCGAATACGGAGGATCGAGCACGGGTGTGTGAAGATTTCCGTAGGATTGCCGCCACATTCAGGCAGATTCGGGAAGAGAATCCCGACCTCCGGGGCTTCGATGAGATTTCGATGGGAATGAGCGGAGACTGGCCGGCGGCTGTAGAAGAGGGCGCCACCTTAATAAGAATAGGTACCCGCATATTCGGCGAACGCGAATACAAATAAAACCGACTAATATAAGGAAATTTCTCAAACTACATAAAAACACAAATACTAACAAAAGATCTTATGGTAGAAGAATTGAATCAACAGAAAAAGGGCAATTACGCTCTGCCAATCATCATCATGTTCGCACTCTTCTTTATGATTGCGTTCGTGACGGGTTATCAGAATCCGCTCGGTTCGGTAATCGAGAAGATGTCGGCCGGCAATCCAATGATGTCGCAGCTGGGCACACTCGCCAACTTCATCGCATACGCCTTTATGGGCTATCCTGCAGGTAAGCTGCTTCAAGATAAAGGCTTCCGAGTAACTGCGCTTTGGGCCGTGACAATCGGTTTTATCGGAGTAGCGATCACCTACTGTTCAGGCTTCATTGTAGATAATCAGACAGCGGTAGCTATTTATCTCGTAGGAGCATTCGTGGCAGGTTTTTCGATGTGTCTGCTTAACACAGTAGTAAACCCGATGCTTAACTCACTCGGCAAGACCCCGAATCAGGGTAACCAGCTTGTGCAGTTCGGCGGATCGTTCAACTCACTTGGCGCTACACTGGCTCCGGTAATCGTAGGCGGACTGCTTGGCGGAGCTGCCAGCACGATTTCATCAGCGAATCCGGTGTTCTATCTGGCGATGGGAATCTTTGCCGCAGCCTTTATAGTGCTCTTCTTCAGCAAACTTCCCGAGGCCGAGGATCTTGGCAAGCCGTCGGAGAAAGTGAAAGTGGCGAATGCTTTCAAATACAGCAACTTTACATTCGGCGTGCTGGCAATCTTCTGCTATGTAGGTCTGGAGGTAGGACTTGCGAACTGGACATATCAATTCCTTGAGAAGCATGAGGAGGTAAAAGCCCTCAACGACGGAGTGTCATCGGCAGCTATTGCCGGTACGGTATGCGGTATTTACTGGCTACTGATGCTTGTAGGACGTTTCTTGGGTGGTGTGATCGGTGGCAAGGTATCGTCGAGAGTAATGCTCACAGTGGCAGCTCTCGGAGCGATGGCATTCATAATCCTCGGTATATTTGCTGATCAGAATCTGGTAGACTTCATCGGATTCGACTCCAACGAGCTTGCCTTCGGGGTAGTGAAGATTCCATTGAATGCGATTTTCTTCGTACTTTGCGGTTTCTTCGCATCTATCATGTGGGGAGCGATCTTCAACCTCTCCGTGACAGGTCTTGGCAAATATACAGCCGTTGCGTCAGGTATCTTCATGGTGATGGTATGCGGCGGTGGTATCTTCCCCTGGATCCAGTCGTTTGTAGCTCAGAGCTCGATCATCAACAGCTTCTGGATCGACTTCATCCTTGCGGGCTATATCTTCCTTTATGCGCTGATACTTTCGCGACCGTCGAAGAGCATGCCGGAAGAGCCCGAGATTCTCGTAGAGAAATAAAACCCATACAATATACTCAAAACAACCCATGGATAAACACTTAATGAATCGCGCCGCGGACAATATCCGCATCCTGATCGCGGAAATGGTAGAGAAAGCTAAATCGGGCCACCCCGGAGGTTCGATGGGAGGAGCCGACTTTGTGAATGTGCTCTTCTCGAAGGTTATCAACTATGATCCGCGAGATCCGGAGTGGGTGGCACGCGATCGATTCTTCCTCGATCCGGGCCATCAGTCGCCGATGCTATACGGAGTATTGGCACTCACGGGCCGATACACAATCGAGGAGCTGCAGCAATTCCGTCAGTGGGGCAGTGTGACACCGGGCCATCCTGAGCTTGATCCGGTCAGAGGCGTGGACAATTCGAGCGGGCCGCTTGGACAGGGCCATGCAATGGCGGTAGGGTGTGCGATAGCCGAGCGCTTCTATGCGGAGCGATTCGGCGAGATAGTGGCACACAAGACATATGCCTTTATTTCAGACGGCGGAGTGCAGGAAGAGGTGTCGCAGGGAGCCGGACGAATAGCCGGAGCGCTGGGACTGAGCAATCTCATAATGTATTATGACTCCAATGAGGTGCAGCTGTCGACGAACGTCGAAGATGTGACTACAGAAGACACGGCGGCAAAATATCGTTCGTGGGGCTGGAGCGTAATGGAGATTGACGGCTGCGATCCGGAGGCGATCGAGGCTGCGCTCAATGTGGCAAAGGCAGAGACGGAGAAACCGACGCTGATCATCGGCCGGACCGTAATGGCCCGCAAGGTGATGACGGCTGACGGCGGTTCGCTGGAAGGAGCGATGTCGACTCATGGTCAGCCCTTGTCGAAGGCAGGCGCCTGCATTGATACGACTGTGAGAAATCTGGGCGGAGATCCTGAAAATCCCTGGGTTATTTTCGATGATGTACAGGCGATGTATGATGACCGTCGGGCGGAGCTTGAAAGAGCTGCGGGCGAATGGAAATCGAAATTCGCGGAATGGAAGTCGGCGAATCCCGAGAAGTCAGAACTTTTAGGTAAATATCTGAGCAACGAGATCAGCGGTGTAGACCTGGATGAAGTCGAGGTGAAGCCCAACGTGGCAACGCGCACCGCGTCATCGGCCGTGCTGAACTATCTCGGGAAGCATGTGGGCAATATGATCGTGTCGAGCGCCGACCTTGCAAATTCAGATAAGACCGACGGATTCCTGAAGGCAACCGGAGCACTAAAGAAAGGCGACTTCAGCGGCGGATTCCTGCATGCCGGCGTAGCAGAGCTGACGATGGCCTGCATCATGAACGGTATCGTACTTCATGGAGGTATGCAGGCGGCATGCGGCACATTCTTCGTATTCTCAGATTATATGAAGCCGGCGATACGTATGTCGGCACTGATGGAACTGCCGGTAAAATATGTATTCAGTCACGACGCCTTCCGAGTGGGCGAAGACGGACCGACGCATCAGCCTATCGAGCATGAGGCTCAGATGCGCCTGCTTGAAGAACTGCATAACCTGAGCGGACGCCGCTCAGTGCTCGTGCTACGTCCGGCAGATACGGCAGAGGTAATCGAATGTTACAAACTTGCATTGGCTACGACGGATCGGCCGACAGTGATGATCTTCACGCGACAAGACATCGACGATCTGCCCGGCGAGAACCGCAAGGAGCAAGCCAAGGGTGTAGCGCGAGGCGGCTATGTGGTAGTAGAGACCGACGGGGCTGCCGACGTGACACTCGTAGCAAATGGCAGTGAAGTATCGTTGGCCGTAAAATCGGCAGAAGAGCTGGCGGCGGAGGGTATTAAGGCCCGCGTGGTGTCAGTGCCTTCAATCGGAGAATTTCTGGATCAGCCGGCGGAATATCGCGACAGTGTGATACCGGCGAGCGGCAAAGTCTACGGCATAACGGCGGGACTTCCGTCGACGCTTTATCCGCTGATGCGCGGCGATTGGAAAGTATACGGTCTTAACCGCTTCGGAGCGTCGGCACCGGCAAAAGTGCTTGATGAGAAATTCGGATTTACTCCGCGCAACATAGTGGCGGAGGTCAAGAAATTCCTCTCAAAGGCTTAAAAAATATTGCCCTTGCCGAACTTAAGAACAACCCGTATGGGGTCGGCAAGGGCGAATTTTAAGCACAAAAAGGCCAAAAACATAAAAAAAAGGGGTGGAAAGTTAAACATTTTTTAAGTAAATTATGTTTCTTAAATAAAATTAACTAACTTTGCACCTCGAAAATAGGTGAAGGATATTGATCCTACTGCCGAAAAAGCAAAGCAGTTAGAACTATAACCCTCTCCCACCGTCATTGGAGGTTGGTCATTGAAAACAAGAGACCGAGCGAATGTGGCGGAGAATTTAGACAAATTAATATCCACTATTTAATATTGTTGTTCTATGAAAAAAAGTGTATTACTCGCTCTCGCGGCACTGACACTCGGCGGCGCAACTGCAACCGCACAGGAAGTGACTTACGAGCCCGACTGCTCACAGGGTTACCTGCTGAACAGAAATCGTGACAACTGGTTCATCACAGCTCAGGGAGGTACAACTCTCATCATGGCTGAGCATGACATCAAAGCACCTCTTAAGGACCGTTGGGGTGGCGCAGCTGCTCTCTACTTGGGTAAATGGGTATCACCCGTGATGGGTTTCCGCTTCGGCGCAAACTGGATCATGCCTAAGGGTGCAACTACAGCAGACGGTGAGTTCCGCAAAATGAATGCTGCTGCTTGGGATAACGGATACTATCCTGAGAAGTATATGGGCCTTGGTCCGGAGTTTGATATGCTCATTGACATCACCAACTGGTGGTGTGGCTACAAGCCCGATCGTGTTTACAACCTCGTGCTCCACGGTGGTGCAGGCGCATACTGGACATGGGCTCGCAACTACAGCCAGAGCTCAGATCCGAAGATCGGCTGGCATCGCGCACACAACACAATCATGTTTGTGAATGCAGGTCTTCAGAACAACTTCCGTCTTTCAAAGGTAGTTGATCTTTTCTTCGACGTACAGTACACACTTATCGACTTCAAACCCGGATGTGACCACGATCTGAGCATTCAGGCAGGTCTTACATTCAACCTTGGCAAGACAGAATGGGATTGCCCGGTCACTGCAGTTTGCCCGACTTGGAAGTACACAGATGCAGAGGGTGACGCACTCGTAGCTAAGCTCGCTGCTCAGGACAAGAAGATCAAGAACCTTGAAGACGAACTCGACGCTTGTCTTAAGCGCCCGACTCAGAAGGTTGTAGATTGCGAAGGTCTCGTGACTGTATACTATCCGATCAATCAGTATGGTCTCGCAGCACGCGAAAAGACTGTCCTCAAGTCTGTCGCTTCTGTAATGAAGGAGTCGAACAAGAAGTATGTGCTCACCGGCTATGCTGACTCTTACACCGGCACAGACGAAATCAACGCACGCCTTCGTGAGGCTCGTGTAGACGGCGTATACAACTACCTCATTTCACAGGGTGTAGATCCCAGCCAGCTCGAGAAGAAGACTGATGCTGAGAACCTGACAGACCTTGGTCCGCAGGCTGCTCCGCTGGATCGCGCAGTGACAGTACGCTACGCTGAGTAATATTCAGAAAGAATATCTCTAAATATAAAAGCGCTTCCCGAAAGGGAGGCGCTTTTTTTGTCGTTATTTTTCGAACGATAAGGAATGTCGGAAAGGGTGTCGGGAAAGCAGGCGGGAATGATGTCGGGAAAGATGTCGGAAAAGATGTCGGAAAGAAATGTGTAGTGATAACCCGGGGAATTAACGCAGGGGGCAGTCGGGCAGGAGCTTTTGCATTTCCGGGGTGGGATCGATTTCGATGCTTATAGGCTCTTTGCTTACGGGATGAATAAATTCGATGCGTTTAGCGAGGAGGGAAATTCCACCGTCGGGATTTGATCGACGAGCTCCATACTTGAGGTCGCCTTTGATGGGATGACCGGTCTGAGAGAGTTGCATCCGGATCTGATGTTTACGGCCTGTAATAAGGTTGACCTCAAGAATGGAATAACGGTCGCCACGGGCTACTGTGTTATATTTAAGGACGGCTTTCTTTGCGTCCTTATCGGAGGGTTTGCAGGGGAAGGATTTATTCATTCTGCCGTCGGACTTCATGAAACATTCCAAAGTAGCTTCAGACTGTTGGGGGTGACCTTCTACCAAAGCCCAATATGTTTTATGGATCTGATTATTGCGAAGCATGTCGTTAAGGCGAGCGAGAGCCTTAGACGTTTTTGCGAATATGACGAGGCCGCTGACGGGTCGGTCGATGCGGTGAACAACACCGCAGAAAACGTTGCCGGGTTTGTTATACTTCTTCTTGAGCCACTCCTTGATGATTTCGGAGAGTGGTGTGTCGCCGGTCTTATCGCCTTGAACGATCTCACCGGGTGCCTTATTGACGATTATGATATGATTATCTTCGTAGACAACTTCCATGATAGCGAGAGATTGGATTTACATCAAATTAAAACTTGAGTTAAAAAAGAATGAGGGCACGTCAGGAATACTGACGCGCCCTCACGGCTTAGTAGCGGGAAGAGGACTCGAACCTCTGACCTTTGGGTTATGAGCCCAACGAGCTACCACTGCTCCATCCCGCGGTGTTGCGAGTGCAAAGTTACGACATTTTTCAGGTTTGACCAAATTTTTTAGGAAGAAAATTGCGTTAATAAACGTTAAAATATTGTAATATGCTGATTTGTAGGGGATAGGATAAAATGGTAAATATGCACAAATTTAAAAAGATTGTGTAGAATGGAAAATTTTTATTAAATTTGCAGCGAAGTTAGCGAATCCCGGTAATCTGTCGGGAAAAACAGAAGAGGGATTAGCAACTTCATATAAGAACTTGCAAGAATCGAAGACTGTATATGGTATCAAAGACGAGAGATAAATTTATAGAGGTGGCGCGTCAGCTCTTCGCCCGAAAGGGAGTGGAGAACACGACTATGAATGATATAGCATCGGCATCAGACAAGGGGCGTCGCACGATATATACTTATTTCAAGAATAAGAAAGATATCTATAATGCAGTCGTAGAGAGCGAGAGCGACAAGTTGCTGACGAATCTCAGGCTGATAGTGGCGAAGCCGATATCAGCGGAAGAGAAGCTTAGGGAATATATTTCGTGTCGGTTTGAGACGATGCGGGAGATAGTGACGCGCAACGGGTCGCTGAGAGCGGGATTTTTCAGGGATTTCAGGAAGGTGGATCGGGCGCGGAAGCAGATCTCTAAAAAAGAGATGGCACTGCTTAGGGAGATATTGGAAGAGGGTGTAAAGAGAGGGGAGTTTAATATTCCGGAACTGATACCGACTGCTCTCATCATAATTCATACGATTCAGGGTCTTGACGAAACATATATTCGGGATGCTCTTTCCGACAAGGGTATAGATCAGGAGATGCTTGCCAACTCCTTCTCCCGGATGTTGCTGTCGGGGATTCTGACGAGAGATTAATATGAAATAACAGGAGGATCCGGGGGTGCCGAAGGCGTTTGGCGGAAGCGTTTGTTGAAGGCGTTTTTGCACATGCCAAAGGCGCGTCATTACATTTTAGAACCGTAATTCATAAATACCATACAAAAAACATCACACTATGCCGATCTTTATTAACTCGATAGGATATTATATCCCGGAGGGAAGAGTTGACAATTCCTATTTTTTAGAAATCAATGGTCTTACTTCCGAATGGATAGAACAGCGTACAGGCATCCGCAGCCGCTCGAAGGCGGGCGAAGGAGAGAATGTGGATACGATGGCTATTGATGCAATAGAATCGGCATTGCCCAAACTGGCGTATGACGTCAGAGATGTGGATCTGATTGTAGCGGCGGCCTATAATGTGTATGACACAGTGGCTACGACGGCTCATGTAGTGCAGCGTCATTACGGAATAGAAGGAGCGAAGGCAGTGTATGCCTCATCGGCCTGCAGTTCGTTTATCAACGGGATGGAGATAATAGAGGGTTATTTTGCGAGCGGGAAGGCGAAACGGGCATTGCTGATATGTTCGGAGCAGAATTCCTATTATGCCAATGAGTCGGATCCGAAGTCGGGTCATCTCTGGGGGGATGCGGCGGTAGCATACTTCGTGAGCGCCGAACGGCAGAGCGATTCCGATATTGAGATTGAAGAGATCTATACGGAGGGCCTGGGACACATAGGGAAGGGACCGGACGGAGTGAAACTACGACCGAAAGAGGATGGCATTACAATGCCCGACGGGCGGGATGTCTTCATGTATGCCTGCAAATATATGGTGCATGCCCTCGGAAAAGCTCTCGAGAATCGCGGGCTGAAGACGGAGGACCTGAAATATATCATCACCCATCAGGCGAATCGCAGAATTGTGGCGCAGGTGGCGCGTCAGCTTGGGCTGACAATGGACTCCTTCCTGAATAACATAGAGGAACTGGGGAATACGGGGTCGGCGTCGGCGGCATTGGTATTGGCCCAGAATCTTGATAAATTTTCGGCCGGGGACAGGACGGCGCTCATCGTGTTCGGGGGCGGATATTCCTGTGGGAGCATAGTATTGAAATTTTGATAAAGAACCCTCTCGGCGTGGAGTCGGCAAGATTCCACACACTGCGGGGCGACTACGACAACAATAACATAATAAAATATCAAACGAAATGAAATTACTTGAAGGAAAGGTAGCGCTTATCACAGGAGCTGCCCGCGGCATCGGCAAGGCCCTTGCACTGAAATTTGCTTCTGAGGGTGCGGATATCGCATTCACTGATCTCGTGATTGACGAAAATGGTGAGCAGACCGTGAAAGAGATCGAGGCTCTCGGCGTGAAATGCAAAGGATATGCGAGCAACGCAGCCGACTTCGCTCAGACGGAAGAGGTAGTGGCAGAAGTGAAGAAAGACTTCGGCAAGATCGATATTCTCGTAAACAACGCGGGTATCACCAAGGATGGTCTTATGCTTCGCATGACAGAGGCTCAGTGGGATGCAGTGATCGCTGTGAATCTGAAATCAGCCTTCAACTTTATCCATGCAGTATTGCCGATCATGATGCGTCAGAAATCAGGTTCGATCATCAATATGGCGTCGGTAGTAGGTGTGCACGGTAATGCAGGTCAGTCAAACTATGCAGCATCGAAGGCGGGTCTCATCGCACTTGCGAAGAGTATCGCGCAGGAGGTGGGCAGCCGTGGCATCCGCGCGAATGCAATCGCTCCAGGCTTTATCGAGACAGCTATGACGGCTGCTCTGCCGGATGATATCCGCAAAGAGTGGGTAGGCAAAATCCCCTTGCGTCGCGGCGGTCAGGTAGAGGATATCGCTAATGTGGCTACCTTCCTTGCTTCTGACATGTCGGGCTATGTCACCGGTCAGGTGATTCAGGTAGACGGCGGTATGAATATGTAATGTTTTAAGACATACTCAGGCTGATAGAAGCCCCTTATAACGCGGGAGAGAAGCCAACGCCGGGGAACGGCCGGGGCATTCTCTCCCCGTCTTTATTAGGATGTTGACGGGAAGATTTGATAAATAATTTGGGAGAACGCTATGAATAAGCAACGATTCGCCGTGATAGTGGCCGGAGGGATTGGTTCGCGGGCAGGGGCGGGAATGCCGAAGCAATTTGTGGAGTTGGCCGGTGTCCCGATGATATTCCATACTCTTCGGGCATTTGCCGACTATGATCGGAAGATGAAGATTGTAGTGGTGATGAACGGTGAGTATATGGATGTGTATGCCCGGATGTGTAGGGAACGGGAGTTTGATGTGCCGCACTCGATAGTGGAGGGTGGGGCAACGCGAGCTGAATCCGTAAGAAATGGTCTGGCTGAACTTGGCGTCTCGGCTGCGGAGGGGGCGTTGGATAGCAATGTAGCAGTGGCTATTCATGATGCGGCCCGTCCGTTGGTCAGTCGGGAACTCATCGAGAGAGGATTTGATGCGGTAGAAGAGGGTATGGGAGTGGTGCCGGTAGTAAAAGCGGTCAATTCGTTGCGCCGGATAATCAGTCACGGGGACGGGGGGAGACTTTCTACGGTGGAGTCGCGGAGTGTGGACAGAAACGACTATGTGGAAGTGCAGACTCCTCAGATATTCCTCTATCGGGATATATGGGAGGCTTATGGAGAGGCGGAAGATCTGAAAAGATTCACGGATGATGCCTCAGTGGCGGAAGCTGCCGGGATGAAGATAGGCCTGTTTGAAGGTGATCACCGGAATATAAAAGTGACTACGCCGGAGGATTTCATGATTGCGGAGACGCTATTGAGGATGGAGGGAATCAAAGAATAAGTAGGGAAGAAGCAGGATATGAGCAGAAACTTTGCAGAGACCGAGATTAAATTTCTCAAAGGAGTGGGGGAGGTGAGAGCGAAACTCTTTGCCTCCGAACTCGGAGTGTGTACATTTCGGGATCTGCTGGATTATTTCCCCTTCAGATATGTAGACCGTAGTAAATTCTATCATATCCGGGAGTTGCAGGGGGATATGCCGATGCTACAGATAAAGGGGCATTTTCTGAACTTCTCAACAGAGGGAGAGGGGAAGACGAAGCGATATCGGGGAGCGTTTACCGACGGGTCGTTCATGATGGATGTCGTATGGTTTTCCGGCATCAAGAGAATTTCGGAGATGTACAGACCGATGAAAGAGTATGTGCTCTTTGGCAAGCCAACCCAATATAAAGGGTATTGGCAGATGGCGCATCCGGAGATCGACGAGTATAATCCGGAGCGACCACCGGCAGGGTTTCAGGGGGTGTACTCGCTGACGGAGGGGACACGCAAACGCGGGTTCGGGCAGAGGACGATACAGACAGCAGTGGCCAATCTTCTGTCGCTTCCGGCATTTGCGTCAATGGGGGAGACGCTTCCGCGGGAGGTAATAGAACGTTATAAATTTCCTTCTCTGAGTGAGGCTTATTCAGAGCTTCATCGTCCGACGGACCCGACGAAACTTCAGAGAGCGAGGGAGAGGATGAAATTTGAAGAACTGTTTTATCTTGAATTGCAGATTCTGCGATATTCCAAGCGCCGCAGTTATCAATTGACCGGGCACGTATTCGGGAGGATAGGGGAATATTTTAATCGCTATTATACGGAATGTATACCGTTTGAGCTGACAGGGGCTCAGAAACGGGTGCTTAAGGAGATACGGGCCGATATGCGCACCGGGAGGCAGATGAACCGGCTGCTGCAGGGGGATGTCGGGAGCGGGAAGACGATGGTAGCCTTTATGTCGATGCTGATGAGTGCAGACAACGGGTTTCAGTCGTGTCTGATGGCTCCGACGGAGATTCTTGCGGGTCAGCATTACGAGACGATCAGGGAATGGGGTGAGAAGATAGGATTGAAAGTGGCTCTACTGACCGGGTCGACGCGTGCGAAGGCGCGCCGGGAGATACATGCCGGACTTCTATCGGGGGAGATACATATCATAGTGGGCACGCATGCTCTGCTTGAGGAGAAGGTGGAATTTAAGAACTTGGGTCTGGCCGTGATCGATGAGCAACATAGATTCGGAGTGGCTCAGAGAGCGAAGATGTGGGGTAAAGGAAAGATTCCGCCTCATGTGCTTGTAATGACGGCTACCCCGATACCGCGCACATTGGCCATGACGGTGTACGGAGATCTGGAGGTGTCGGTAATTGATGAACTTCCGCCGGGTAGAAAGCCTATCGAGACATGGCTTCGGAGTGATGCGAATCGTGGGGAGGTCAACCGGCACATATGGCGACAACTTCAGGAGGGACGTCAGATATATATAGTGTATCCGCTGATTCATGAGAATGAGAAGCTGAACCTTAAGAGTCTTGAGGAGGGACTGGAGCGTACGCGCGAAACCTTCCGTGATGTTGAAATAAGTTTTGTGCATGGAAAGATGAAGCCGGCAGAGAAAGACTTCCAGATGCAGAAATTTGTGGAAGGAAAGTCGAGGATCATGGTGGCTACGACGGTGATAGAGGTAGGAGTAAATGTGCCGAATGCTACGGTTATGGTGATTGAGAACGCTGAGCGTTTCGGGTTGTCGCAGCTTCATCAGTTGAGGGGAAGAGTCGGGCGTGGGGCTGACAGGAGCTGGTGTATACTAATGTCGAAGGAGAAACTGGCTGCGACTACGAAGCAGAGGCTCGGGATAATGACCGAGACATCCGATGGGTTTCTGATATCGGAGGCGGATATGAAACTGCGAGGGCCGGGAGATATGGAAGGGACGCAACAGAGCGGGATAGCGTTTGACCTTAAGATTGCGAATCTTGCGAAAGACGGGCAGATTGTGCAGGCGGCGCGTACGGCAGCCGAAGATGTGCTTGCCGGCAATCCGCAGATAGCGGGAGTGGCCGAACCTATGGATCGCTCGACGGCTTTGCGGCTGGAGAACGCATCTCTGCAGATATTGGCAACCGAATTGAAACGACGCTTTGAAAAGAAGGTAGACTGGAGCCTTATTTCCTGATGGGGAGAGGCGGGAGGTTTAGGAAATTCATGTCGGGAAGTAAAGAAATCCGGTGAGCAGAGGATGATATGGGGATGGAAGATTAAAACCACTTTAAGTCAGGGATTGTTATAGAGTTATGAAAGAGAAAGAAATACGTGCCCTTCTTGCGGAAAAAGAAGGGATTGAGACGCTGAATCCGATGCAGGAAAAGATGTTGCAGGCGGGTTCGGAAAAGCGTGATATAATTCTGCTGTCGCCTACGGGATCGGGAAAGACGGTTGCGTTCGGTGTGCCATTGCTTAAGATGCTTAAGAATCCTACGGGGCAGGTGCAGGCTGTCGTGATAGCACCGAGTAGAGAGCTCGTGATTCAGATTGCGGGAGTGTTGCGTAATATCGGTGGTGAGTTTCGCGTAGTGGCTCTGTATGGCGGGCATAAGGTAGAGGATGAGGTAAACTCACTGAGGGTTACGCCTGATATAATTGTGGCGACTCCGGGGCGCCTGCTTGATCATGCAGTGAGAAGGAATGTGGATCTTCTACCGACTCGTATTCTTGTGCTGGATGAATTTGATAAATCCCTCGAGCTCGGATTTGAGACAGAGATGGAGAAGATTATCAAACGAATGAAGAATCTTAGCCGGATAATTCTGACGTCGGCTACGGATGCGGCCACACTACCTGACTTTCTTCCAATTAAAGAACCGGTAATCCTTAACTTTCTTGAAGGGAATGAGTCGCTCAAGAAGAGGATGAAAATCCATAAGGTGGAGAGCGACGACCGCGACAAGCTGCAGAGCCTTCTGACGCTTCTTAAGAATATTACGGGGGAGGAGAATCCGGAGCGATCCATTATTTTTGTGAATCATAGGGAGAGCGCTGAGCGTATCTATGACTATCTGAAAAAGAAGGGTTGTTCGTGTGTGCTATATCATGGTGCGCTTGATCAGCAGAAGCGCGAGTCTGCGCTTGCCGCATTTAACTCCGGTGCGCGTCCGATACTCATAGCTACGGATCTGGCGGCTCGCGGACTGGATATTGAGGGGGTTGAGAATGTAGTGCACTATCACCTTCCGCTTACTCCGGAAGCATATACCCACCGCAATGGGCGTACGGCGCGAGTGGCCCGGGAGGGTGACGTGTATCTGCTTGTGGGCCCGGACGAGACATTGGCCGATTATATTCAGCCTGATGATGTGTATCGGCCGGATCCGGCTCGGGAGAACGCGCTCGACAGCGGGATGGAACTCCTATACGTCACAGGAGGAAAGCGCGAGAAAGTATCGCGCGGAGACTTGCTCGGCTGGATGGTGAAAGAGGCCGGAGCGAAGGCTGATGAGATAGGGAAGATATCAGTGTTCGACCACTATTCACTTGTAGCTGTGAATCGTGGGGCGGCAAAGAAAATAATTGAGGCATCGCGGATTAAGAAAATAAAGGGGGAAAAACGCAAGATATCAATTTTGGGATAATAAGAGGGGTTTTATTTAGATTTGTTATAAATAAGAATCATTGAGTTGAACTTCAACGTAAAAAATGATGGAAACAGGGCTGATAATTCATGAGAAAATATTAACTTTGCATAATTGTGAGGTATAGCGAGGCCGAGGCTCAAAAAGAGTCGGGTCCGCACTTATGATTCAGACTTAAGGAAAACGAAAAATCTAATTACATCATACAGGTGAATCTGCATCTTTCATCTTACGGCGTTGTGCGTTTCAAAGCGTAAGGACAAAGAAGTAAAAGGATAAAGGATTCAAAAAATCTTAGAAATAAATATGAGTAAAGAAAAACAGTTTCTGACCTGTGATGGTAACCAGGCTGCGGCACATGTGAGCTACATGTTCAGCGAAGTTGCAGCGATCTATCCCATCACTCCGTCATCGACCATGGCTGAATATGTCGACGACTGGAGCGCCGCAGGCAGAAAGAACATCTTCGGCGAGACAGTATTGGTGCAGGAAATGCAGAGTGAGGCAGGCGCTGCGGGAGCCGTTCACGGTTCGCTTCAGGCAGGTGCACTGACTTCGACCTACACTGCGTCACAGGGTCTGCTGCTGATGATTCCTAACATGTATAAGATTGCCGGCGAATTGCTTCCCTGCGTGTTCCACGTATCGGCTCGTACGATCGCATCTCACGCACTTTCCATCTTCGGCGACCATCAGGATGTAATGTCGGCTCGCCAGACAGGTTTTGCAATGCTTTGCGAAGGCAGCGTGCAGGAGGTAATGGACCTTGCCGGAGTCGCTCATCTCTCCACGATCAAGAGCCGTGTGCCCTTCATCAACTTCTTCGACGGATTCCGCACTTCGCATGAGATCCAGAAGATTGAGGTGATCGATCAGGACGCTCTCGCAAATCTTCTCGACCGCGATGCGCTTGCAGAGTTCCGCGCACGCGCACTGAATCCCGATGCTCCGGTAGCCCGCGGCATGGCGGAGAATCCGGACGTATTCTTCCAGCATCGTGAGGCCAGCAACAAATATTATGAGGCTGTACCGGAGATCGTTGAGGAATATCTCAAGGAGATCAGCAAAATCACAGGCCGCAATTATGGACTGTTTGACTATTACGGTGATCCTGAGGCTGAGAATGTCATCATTGCTATGGGCAGTGTGACTGAGGCTATTAAGGAGACTATCGATTACCTGACAAAGCAGGGTAAGAAGGTAGGTCTTGTAAGCGTTCATCTGTATCGTCCGTTCTCAGCAAAGCACTTCCTCGCTGCTGTCCCCAAGACTGCGAAGCGTATCGCAGTGCTTGACCGCACTAAAGAACCCGGTGCGAACGGCGAACCCCTCTATCTCGACGTGAAGGATGTATTCTATGGCAAGGAGAATGCCCCGCTGATCATCGGCGGTCGCTATGGCCTCTCTTCGAAGGATACCACTCCCGCTCAGATCCTCGCCGTGTATGAAAATCTTGAACTCCCCGAGCCCAAGAATCATTTCACTATCGGCATCGTCGACGACGTAACTTTCCACTCGCTGCCCCAGCTCCCCGAGATGCACCTCGGCGGCGACTCTATCTTCTCTGCTAAGTTCTACGGTCTCGGTGCTGACGGCACAGTGGGCGCTAACAAGAACTCAGTGAAGATCATCGGTGAGAATACCGACAAGTACTGTCAGGCTTACTTCGAGTATGACTCAAAGAAATCCGGCGGTTTCACTTGCTCTCACCTCCGCTTCGGCGACGAACCTATTCGTTCGACTTACTTCGTAAATACTCCTAACTTCGTGGCATGTCACGTGCAGGCTTATCTCCACATGTACGACGTGACTCGCGGTCTGCTCCCCAACGGCACATTCCTTCTCAATACTATCTGGGAAGGTGAGGAACTTGCGAAGAACCTCCCCGTTCGCGTTAAGAAATATCTCGCGAAGAATAATATCACCCTCTATTATATCAACGCTTCCAAGATCGCTCAGGAGATCGGTCTCGGTAACCGCACCAACACTATTCTTCAGTCTGCTTTCTTCCGCATTACTGAGGTTATTCCCGTTGATCTCGCTGTAGAGCAGATGAAGAAATTCATCGTGAAGAGCTATGGCAAGAAGGGTGAGAACATCGTCAATATGAACTATGCGGCTGTTGACCGCGGTTCGGAATATCATAAGCTGGAAGTGGATCCCGCATGGGCTGAACTTCCCGATGAGGCTCCCGAGCACAGCGATGCTCCTGCATTCATCTCGAATGTCGTGAAACCCATCAACGCTCAGGACGGCTATTCACTCCCCGTGAGCACATTCGTAGATCGTGCAGACGGCACGTGGCCTCAGGGCACTGCTGCTTATGAGAAGCGCGGTGTGGCTGCATTCGTTCCCGAATGGAATCCCGAGAACTGTATTCAGTGTAACAAGTGTGCATATGTATGTCCTCACGCTTCTATCCGTCCGTTCCTGCTTAATGCAGAGGAGATGGCTAACGCTCCGTTTGGTGAGGATCACACTATTCCGGCTATCGGTAAGGGCTTCGAAGGTCTGCGCTTCGTGCAGCAGGTAGACGTGCTCGACTGTCTTGGTTGCGGCAACTGTGTTGACGTATGTCCCGGTAAGAAGGGCGTGAAGGCTCTCGAGATGAAGCACATCGAGTCTCAGCTCGGTCAGGATAAGAACTGGGAATACTGTATTAAGGAAGTGGCTTCCAAGCAGAATCTCGTCGACACTAAACTTAACGTGAAGAACAGCCAGTTCGCTACTCCGATGTTTGAGTTCTCAGGTGCTTGCTCCGGCTGCGGTGAGACTCCGTATCTGAAGCTCGTCAGCCAGCTCTTCGGTGATCATGAGATCGTCGCTAATGCTACGGGTTGCTCTTCGATCTATTCCGGTTCGGTGCCTTCTACTCCTTACACAACTAATGCTGACGGTCATGGTCCGGCATGGGCTAACTCACTCTTCGAGGACTTCTGCGAATTTGGTCTCGGTATGCGCATCGCGTATGAAAAGATGCGTGCTCGCCTTGTAGACCTCGCTGAGAAGTCGCAGACATGTGACTGCTGCACTCCCGAAGCGAAGGCAGCTGCCAAGGAATGGCTCGAAGTAAGAGAGGATGCCGATAAGTCTCGTGTAGCAGGTGAGAAATGGGCGGCAGCCGCAGAGGCTAACTCTGCCAACTGCAATATCTGCAAGGAAGCAGCCAACCTGAAGCATTATATGACTAAGCGCAGCCAGTGGATTATCGGTGGCGACGGTGCAAGCTATGATATCGGTTTCGGTGGACTTGACCACGTGATTGCATCCGGTAAGAATGTAAATATTCTCGTGCTCGACACAGAGGTTTACTCTAACACCGGTGGTCAGTCATCCAAGTCTACTCCTATCGGTGCAATCGCTAAGTTTGCTGCTGCAGGTAAGCGTATCCGCAAGAAAGATCTTGGTCTGATTGCTACTACCTACGGCTACGTTTACGTGGCTCAGGTAGCTATGGGCGCTGATAATGCTCAGACTCTTAAGGCTATCCGTGAGGCAGAGGCTTATGATGGTCCGTCGCTGATCATTGCTTACTCACCCTGTATCAACCATGGTCTGAAGGCAGGTATGGGTCATAGCCAGGAAGAGGAGCGTCGTGCGGTAGAATGTGGTTACTGGCAGCTCTGGCGCTATAATCCCGATGAGGAAGCTAAGGGCAACAATCCGTTCTCACTCGACAGCAAGGAACCGCAGTGGGATAAGTTTGATGACTTCCTGAAAGGTGAGGTTCGTTTTGCATCTGTATGGAAGATGTATCCGGATGCAGCGGCCGAGCTCTTCAAGGCAGCTAAGGACAACGCTCAGTGGCGCTACAACAACTATAAGCGTCTGGCAGCCCAGAACTGGGGAGTAGATCCCGAGCTTACTCCCGAGGAGATCGCGCTCCGTAAGGGATAAGACTGATTCGTAAAATAACAATCGATACATAAAAGAAGGCCGTTCCGGATTTTCGGAGCGGCCTTCTTAAATTTATAAAGGGTAATAGTGGTGATCTTTCTTCTGAAGAGGGACTTTTTCGAATATGCAAATATTTTTCGATTTTTTGTTTTTTGGGGTGAAATATTTTTTGGGGGGATTTGGGTCGCGCCTGTTAGGCGCTTCACTGAACTATGCTTTTTTGGGGGGGATTGGGTTAGCTATTATTTCTTGCGGGCGAGGATGTAGAAGGGGGTGTAGGTCAGGGTGAGAGGGTTTTCGGGAGTGGATTGGGAAGAGTGGTGGCTGCTGTAGGGTAGGGAGGAGGGGGCACCGCCGCCTACGCCGGTGAGCTTCAGGTGGAGGAGAAGGTCGCGACGGGTGGGGAAGGTCAGAGTTATGGGGGTGGCGGAGGTCAGCACTTCGTCGAAGTGCCGGCTGAGCATGGCGTGGAGTTCTTCAGATGTGCGGTAGAGGAGCGGACTCGGACGTTTGGTGTCTAATTCTTTCAGGTTGCCTTTGAGGAATGTAGAGCATAGGAAGTAACCGCCGGGGCGGAGAACCCTGGCCGAATGGCGGAAGAAACTATCCGGGTCGGCAAACCATTGCATCGTATTTGCCGATGCTATCAGGTCGAAGTTTTCTGATTCGGCTTCCATCATCCATTTCTCAGCGTCGGCTTCTACATAGCATTCACGGGCAACTATATCAAAGCGGGGGAGAGGATAGAGGTCGAGAAAGGTGGCCTCTTCAAGTTCGGGTAATATTTCGGCCAGTCTTCGCGATAACATGCCGCTTCCGGCTCCAATCTCAAGCATGCTTCGGATATCCGAGCAGGCCTGCGGAGGAAGCATATCCGCAAGTTTGTTGACTATCAACTGCTGGGCCGATGCGTTGGCATCATAGGTTGGTACGGCCC
Source organism: Bacteroides sp. (assembly GCA_014801585.1). GTDB lineage: Bacteria > Bacteroidota > Bacteroidia > Bacteroidales > Muribaculaceae > Lepagella. The sequence goes on from JAAVDX010000015.1 coordinate 25,685, forward strand.
GCTTGAATCGCCGGCCGATGCGCGGAAGATCAGGCGTTACTTCATCAATAATCGATTGAAGCCGGACGTAATGAGGTGCGTCAATTTCTATGATTTCAGGATGCGAGGGATCAACAGTCCAATACGCTTTCATAGATTGAGGAGGAAAGATTCGGTCGCCGGTAGAGATGTAAGCCCGCTTCCAGGGGAGGCGGCCTTTCTTAGTATTTGCACGTACATTATCCAGTTCATTTGCCAGCGATTCAAAATCGGGGATGTAGATATCTTCCGGACTCAGAGGAGGAAGAGTTGCCGGATCGGGGGCTATGTAGCCCATACGTTTCGTGAACTTGAGCAGATTACGCGCGTTAAGAGTAGTTCGGGTTCCTTCGTAGATAGCCTCCGGAATACCGTAACTGTCAGAAGAGGGGTATAGCGTACCATTGACAGCGAAGGCGGCCGATATGCGTTCGGGCGGGAGAGTAGTGGCTGCGGCATGAGCTGCGGCGGCTACTCCCATCGACCATCCTATAATGAAGACACTTTCATAACCATCGGTAACCGATGCATCGAAATCGAGCGAAGAGTAATCCCACACTACGGCAATATCCCAACCTTCGGCGTGAAGGTCGCGATAAAAAGAGGGAGTCGTGCTCCATCCGGCAAAGATAATAATCAATCTGCGATTACCGGGATTATGGAATATCAGACGTGACTGCATAGTTGTGTTATGATGGTCTTAAATTAGTCTTGTAATGATCCTGTGATGGTATTATCAGGGCTTTAATGGTATTTCCCGATTGCGCCTACAAGGCGTGTTATCTCTTTGTCGGAGAGGAGAGCATTGAGGGAGAAACGGATTCTTTCCGAGCCGGCGGGGACGGTAGGTTTGCGGATGGCCATGGCGTCAAAACCGCAGGCTCGCAGGTATTTTGAAATCAGGACCGCCTCTCCGGCATCTCCGATTATCCAGGGCACTATCTGAGTTGAAGAAGGAGTCTCCATATTGTTGCGGCGCTCCATCTGGTCGACAAACTCGCGACTGATCTCCTTGAGGCGCTCGCGCCGATCATTCATTCCTACGAGTTTCTCTACCATCAGTAACGACCAGGCAGCCTGTGCCGGACTTATAGCCGTAGAGAATATGAAACTACGGGCGGAGTTGATTAGATAATCCTTCATCATCGGAGAGCAGACCGCAAAAGCACCTGCCGAAGCAGCCGCTTTCCCGAGTGTGCCCACAATGATGTCGATATCGTCGATGATTCCTAACTCTTCCGCCATGCCGAGGCCACGAAGTCCGCGCACTCCAAAAGCATGGGCTTCATCGACATATAAAATTACTTTCGGGAATTCCTTTTTCAGTTTGACGAGTTCTTTCAGCGGAGAGATGTCGCCATCCATGCTGTAGATTGATTCAACGACGACTATAAAGCGCTCGTAGTCATCGTAATTTTCAGTCAGAATTCTGCGTAGTTTGCTTATGGAGTTGTGGGGAAAGCGTTTGAAATCGGCCTCCGAGAGACGCAGACCGTCGATTGCTGAGGCGTGTACGAGTTTGTCAGCAATGAACATAGTGCCGGGAACTGCCAGAGCCTGAATAATTCCGACATTGGCATGATAGCCGGAGTTGAATAGTAGGGCGGGTCGGCCATAAAGTTGCTCGAGATAGGCCTCAAGCTGATTATGGTATTTGTTTCTCCGTGAGAGCAGTCTGGAAGCTGAGGATGTGAACTGAGCATCAGGGAATCTTTCGAGAAACTCTTCACGATAGCTATCGGCTTCCTGCCCCAGGCCGAGATAATCGTTACTGAGGAGATCGACGTTAGGTTTCTTTTGGTTGGTTGCTTCGGAGTCAATTTCCGGAATCTGACGGAAACGATTGTCAGCCTCCAGATGCTCAAGTATCGCTGAATATACATTCAGCGGTTCTGCCGGGAGAACAGAGCCGGCCGACTTTGTTCGGCTGACGGCAGATCCGGCAGAAGATTTAGCGGCAGACTTTACTTTAGATTTAGCGGAAGCTGCTGAAGAAGCAGGTTTGAAAGCCCGGCTTTTATTCTTAGTCCCTCCGCGGCGAGCCGACAGACCCGAAGCAGAGGTAGATTTCTTTGCAGTCATTGTGGCGATAGAATGTCGATAGAGGGTAAGATTCAGGATTCTTTATTTACTGTATTTGCGGGGTCGATCAGTTGAATGAGAGCATCGCAGAGGATGTTGAGTTGCTCATCCGAGATAGCCAAGAAAGGGGGATAGATATATGCGAGTCGACCGAATGGCCGAATCCAAACCCCGAGATCTACGCAGCGCTTCTGAAAACTGCCGAGATCAACTCCCTCATGGAGTTCGACAACCCCGATGGCTCCGAGAGTGCGTACTTCCTTTACATTAGAGAATTTACGGGCCGGAGCAAGGCGCTCACTCAGGATTTTTTCAATCTCATTGACGCGCGTCTGCCAATCGGATTCAAGAAGGAGTCGGGTAGAGGCCACAGCTACCGCGCAAGCTAAGGGATTACCCATGAATGTCGGGCCGTGCATAATACATTTTGCGTCGGATTCAGAGATTCTTCGGGCGATATCTTCAGTAGTGGCCACGGCTGCGAATGTCATGAATCCTCCGGTGATTGCTTTACCCAAAAGCATGATATCGGGAACTACTCCGGCGTGTTCATAGGCAAAGAGTTTCCCGGTGCGTCCGAATCCCGTGGCAATCTCGTCGAAGATAAGGATAATGCCGAGGCGGTCACACTCCTTGCGAAGTTCGCGCAGATACTGCGGATGGTAGAATCTCATACCACCGGCTCCCTGCACGATAGGTTCGAGAATTACGGCTGCCAGTGTTTCGGAATGTTGTTCAAGCAGTTCGCGCATGGGTTCGAAATCGGCGGGATTCCATTCTTCACCGAATTTACATTCAGGTGAAGGGGCGAAATAGCGTTTCGGGAGAGCTGATCCGAAAGCTCCGTGCATGCCCGTGACGGGATCGCAGACTGACATAGCATTCCAGGTGTCACCATGATAACCGCTGCGGATTGTGGCGAAATCGGTGCGTCGCGGATTATTCTGAGCCTGCACGGCCATCTTCATCGCCACCTCGGTAGCCACAGATCCTGAATCGGCATAGAATATATGCTTCATCTCCTTCGGCAGGATAGAGAGGAGTAAACGGCCGAGTTCTACGGCAGGCTCGTGAGTAAATCCACCGAACATCACATGAGACATGCGATCGATCTGATCTTTTGCGGCCTTTACGAGAACGGGATGAGAATATCCGTGGATTACGCTCCACCACGAAGACATTCCATCAATAAGTTCGCGTCCGTCAGCAAGACGGATTACGGCTCCGGAGGCACTTTCCACTTCATAGCAAGGGAGCGGATCGAGAGTGGAGGTGTAGGGGTGCCAGAGGTGGCGGCGATCGAAATCTATGTTGTCAGTATATGTTGAGTTGTTAATTTCCATTGGTAAGCGGTTTTGGGCTTAGATGCCGTTGAAATTGGTTGAAAATCAGGCCGGATCTACATCGTAATAGATCATTGATGATTTTATTCTCGGATCGCGGGCCAGACTTTCGAAGAGAGTCCGCAGGATATGCTTCACTTTTTTCATCGAGGCAGTCGATTCAATCTTAAGCATAATCGACTGCAGATACCAAGTAGCGACGCGGCTGACAAATGGTTTTTCGGGCCCGAGCACTCTTGCTCCGAATACGTTGCGGAGAGCGGCTGCGAAGAGGAAAGCAGCCTCATCTACAGCTTTCGGGTCCTTATTCTTGAGATAGATATTGATAATCTTGCTGAATGGGGGGTATGAAAGACGCTCGCGAGCAGCGATTTCCTCTTTATAGAAAGAGTCGTAGTCGTGAGCCTTTACGTGGGTGAGAACGGGATTGGAGGGATCGGTGGTCTGTATGAACACTGTGCCTTTATCAGCACGTCGGCCGGCACGTCCGGCAACTTGTTCGAGCATATTAAAAGCGCGTTCCGCAGCCCTGAAGTCGGGAAAATTGAGAAGAGAATCGGCATTCAGCACTCCGACAATAGTCACATTCTCAAAGTCAAGGCCTTTGGAAAGCATCTGAGTGCCTACGAGAATATCGGTCTTATGAGCTGAGAACTCCTCGATTATTTCCTGATAAGAATCCTTGTTGCGAGTCGTGTCAAGGTCCATTCTGGCAATACGGGCGTCCGGGAAGACGTTGTGGGTCTCTTCAGCAATACGTTCTGTACCATAGCCGTAGACCTCGACGGAATTCTCTTCACAAGCCGGACAGAGAGCAGGTCGGGGAATGGAATAACCGCAGTAATGACAGCGCAGGAGATCGGAATATTTGTGATAGACGAGAGAGACATCGCAATTTACGCATTTTGGAGTCCATCCACAGTTGCGGCATACGACATAGGGTGCAAACCCACGGCGATTCTGGAAGAGCAGGGTCTGTTTACGGGAATCGAGCGCATTGCGGGTAGCCAGTCGTAGAGGGCCGGAGAAAATGCCCTCATTTGCCTTGCGTTTCCGCTGATCACGCATATCTACAATCTCCACGTCGGGAAGAGTGGCGCCTTCAAAACGCTCGGATAGAGTGACAAGTCCGTATTTATTGTTGAGGGCTTTATAATATGTGTCGATCGCCGGAGTGGCCGATCCTAAAAGAACTTTGGCTCCGAGCATCGAGGCTACTACGATAGCAGTGTCGCGAGCGTTGTAGCGAGGAGCGGGATCATATTGCTTATAAGAGGCTTCGTGCTCCTCATCGATAATGATTACACCGAGTCGGGAGAAGGGGAGGAAGACGGCTGAACGAGTGCCGAGAATTACCAGCGGTTCCTGCGCGCGCATGACTTTATTCCAGACTTCTACTCTTTCATTATCAGAGAATTTGGAATGATATACGAGGAGCCGCTCTCCGAAGATTCTTCGCAGTCGATCCGTAAGTTGAGTTGTGAGAGAAATTTCAGGTACGAGGAAGAGGACACTCTTATTAGCCCGGAGGGATGAATCAATCACATGGGAATAGATTTCAGTCTTACCGCTGCCGGTAACTCCGTGGAGTAAGACAGTATCATGGATTTTGAATTCATCCATAATGGAGTTAAGAGCAGTCTGTTGGGCATCGGAAAGGGTCGGGATATTTACGGGGTCACCCTGCGTGGTATTGAAAAGATTAATGACCTTTTTATAGACCTCAAAGATTCCGGCGTCTTCCATTGCCTTGAGGATACCCGCAGAAATTCCGGACTTTTCGATTAAGGCTTCACGGCTTACTTCCAGCGGCCCTTCACGGCGGGTCAGCCATTGCGACATATCGAGGTAGGCTATAATAGCTTTCTCACGCCTTGTAGAGCGAGTGGTTTTCTGCATCAGATCGTGAAGGGCGTCATGATCGCCATCTGCAATCGTCAGTCTGACCATTTTCTGAGACTTCGGTTTGTAGCGCTCCACAACTTTTTCAGAAATCTCCAGAATGCCTTTCTCAAAGAGGGGACGTAGTCGGGCGGTGACATTCTTGATTTTGGTAGCTTTCTCGATATCACCGATCGAAACCTTTTTCTCACTTTCCACCAACTGAATGATAACGGCATCTTTTTCGGAGATATTTCCGCTTAGATCCGCAAGATCGGCTTCGGGGTTAAGAGAGATCTGAGTAGTAGACTCCGGTTTTAGACCGGTCGGGACGGCCGCCTTAAAGACGTCGCCGACAGAGCAAAGATAATATTGCGAAATCCAATCCCAAAGCTGAAGCTGAGAGCGCCGGACTACGGGAGTAGGATCGAGCAAACCTGCGAGAGGCTTAACATCGTAGCCTTCCGGACGATTAGGATGGACGCATGCGACAATGCCGGTATAGAACTTACGCATGCCGAACTGAACCAATACTCTGGACCCAACGACAACATCCCCGCTCATTTCGGCGGGGATGCTATACGTAAAAGTTGAATAAAGCGGGAGCGGAAGGATTACTTCGGCAAACATTCGTTATAAAGGGATAGTGATAAGGATCAGAATAGATAGGCCAGATTAATGGTCCATGCAGAATTGCGGGCTGAATTATTGTCGAGCTTTACGGTTCGAATATCGTAGCATGTGCCCCAGATATAAGAGGCGGAAAGCTGAATATGCTCGAGAAATTCGCCACCAATACCGAACTGAAGTCCGACGCTTCCGGCAGGATGTTCGATAGCCTTGCAATCGCTTTGGGCGAGATTGAAGGCGAAAAGGGGACCAACGAAAGCGAATGGGGCGACGTAATGTTCCAGGCCGTCCATGCGAGTCCATTTGAAGCGCAGGTTGAGCGGAATCTCAAGGCGATGCAGTCGAAGCGACCCATTCTGATATCCGTCGGTGCTCCATACGGGGAAATCTCCGAGATTGACAGTAGCGTCGCGATAGGCATACCGGGCGCCTAAATCAATCCCGAAGCCGATGCCGGGAATCATTAGTTCTCCCATAAGTCCAGCCTGAAAACCGCTTCGTTGGTCGGAGTGCAGCAGCGGTTGTTTCCAATAGTAGTTGGAAATATTCCAGCCGGCAGTCGGACCCCAGCGGAATTCAGCGGAGGCAGTGAAAGCGCTGACGACTAACAGGAGAAGTGTAAGAAATTTTCTCATTTTTTAAAAGAGATAGGCGGCAGTGACAGTCCAATAATTGTTTTTTGCCTTGAAATCGGCAGTATTGACTTCATCGGTGATGCGTTCTACGACATTATTGATACCGAAGCCATAGCTTGCACCGATCTGGACGTGGTTGACGAGTTCGACACCGAGGCCAACGTTCCACGCTACCTGACAAGTGCGGGATTTAAGATTCTGGACGTTATCCTTAAGGCTCTTGCCGAGACGGAAAGCGAAGTTGGGACCGGTGAAGAGATAAGGCTTAAGGAAATTGCTGACTACCGGGAGAGTGAATTTATATTTGAGGTTGATGGGGATTTCGAGGAAGTTCTGACCGTAGAGGGAGTTATTATTGAGGGTACCGTCGGTCATAGTTCCGTCGCCGAGGACGCCGGAATTTGGATTATTTATGGTATTGTAGGTGACATCGGAAGAGTTGTTCATGCGAGCATACATCAGGCTGACATCGCATCCGAGGCCGATGATGGGAACGGTGAAATCAGCCATGACACCGGCAGTCCATCCGCAGGAGTTATCGCTGCTTGCGATGTCTTTATTGAATTTCAGACTGTTGACGTTAAGACCAGCCTTGATACCGAAGGCAATAGGTTTAGCCTCAGCCACACCGGCAGCCATGAGGAGCACAAAGAGAGCTGCAAAGATTTTTTTCAGAGTATTCATATTATCACGTTTATAGTTTGAAATACAAATTTAGCGAATAATCCTATCATATCAAAATAAGTGGGTCCGAAAAATACGAAAATTTAGCGAATAAATCACAGTTAGATTAAATTTTCAAGCGGAGGAACGGAAGATATTGGTGAGGGGGAATAAAAAATAAAAAAGGGTAATAACCTCCACGGTCGTACCCTTTTTGATAAGTTTCTACAGGTAAAAAATCTTAAGGTAAAAAAGATTGTTATAGGTTCGATGCAAAGGTACGACTTTATCCAAAACTGACCAAATCTTTTAGGGTGAAAATTGCAAAATGTGTTGCATAACATATAAAATGTGCCATTCGCCCATTAGATAATGGCTAAATGATGCAGTACGGTTACATATTGAAACCACTAAGTTCAGCTTTGGAGTGGGGTCTTAGTCAGGTATGAGTTTGACAAGCGCGGTATTTCTCGATTTTCATTTCATGGCCGTCGTAGACAGCATAGGAGAAATTTTTTAGCCAGTCGCCGAGGATTATCATGTCGGCGTCGTTGGCTATTTTTACATCGGCAATTATGTGGAGATGGCCGAAAAGGTAATAGCGACACTCGGGGTCGGTTTTGTGATGGAGTTCACAATATTCCGCAAGACGGGAGAGATTATAGTCGATTTTCCTTTGAATTTCGAGGTATTTATGATTGTCGACATTATCGGATGAAAGGCGGCTATGACGGCTCCATGCGTTGGCAAAAGCTACTGTCCAGCGCGGATGGATACCTGCGAAGAGTCGCTGACAGAACTTATTGCGGAAAAGCGAACGCAGGATTTTGAATTTACGGTTGTGTTGCCATACACCATCGCCGTGGGCCATAAGCATACGTGTACCCATTACCTGAGTGATGTAAGAGCCGTCGACTACTTTTACACCTAATTCCGAGGGGATGTAATCAAAAATCCAGATATCGTGATTGCCGATGATCCACGTGATTTTAATACCGGCATCTGAAAGTTCGGCGATTTTACCGAAGAATCTGACGAATCCTCGAGGCACAACGTAGCGGTATTCATACCAGTAGTCGAGGATATCACCGAGCAGATATATCTCAGAAGCTTTATCGCGAATTGATTCAAGAAAGTCAACAACACACCGTTCCCTCTCTTTTGAATCGGGAAAATATGCTGCTCCGAGATGAGTATCGCTCAGGAAATAAGCTTTTTTCACAGGAAACCGAGTTCGAGTTTGGCTTCTTCGCTCATCATGTCCTGATTCCATTCAGGTTCGAACACGAGTCTGAGGTCAACGGCTTTCGGGCCTTCAACAGAAAGGAGTTTCTGACGCACATCTTCCAGGATGAAATCGGCTGCAGGGCAACCGGGCGCGGTCAGGGTCATATCTACATGAAGGATACCATCTTCGGGTGTGTAATCAATTTTATAGATAAGGCCAAGATCGTAGACATTGACGGGGATTTCAGGGTCGAACACCGTCTTGAGCATCTCAATCGCCTTCTGAATGATGGCGTAGTCGGGAGATTCGTTGTTGACGTTTGATTCCATTTGCACTACTTATTACAAATATTAAGGTCAAAGAAGCCGGTCATGAAACATTCATATTCCGCCGGCTTATGACAGAAAATAATTGACTAATGGAAGGGAACGCTATTTAAGCGTTTCCTTCGCGCTCTGCGGCAAGTCTTTCCTTCTTACGGAGGGAGAAGAAAAGAGCGATGCATACGGCAAGGTCACCGGCCATGGTGGCAAGGAATTGCCAGGTGCGACCGGAAGAGATAAAATCCTTTCCGAAAAGGATGCCGATTACAGCTCCGTATAGTAATAACAAAGCGGGAAGCCAAATATATTTGTAGCGATTGATTTTCATGATGGTTGGTTGGAAGTTTCATCTGCATTAGGAATGATATAGGGGGAGAGGGAGGGATCAAAACTTCCCGATTGCAGATAGTCGAATATTTCAATGCAGGAAAGCGCATCGAAAGCAGCGTAGGCCTGTTGTCCGGGAGTAAGAGCGGGAGCTTCCCAGTTGGTCAGGCGCTGTCCTTTAGAAATTCTATGGCCGAAGAGAATAGCGTAGATTCTCGACAGACTATTGTCGGCTATTCCGAACTGCTTCACATATGGCTGAAGATCGATAAAACCTTCCGGCCGGAGGGTGTAGATACGATGGAGATTATGGAAATCATCGTGAAGCGAGACACCGATTTTAAGGAGTTCGGGATCTTCCAGCAGATCTTTGACGGGCTTTGGGAGGCCGATCATATTAAGTCGGAACAGGAAACATTCGTGTCGGGTAGCAAGCTGCATCAGCGCTACCTGATGGGTCTGTCCTTTTTTGAAACTCGGTCGGGTCTCGGTGTCGAATCCAATAATGTCGGATTCGCGAAGAATAGCAACCGCGGCCTCCACATCTTCAGGGGAATCTACTACGTGAATGTCGCCATAATAATCAGCTGCCGGAAGTTTTGCAAGTTCGGCTTTTGAGATTGAGAGGGATATGGACGGGGTTGATTCCTGATGTTTCATGTAGTGGATTAATGCGTGGCAGACACGCGAGTTTAAAGATTTGAGAAGACAAAGTTACAAAAAATATGCCAATATTTCAAGAGTTTGTCAGAATTTCGGGTCCATCACGAGGAAATCGGCGTCAGGGAACATTGATTCCAACTTTCTTCGCATATATTCACGGGCATCTCCGGCAATGATCGGATCATTATCGAAATAAGGATTATAGATAAGGCATTTCAACCGAATATTGCGGTTGCGAATAGCTTCGAGAGCCAGAAGAGTGTCGGATATCGAACCGAGTCCGCCGTGAGTGACAAAAGCCAAGGGCAGCTTGTGCTCGGTGACGTAATCAATTGTGAGATAGTCTTCACTTACCGGGACCATCAAACCTCCTGCTCCTTCTATAATGACCGTATCATATCGTGACAGCAAAGCTTCCGTGGCCTCGACGGCTTTAGAAAGGTCGATTTCAGTCTTGTCGATGATAGCAGCGAGATGGGGAGAAGCCGGATAAGATAGAATTATTGGTGATGTCACGTGAAGTTTGTCTACCGGCTGGAGCGGCATTTTCATCAGTTTGCGGTGAAGCTTGATATCGATACTTTCATCCGTACATCCGGTCTGAATGAATTTCTGGGTAATTACATTGCGTCCCTCTTTCATAAGATGAAGAGCATACCAGGCTGTGGCGTATGATTTGCCTATATCAGTGCCTATTCCGGAGAGGAAAATTACGTTATCGTTGGATTGTGGCATAATAATTTAGAGTGCAAAAATAGGGGAGACCGGAGTTTGAAAAGGTCGGTCTCCCCGTGATTATATTGTTATTAATCCGAAAAATGACGGTTTCAGGGTGTCATCATCGGCTTCATATTTATAATTACCATGCAAACATGGGATATTCGTTCATAGTGTCGTTGACTTCCTGACGCACTTCCTTAATCACCTCCTCATTATCGGCATTAGAGAGCACCTTGTCGATGAGTTCGGCAATTTTCTCCATCATGTCCTCTTTGGCACCACGAGTAGTGATCGCGGCGGTGCCGAAGCGTAGACCGGAGGTAAGGAACGGGGAGCGGCTGTCATAGGGCACCATATTCTTGTTGGCAGTTATATCGGCTTCCACGAGAACACGTTCAGCCTTTTTACCTGACATTTCAGGGAATTTCGGACGGAGATCGACGAGCATAGAGTGGTTGTCGGTACCGTCAGAGATAATCTTATAGCCGCGCTTCATGAGTGCGTCAGCAAGGGCAGCAGCGTTTTTCTTCACCTGAACGGCATATTCCTTCCATTCGGGTTGCAGACATTCGCCGAATGCAACGGCCTTAGCTGCGATGACATGTTCGAGCGGACCTCCCTGCACACCGGGGAATACGGCAGAGTCGAGGAGAGCCGACATCTTCTTTATCTCACCCTTGGGAGTTGTCTTGCCCCAGGGGTTGTCAAAGTCCTTACCCATAAGAATCAGACCGCCACGCGGGCCGCGGAGGGTCTTATGAGTAGTAGTGGTCACGATATGCGCATGCTTCACAGGATTCTCCAGAAGGCCTGCAGCAATAAGACCGGCAGGATGAGCCATGTCGACCATGAATATAGCACCGATTTCATCGGCGAGTTTGCGGATACGGGCGTAATCCCATTCACGGCTATAGGCCGAAGCACCGGCGATGATCAGTTTCGGGCGTTCCTTACGAGCCTTCTCTTCCATCTCCTCATAATTTACGCGTCCGGTCTCAGCATCTACAGTGTAAGAGATCGGATTGAACATAAGGCCGGAGAAATTGACAGGACTGCCGTGAGAGAGGTGACCGCCGTGGGAAAGATCCATACCCATGAAAGTGTCGCCGGGCTGCAGACAAGCCATGAAAACGGCCATGTTAGCCTGAGCGCCGCTATGGGGTTGTACATTAGCCCATTCAGCGTCGAAGAGTTTCTTTGCGCGTTCGATGGCGAGGTTTTCAGCCTCATCGACAACCTGGCAACCGCCATAGTAGCGCTTTGCGGGGTATCCTTCTGCATATTTATTTGTGAGGCAAGAACCCATAGCGCGCATTACTTCGTCGCTGACAAAGTTTTCACTTGCAATGAGTTCGATGCCACGACGCTGGCGAAGATGCTCACGGTCGATGATATCAAAGATCTGATTGTCTCTCTGCATGATGTGTTATGATGTTAGATTTAACGTTATTTTTCAACGCAAAAATAATCACGTTTTGCGGAATATGCAAATATTATACCTGAATATTTTACAAAAAAATCGGGAACACTCAGAAAATGAGTGTTCCCGATTTATAATCGATTGATATTAAGGGTATGATTCCCTATATCCACTTCCAATCGGGAAGCATAAGTAAGAGAATCAGAGATCTTTCAGGATGGTAGTAAAGTCAGCATCGTTGGGGTAGATGTTGAGGTATCCCTGAGCATACTGTTTTGCAGAAGCTTTGTCGCCCTTGTCGAGGTAGGCTTTAGTGACTGTGCCATACATAGCCTTAGCGTCGCTCTGATAGCGACTCTTGTCGCCATCCATGCTTTCGAGCTTCTTGATCGCATTGATGTAATAATCGACACCTGCATTTTTGTCGCCCTTGTTGATAGCGATGTCACCCTTGATCTTTTCAGGACGATACATACCGGGGTAGAGTTGAGCGGCCTTATCAGTATAGGCGGAAGCCTGCTGATAGAATTTATCGGCCGCTGCGGGATCGGCCTTAGCCTGAACCCCTGCATAGAAAGCGAAGACAGCAGCCTGAATCATATCATTGTAGCCCGGCTCTTTCGTGTTGTTAAGGTAACCATCATAAGCTTTGCATGCACCGGCCATGTCGTTTTTGTCGACATAAAGCATGGAGAGCTGCTTATAGAAAGAGGCGTTTTTCGGGAAAGCCTGGATACCATTGTTGAGCACGCTGATTGCGCTATCTACAGCCTCATCCTTGCTCAGATCCTTATTTTTGCTGAACTCATCTGCAATAAGGGTATAATCGATAGGAGCCATAGCATTCGCCTTGGGATCCTGCAGATGAGCTGCATAAAGTTTCTGCGCCATCGGCAGGAGCTTGTCGGCCATAGAAGGGATCTGAGCAGCGTTCATAAACTGGTAACGCTGAGCAGTAAAGTTATTGGGATTCTGCTTGAGCAAAGCGGTAGCATAATCATAACCGGACTGATACTCACCTCCATAGAAGAGAAGGAATGCGTAGCGATCCTCATCCTGCTTGAAGTGGTTGGGGTTTTTCACATATTTGCCGTATTCAGCAGCCGCCTCTTTGAACTGGTTCTGATCATAGTAGGCATTAGCAAGCGAACGCTGACCGAGAGCTGAATTGGGGTTGTGTTGGAGCAGACGCTGAAGCATAGCGATGCCGTACTGGGGATTTACCTGAGAGAAGAGGTTGGCATACTTAAAATACGCAGCTGTAGCGTTGGGATCGTTGTTAAGAGCCATTTCATATGATGTGCCTGCGCCACCATAATCCTTATTGCGGGCTTTCACGTCGCCTTCGAAGATATAGATGTCGGGCTCCTTCATGTTGATTTTGCGGGCCTTTTCCAGACGCTTGGTGATCTCTTTCTCATAGAGAGAGGGGTCGACTGAATCGTAAGCGCGAGCGATAGCTATCTGAACGCCGGCATCCTTTTTGCCGAGGCTTTCAGCCTTCTTGAAGTTGGCTTCCGCAACTTTGGGAGTACCTCCCATAAGGTCGATCCGACCGAGACCGATGTAGTTGTAGGGATAATCGGGGTTGGCTTCTGCACCAAGATTGAAATACTTGGCAGCTTCAGTCTTCTTATTCTCATCCAGAGCGATAAGACCCTGATAATAATAACTGATTGACTTGTCGGTGCCGGAGTTGTTAAGGTTGCGCTCAAGGAGTTCCTTAGCGTTATCATACTGTCCGGCCTCGTAGTATTCCATCCCCTCCTGGTGGGTCTGGGCTTTTGCTGTCATTGCGAGAGCAACTAAAGCGAGCGAGAGAACAAATTTCTTATTCATTATCGAGATGTGTTTAATTATTTTCAACGGAGAAAAAAGGACCATTTCTACACCACAAAATCAGCTCCTTAATCTATCACTTTTATGAAAAGGAGTTTATCTTATGATTATCGTCAACAAGATGGTCGCCATATTTCATGGCTGATCAAGTTGCGCGTAAGGTCGGTTTTCGCTATTTTGACAACGTAAATTCCCCGAAGTTTATTACACCTCCGGGGAAATAAATTTTTACAAAATTTTAATATTTCGCTATCATCCGGATTATTTTACAACCTGCACCACACGGCTATGAACGTGATATGGCATTATACCGGACTTGATGATAATCTTCTGTCCGACGAATCCGGTGACGAAAGTATAGAAACTGTGCAACACTGTGGAGTTTGAAGCAGTGGAAACCATCCATACTTTTCTGAAAAGGGGATATTCACCGGAGTTGATATAAAGCTGATAAGGCTTGTATGCCACAGGGGAGAAATCGTTGTCCTCATTAGGATTGCTCACCTTAATAATATTGACTTCATCAGTAAGATCCGTATTGATTGAGTCATTCTCATTAGCGTAATCCTCCATACGCTCGTTCATCGGAACCTGCTGAGCAACGGAGAGGTCATTGCCAAGCCAAGAGACAGATATAATGCCGAGTGCGTCAGGATCTTTCTTCACGACATCAAATACAGCCGCATTATTCTTTTGAGCATAGGGACGGATGTAATCAGTGATTTTCTTACCTTTCGGAAGGAAAGTATCGCGCATATAGCTTACTGTAGAAGACCCTTCGGAATCGAACACTACTTTTATGGCTGTCGTATCATTGCCTGCCAATTGATTCCAATGAGTAATCTCGCCTTTGAGAATCTTTCCGATCTCCTCCATTGAGAGGGCGCCAACGGGATTATCCTTATTGACAATCATGGCAACAGCATCCACGGCAATCGGTTGGGAACGAACAATGCGACGGTTTTCTGCCTTGATATGTGCGCGTTCCTCCTTGGTGAAATCGCGAGTGATTATGATGCTCTGACATTTATCAGCGAGCAGGGAGTCAATACAGGCTTGCTCAGAAGTATAGAAAGGCACGATAGTAGCATTCGGATAAGAGAATTCAAAAGCCTGAATCTCTTCATCAAGAATATTTTTGAATCCATCGTCGCAGAAGACAGCGGCAGTGCCGGAAGCATATTCTCCCTTCTTAATTTCTCCGCAAGCACTAAGCGTCATGCCGACCAATGCCGCCATGACGCAATATAATAGAGTAGTCTTTTTCATAACAGGAACATCCGTTTTTAGATGGTCGAAATGTTGTTAATTCACTCCTTTGTAGAGACGATATCCTCTCCAGACGCCATAGACGCAGAGGATGCTTCCGACTGTGATAGAAATTGCGTCGTTGTCGATGTTGAATACATCAGTTATAAAGAGGATGCCGACAGCCACGTAGACGATCACCATAAAGATACCGAAAACGAGTCGCATGCCTTTGGGCTGATTGTTCTGATAGTTATCCATAGCAATTAGTGTTTTTAATGGGTTATAGAAGCGGATTAAAATGCTTCAATTAGTATTTTCTAATATTTTAACAATTGTAAATCCTATTAAGTTGAGAGGAATAAGTATAAAATCTCAAAAAGGCATAAAAAAACAGAGAGGTCCGAAGAATCGGACCTCTCTGTCATATAAGGGATAGTAAATAGATTACTGATTCTGGAGACGGAAAGTCACGGGGAGGTTGAAGTAAGAGCGCACGGGCTGACCGTTGTTCTTACCGGGCTGCCACTTCGGCATTCTCTTCACGACGCGGAGAGCTTCCTGGTCGAGGTCGCGGTCGACACCCTTCACGATAGTGGGGCTGCTAACGGAACCGTCGCGTTCAACGACGAATTTCACTACTACACGACCGGAGATACCATTCTGCTGAGCAGCTTCAGGATAACGGATATTGTTGGAGAGCCACTTCATCATGGCAGCCTGACCACCGGGGAATTCAGCGGGCTGCTCTACAGCCACGAAAATCTTCTCGGGTTCGGGTTTCTTTTCAACCACGGGTTCGGGTTCTTTTACAATAACCTGTTCCTGGACAGCCTTAAACTTATCGGCGTCGTCGGCACCTTCCTGATTGACCACACCGCGAGCAGTGTTATCTTCCTTCTGGGTATCCATATCGACCACCTCATTCTTCACCTTATCGGCGTCGACGATGGCGATCTGAGTCACCTGTACGGTAGCGAGAACTTCTTCAGGCACCGTAGGCATTTCCATTTCTACTTTCTGTTCGGGAGCCTCTTCCTCTTCCTGAGGCTGGTCGTCAGCCATTTCAACATCCAGAGCCTGCATTCTTTCGCGTTCTTCGATCATAGCGAGGCGATCCTGTTCAGCCTTATAATCGGTATACTTAGAATAACCGATGATGAGGATAACGACTACAACGAGACCGATGAGCGCGTAGAGGGCAGCGAGGTTGTGACGCTTGTCGCTATCCTTACGGAGCTGATAGGCACCGAACTCTTTATTCTTGTCTTCAAAGACTATATCGCGCCATTCTTTTGACGTTAGATCTACATTCTTGCTCATTTTCTTAGTGTTGCTTAAGGATTAATAAATCTAACATTTACTTCTGGTGTTTGCGATAGTCGTCGAGCATTACGAGGTCAACGTCGGTGATATTATCGATCTGATATTTCGAGATCGAGTTGATCTGCATCTCATCAAGGATATCCACGAGGCCACGATAAGAGGCTTCGGGAGTAGACTTGATGATGATGACCGGCTTTTTGATGTTCTCATCCTTACGCACCTTGGATGCTTCCTCATTGTATTTGGCCATAGCCTTTTCGCGGTCATCCTTGGTCTCGAGCGATCCGAATCCGCCGTCGTTGAGTTTCTTTTTCAACTCATTGACCTTTTCAAGGACACTCTTGTTGCGCTCCTGAATGATCTGGCGGATACCGCGAGCCTTATGGTCGCCAACGGAATTCACCTCATCTGACAGGAGTTCGGACTTCTTGAGGTTGTTATTTTCAGAGAGAACAGCTCCGCCGGGGCCGAACATGCCTGCGTCGCCACCGGGTTTGCCATCGTAATAGTAGATTTCATTGACTACATTGCCATTGACGGAGTCGATGACGAGAGTTCCGGGAGTGGAACCCGGTTTCTTCTTGGCGTCGATAATGATTGTGATCGCGTCGTCGGCAGAGGCCTGCGACATGTTCTCCTCATTCTGCACCTTCTCGTTGGTAGGCAAGGCAATGGTCAGAGTCTGGGACTTAATCATGGTAGTACAGAGCATGAAGAAAGTGATAAGCAACATGTTCATGTCTACCATTGGCGTAAAGTCCACGCGGATCTGCATTTTTTTCTGGTGGCCCTTCTTTCCGCTGTCGCCACCTGATTGTTGAACTTCTGCCATGTCTTTATTCTCCTCCTGCCTTTAGAGCGGTCAATAATGTAAACTTATTCTGTTTGATGGTCTGCAGGTTGTCCATCACCATGTGGATAACGTCGAAGCTTGTATTCTGGTCGGCCTTGATCGCTACGCCCATACCATCTTTCATGGCTTGAGNGAGATTATCGTTGCCGGCCATACGAGCCGCCTTGACCCACATTTGGAATTCATTGAGCTGTTCGTCGTTGTTTTCCTTAGCGATAGGAATACCGGTGATATGTTTAGGATTGGGATCCTCACCGGCAAGCCACTGGTCCATCTTGGTAAGACCTTCGGGTTCGTCGGCCAGACTAAGGAATTCACCCATCTGAGCCAAGGGAACGCCGAAAGCTCCGAGCTTGCTGAACGTCTCTTTCTGCGCAGCTGTGAACTGCACCTTATTCTTATGTTGAGCGTTGTAGAGTTCGGTGACNTTGTCAAGGAGCGCTTTACGCATATTGGCATTCGACCACTGCGCAGAAGTGTCATTGTTCATAGTCAGCCAAACCTGTCCTTTAGGGCTCACGAGAACCTGCAGCACGTTGGTTTCCTGCACTTTTTCGGTAGANACCGAAGCGGGAGTGACCACAGTAGCGGGTTCCTTCGAGAGGAAGGTAGAAGTCAACATGAAGAAGGTCAGCAGAAGAACGGTCACGTCACTCATCGCGGTCATGTCGATGAATGTGCTCTTTCTTGCTATTTTAACTCTTCCCATATTAGCTATTAACTGTTAAATCGGTTGTTGGTGTATTATGTTAAAGTCTATAACAAACTCTTTGCCGTGTAGATACGTAATCCGAGGAAGGATTAGTGAGTAGCGGCGAAAGTAGCTACGATAGAGAAACCGATTTCGTCGATAGCGTAGGTGAGGTTGTCGATCTTGTTGGTGAAGAAGTTGTAGGAGATTACAGCGAACGCACCGGTAGCGATACCGAAGGCAGTGTTCACAAGAGCCTCAGAGATACCGGTCGAGAGCTCAGTAGAGTCGGGAGAGCCGGAAGTTGCGAGAGCCTGGAACGATTTGATCATACCCATTACAGTACCGAGAAGACCAACGAGAGTACCGAGAGTAGTGAGGGTAGCGATGATCGGGAGGTTCTGAGAAAGAGAGGGCATCTCAAGAGCAGTAGCCTCTTCCACCTCATTGCGGAGAGTAGTGAGTTTCTGTTCCTTAGAGAGGACAGTGTTCTGATCCATCTCTTTGTACTTCACGAGAGTGTTGTAGACAACAGAAGCTACAGAACCTTTCTGCTGCTTGCAACGCTGCATAGCTGCATCGATGTTGTTCTTAGCGAGGTCAGCCTTGATGTCAGCGACGAACTTAGTAGTGTTGCCCTTACCGCTTGCGGAAGAGATAGCGATCCAACGTTCGATAGAGAGCACGATAACAGTCAGAAGAAGTGTCATCAGGATAGGCACGATGAAACCACCTTTATAGACTGTGCCGGCGAGGTTGAGAGGATGACCCTCNTTAGTGCCGCCTTCGAAGTTACCGCCGTAACCCATGCCGAAGAGGAAGATACAGATTGCCGCAGCGCAGCATACGAGGATCACGATGAATGCGTTGCGGATGCCGCGCACCTGAGAGATTTTTTCCTCTTTCTTGATTTTAGAAGCCGCTGTGTTGGCGGGAGCAGCGGGCTTTGCAGCCGTTGCCTTGGGATCTTTAGATTCCATACTGTGTTGTAAGTTTGTTTAGGTTATAAATGTATTTTTAACTTTTGTTCTCGTCCGAATTCAAGTCAGTCGTCGCCTTTGATTCGCTTGCATTTCCCTCTTGCGAGTTTTTCATGGCAGGTCGAAGGCATAATGAGTGACTTTGGAATTTTTACTGAGTTCTTTGCGAAGAGAGGTATTCTCTGCAAATTTACAACATATTTTCTTAAAAACAAACGTCCGGCCGGGAATTTTATGATAATTCTGACGGGCTTTAACGTCTAATAAGTAAAAATTTACAAAANATGTTGCAAAAATATGTTATTCAGCAGAGAAATTTTCGGTATTTAGAGGGTGTGATGGAGCAGGCTTAATGCATATATCCCATCACACCCTTTATAAAAACCGTAAAATTGAAATTGCTTACTCGCCCTTGATGGCTGCAATGCCGGGAAGAGTCTTGCCCTCGATAGCCTCGAGAAGAGCGCCGCCGCCGGTGGATACGTAGCTGACTGCATCAGCGCAACCGAACTTATTGACGCATGCCACAGAGTCGCCGCCACCTACGAGAGAGAAGGCGCCATTATTGGTAGCTTCTACGATTGCATCAGCAATTGCTTTCGAACCCTTAGTGAAATTGTCGAACTCAAATACGCCGGCGGGACCATTCCAGAGAATAGTCTTNGCGGGGAGGATAGCTTCGCGGAAAGCGANGATGCTGTCCGGACCTGCGTCGAGACCTTCCCAGCCTTCGGGGATGTTCATTACAGAGCATACCTGAGTATTGGCATCGTTGGAGAAGTCATCGGCTGCGATGCAGTCAGTGCCGAGTACGAGGTTGACACCTTTTTCTTTAGCTTTCTTCATGATGTCGAGAGCGAGATCGAGCTTATCTTCTTCGCAGATCGACTTGCCGACATTGCCGCCCTGAGCTTTGGCAAAAGTATAAGTCATGCCACCGCACAGGATGAGATTGTCAACCTTATCCATGAGGTTTTCGATGATGCCGATCTTAGTGGATACTTTCGAACCACCCATGATAGCAGTGAAAGGACGCTTGATATCCTTAAGGATGTTGTCGACAGCCTTAACCTCTTTCTCCATGAGGAAGCCGAGCATTTTGTCTTCCTTATCGAAATAGTCAGCGATTACAGCTGTTGAAGCGTGCTTACGGTGAGCAGTGCCGAAAGCGTCGTTGACGTAAACATCAGCGTAGCTTGCGAGAGTCTTTGCAAACTCCTTCTGGCTTTCCTTCATGGCCTTCTTGGCGTCGTCGTAGGCGGGATCGTTTTTGTCGATACCTACGGGCTTGCCTTCCTCTTCGGGATAGAAGCGGAGATTTTCGAGAAGAAGCACTTCACCGGGCTTGAGATCCTTGGCAGCCTCGGAAGCTTTCATGCAGTCGTCGACGAATTTCACGTCGGTGCCGAGAGCCTTGGCAACATCCTCACGGATCTGGCTGAGAGAGAATTTGGGATTGACTTTACCTTTGGGTTTGCCCATATGGCTCATAAGGATGAGAGAACCGCCATCAGCAAGGATTTTCTTAAGAGTGGGGAGTGCGCCACGGATACGAGTGTCGTCAGTAACGTGACCGTTCTCGTCCAGGGGCACGTTGAAGTCTACGCGTACGATTGCTTTTTTACCTGCGAAATCGTAATTTTCAATGTTTGCCATTTCGTATATAAAATTTAATTGTCTAAATTTCTTTATATTGGAGCCACACATCTTAGGGGTATTGCAGATGCTTTTGAGAGTGGCTGAGGGTATGCCTGAATTTACTAAAGGGAGAGTTGCGATCTCTAATTAGCTTTCCAAATGCAAATATAGTGATTTTTCCCGAAAAAATTAGTAACTTTGGGTTATGGAAATTAAAGAAATTATAAAATTATATAAGGAATGGGCCGGGAAAGAACCCGAAAGAGTTGAAAAACTACCCGGCGCAGGTTCATCGAGGCGTTATTATCGGGTTGTGGACGGATTGAATTCAGTCATTGCCACCTATTCCGACGATCTAAAAGAGAATGGGGCATTTCGCGCGATGAGCGACTATTTGCGTAAGAAAGGGGTTAGCGTTCCCAAGATTTTAGCTCATTCCGTCGCGACGCCAGAGCTATATCTTCAGAGCGACCATGGCGGAGAGTGCATGCTTGACGTGATATCGTCTATGCACAAGGCCGGGAAGGATTCCGGTCGCGGTTCCGAGGACTCAACCGAAGCAGCTCAGCGGGTGCGTGGCCTGATGGAAGAATCGATTGAGCAACTTGTGAAAATTCAGACGTCCGGGGTTGAGACGGAAGTAGCGTCGCTTTTAGCCGCTCCTTTTTGCAGGCGTCAGATTCTTTGGGATCTCAACTACTTCAAATATGAATTTCTGAAACCCTCCGGAGTAGAATTTGACGAGGATAAACTGGAGGATGATTTTGATCGGTATGCGGATCAACTTCAGAAGGTGCCCGAGGAACTGACCGGCTTCATGTATCGGGATTTCCAAAGCCGTAATATAATGGTGGAAGGCAACGGCGTTACACTTATCGACTTTCAAGGAGGACGACGCGGGCCGGTTGTCTATGATATAGTGTCGCTACTATGGCAGGCAAAGGCTCGATTGTCGGCCGAGATGCGAAAGGAGTTTTTCAATCAGTATAAGGTAATATATTCTGAAAAGATTGGAAAGAATGTGGCGGACGAGCTTGAACGTCAGTTGCCGCAGTTTGTACTCTTCCGAACACTGCAGGTATTGGGAGCGTATGGTTTTCGCGGGTTAGTAGAAAAAAAGGCTCATTTTATAGAAAGTATTCCGGATGCTTTGGTGAATCTTGAAGAATTGCTCGATGCAGGAGTTGCTGATAATTATCCCGAACTGAAGAGATGTTGTGAAGCGCTCGTGGGGCAGCGGGAAAAGTATCAGACTTCGCAACCGGATCTGCTCACAGTAGAGATCTATAGTTTTTCCTACAAGAAAGGTTATCCGGCAGATTATTCCGGCAACGGCGGAGGATTTATGTTTGACTGCCGCGGCATGCATAATCCGGGCAGATATGCTGAATACAAGCCGCTCACCGGACTTGACCGACCGGTTATAGATTTTCTTGAGGAGAGAGGGGAGGTGCAGAAATTTCTTGCGGCCGCCGAGGCGCTGGTAGATCCTGCGGTAGCCTGCTATGAGCGCAGAGGATTCAATCGGTTGCAGGTCGGATTCGGTTGTACGGGCGGACAGCATCGTTCGGTGTATTGCGCGCAGCATCTTGCGGAGCATATCGCAGAAAAATTCCCTGGCGTACACGTAGTGGTAAAACACAGAGAGCAAGGAATCTATTCAGAATTTAATAAGATAAACAGATAGAGAGATGAAAGCATTTATTCCGGCTGCGGGACTTGGAACCCGTCTGCGTCCTTTTACGCTGACTAATCCGAAGGCACTTGTGGCGGTAGATGGAGTGCCGATGTTGGAGCGGGTNATATGTCGGCTTAAAAATCAGGGATTTGATGACTTCGTAATAAATCTTCATCATTTTGGAGATAAGATAGAGGAATTTGTAAAATCGAAAGATTACTTCGGGGTAAAGATTCGATTCAGCGATGAGCGGGATTGTCTGCTTGATACGGGAGGGGGGATTCTGAATGCCGCTACGATGTTGGGGGAGACGTCAGATCCCTTCCTCATCCATAACGTAGATATTCTTTCGAATGCGGATTTAGGCGAGCTGATGAAGGCTCATGAAGATAGTGATGCTGCGGCGACTTTGCTTGTGAGTGATCGGGATTCTTCACGTAGGTTGGTGTTTGATTCCGGGATGGAGCTTCGGGGTTGGCATAACTTGGCGAAGGATATCTATCGTCCGGAAGGATTTCATGGTGCCCCTTGCGATCGGGAGCTTGCGTTCAGCGGAATTCATGTGATGTCGCCGGAGCGAGTATTTCCAGAGATGAGACGTCAGGGTCGGGAGGGTGTGTTTTCCGTGATAGATTTCTATCTGGAGGCGATGGGTAGTGAAAAGATTCTGGGGAAGGAGGCTCATGGGCTTTCGCTGATTGATATCGGTAAACCGGAGTCACTGGCTGCGGCGCAGATGAAATTGGAGCTGTTCTGATATCGTAAGATTTAGGGGAGAGGCTTTTATCACATGCCGAACGCATGTCTCTACATTTGATGAGGTGTTGGCAGGATGTCTGATAGCCGATTGGGGAAATACATTCGAGTCTTCTTAAGAACAATAGAAAGAGCGGAGATTTGCCAATTATATTTGGCAGGTTCTCCGCTCTCTTCATTCCGCTATTTTATAAATTAATTCTATATTGAGCTTTCTCACGAGATGTAAGGAATCCTACAGTCGGTTGCTATCTCAGAGATGGTGGAATTGGTTCTGACGATTGACATTAAACTGACAGATGCAACCGAGAATCAGAGATAGTACAGCCGAGCCTCCAAGCCACCAAGTAGCGCTAACGCTAACAGTGAAGCAGGATATGATAAGGAGGATAGATCCTATGGCGTAAAAAATGATGGATAATGTTTTCATAGTATAAAATTTGGAGTTAAAAAATTGGTAATTGAATGTTCTATGGGTTGAGGAGATACGATTAAGTAATCCTACGATAATATAACGCTCATGGAGCGTTAAAAGATTACAACCGGGAATTTTTTGCCGGGGAAGGAAAGACAAGAGCTTCTTTAATTTTAACACGATATTGTACTTGACTCGTCATTTGCGCTGACGAAGCCTGAGAAGGGTGTGACGGACACCACTTCCGACGAGGTAGAGAGGGGTGGACAAACAAAAAAAGACTGCTTTAAAAAAGCAGTCTTTTTTGTAGCCGATCCGGGACTCGAACCCGAGTCTCCACCGTGAGAGGGTGGCGTGCTAACCGCTACACTAATCGGCCATACGGGAGGAGGCTTTTGGTTTTAGGAAACCTTTCGGCTTTCCTCCCTTTTGCGATGCAAAGTTACGAAGATTTTTTTGATCTTGCAAATAATTTTGCGATTTTTTTAATCTTTTTTAATCGTGATTCAAAGAATCGATTGATTATCAAAAGATAAGTCGAGTCATAAAGATTACTCGGCTGCTTCGGCAGTAGCTTCAGCTGTTTCAGCTTCGAGGGCTTCCTTAGCGGCAGCTTCCTCAGCGGCGAGTTTTTCAGCTTTCTTCTTAGCTACAGCCTCACCTTTCAGGCGATTCTTTTCAGCTTCAGCTTCGAAACGCTTTTTAGCGTCTTCAGCGGCAGCTGCGTCCTTCTTGGCTTTAGCAGCGTCAGCGACTTTAGTGCGGTCAGCTTTCCAAGCATCGAAACGGCGCTGAGCCTCTTCTTCAGTGAAAGCGCCCTTCTTAACGCCGCCACGGAGGTGCTTCATGAGCATCACGCCTTCCTTAGAAAGGATAGAGCGAACGGTATCAGTGGGGATTGCACCGGTTTCTACCCAATACAAAGCACGGTCGAAGTCTAAACTTATTGTAGCAGGATTAGTGTTCGGATTATAAGAACCTATCCTTTCAATAAATCTACCATCTCGTGGTGCCCTGCTATTGGCGATTACAATGGGATAGTAAGCGTAGCCTTTGCGGCCGTGACGCTGTAATCTGATCTTTGTTGCCATTTAACTTGACTTTGATTTATATTGTGGTTATTGATTTGGGAAATACCTCCGAGTCGATCGGCAGGTTTACTGCCAATGGCAGGAGGTCTTCTCCGATTTTCAATGCAAAATTACTCTTTTTTTCTCATCCTACCAAATTTCTCCACAAATTTTTCTAACTTTGCATCGGATTTTAAAAAGAAATTTATGAGTGAAAATTCTTTGCTTTCGCGTCTGGAGGGTCTTGACGGCCGATTTGAGGAGGTGGGGACTCTTATTACTGATCCCTCTGTGATAGCTGACCAGAAGCGTTACGTAAAACTTACGAAAGAGTATCGTGATCTGGAGCGTATTCTTGGGGCGACGCATCGTTATCGGGAGGCACTTGATCTGATTGAGGAGTCGAAGAGCATAATCGCAGAAGAGACCGATGAGGAGATGCGCCAGATGGCACGCGAAGAGATGGAAGCGGCTACGGCCTCACTTCCCCGGATGGAGGAGGAGATAAAACTGCTTCTTATCCCGGCAGACCCGGATGATGCCAAAAATGCCATTGTCGAGATTCGTGGAGGCACGGGGGGCGACGAGGCAGCTCTTTTTGCAGGCGATTTATTCAGGATGTATCAGAAATATGCCGAATCAAAAGGGTGGCAATTGGCTGTCTCGTCATTCTCCGAGGGAGCGGCCGGAGGATATAAGGAAATAATCTTCACCCTGACCGGCGAGGGGGTCTATGGCACAATGAAGTATGAATCGGGGGTCCATCGTGTGCAGCGAGTGCCTGCTACTGAGACGCAGGGGCGTGTGCATACCTCGGCTGCTACTGTGGCAGTGCTTCCGGAGGCTGAAGAATTTGATGTGGAAATCCACGAAGGAGAGATAAAATGGGACACATTCCGTTCGGGAGGAGCCGGAGGACAGAATGTGAATAAGGTGGAATCGGGTGTGCGTCTACGCTATAACTGGAAAAATCCCAATACAGGGGTAGTAGAAGAGATACTGATAGAATGTACCGAGACACGCGACCAACCGAAGAATAAGGAACGGGCACTTTCGCGTCTGCGCACCTTTATTTATGATAAGGAGCATCAGAAATATCTTGATGATATAGCGTCGAAGCGTAAGACCATGGTAAGCACAGGCGACCGCTCAGCAAAGATTCGAACGTATAACTACCCTCAGGGACGAATTACAGATCATCGAATCAATTATACGGTGTATAATCTCGGAGCCTTCATGGATGGGGATATTCAGGAATGTATCGATCGCTTAATCGTGGCCGAGAATGCAGAGAAACTAAAGGCCTCGGAACTTTAAGAATTTTATTTAAGTTTCGCAAGTTCATCTTGCGAAACTTAAAAAGTAATAAGTAAAAAGTAATAAGTAATAAAATCTGCTTCGAAGGTTGAACTTGCGAAACTTAAAATATTTATTTAACTCCGGGTTATGACCTCAACTCAGAAGTATTAACAACCCGGAAGTATTAACTTATTCCGCTTGGCGGTAGGCTACCAAACAATAAGCCATCCCGATGATTTCATTGAATGCATATCATCGGGATGGCTTATTTTATAAGTATTCAGTGTGGTTTTTTTATCTGATTATTTAATCAGGTGAGCGATGGGGGTGAGATTGAGCCAAGGGGTATGGGAAGATTTGAGCATGTGTTTGTTCATATACCCATCGTATACGGCTTTGTCGGCGAGTTCTTTGGCGCGGTCGAGATTGCCGGTCTGTGCATAATATACGGCTGCCCAATAGAGATCTTCGGGAGTGGTATTGGAGTCGAGAGCATTCTTTACCGCATCATCGGCATCAAGTTTCTTACCGGTCTTTGACTGCGCAATGGCCTTGATAGTGATAGCCGGGAAAGAGGAGGCTTCTTCGAGTATTATTCGATTGAAGTCGCCGGTGGCAGCCTTCGGGTTATTATTCAGTTCCTGATTTGTGTAAGCGCGAAGGAGGAGGGCAAGAGTATTGTCGGGATTTAGCATTACTGCCTGATTGAGTACATCGGTAGCTTCTTTGCCTTTTCCGGCCTGAATGTAAGCCTTTGCGGCGGCAAGATAAGCATCTATATCATTGGCGTCGGCACGCATGGCTTCAGTAGCATCGGCAATGGCCCCGTAGGTATTATCCATTGCGAGTTCGATGTCGGCCTTGAGGGCGAGATTAGCAGCAGAGGGTTTGATAGCGATAGCCTTGTTGACGGCTTCAATGGCGTTGGGGAGTTCGTTCTGAGCGAAGCGAGCTTCGGCAAGAGCGGCGTAGACACCGGCCGTGTTTCCATCGGGCAAGGTCGAAAGGCGAGAGAAACATGTCTCGGCATCGGAATAAGCGCCGGCGCGATTTGCCAGAGAGCCTTTGAGGAAGAGCATCATGGGTTTGTTGCTGCTTTTATCAATAGCGAAGTCAAGAGCAGAGGCCACGGCCTTATAATTTGTAGAGGCGAGATTGGTCAGTTCCTGCAGACCTGCATTGCCACGATTATCCATCGAGATGGCCACAATATAGTTGGCCGCTGCATTCTCCGGCTGATTCATCTCCTCAAAGAGATTGCCGAGTCGGCAGAAAGTCTGCGGATTGGTCGGAGCGGCAGTTTCAATCTCCTTCATGAGGGTCTCGGCTTCTGAGAAATTGCCTTGCCTGATGCAGGCTTTAGCCATACCGTAATAAGCCTCCTGACTACGCGATTTCAGCGACTGCATGGAGGAAAATGTGCGGTAGGCTTCATCGGGGCGATTGAGTTCGAGAAGGATATTACCCTTCTTATAGACATTAAGATAATTGGTAGGGGATAGGGCGAGAGCATTATTTATAGCTTCGAGAGCTGCGTTATAGTCGCCGAGAGCTGCGGAAGCACTTGCGAGCATTGAATATTCACTTTCGCGAAGGTCGGAATTCTTCTGAGGGGTGAATTTCAGAGCATTCTGAGCGTCGGTCATAGCTTCCGGATACATTCCGAGCTGAAGATATTGAGATGCGCGTTCGTAGAGAGTCTCATAATCTTTAGGATTTTTGTCGAGAATCTCAGTGTAGCCTTTCAGTACGGCCTGAGTGATAGGGTCGATTTTCTGAGCGCCGCAGGAGAGTGCGGCAAAGAGCGCAATGGCGCAAATGGGTCGGAGAAATTTCATCTGTTATATTTTTCTTCTTGATTTCTTAAAAGTGGGGTTTATCCGAGAGCGTATCGGATAGCTGTAAGGCGATGGAGAAGGTCATCGACGCGATCGAGAGGGAGCATATTCGCACCGTCGCTCAGGGCCTTTGACGGGTCGCGATGGGTCTCCATAAATATACCATCGGCACCGGCCGCAATGGCGGATTTAGCGATAGTCGCTATCATTTCCGGCTGACCTCCCGTCACTCCCGAGGCAGTGTTGGGTTGCTGAAGGGAATGAGTGATATCGGCTATGGCGGGGCAGTTACACGCCTGCTTCATAACGGGAAAAGCGCGCATGTCAACGATCAGATCGTGATAACCGAAGAGTGTGCCACGATCAGTCACACAGACTTTATCGTTGCCTTCTGAACGCACTTTCTCAACAGCGTATTTCATTGCTTCCGGGGCAAGAAACTGCCCTTTCTTGATATTGACCATCTTACCGGTACGGGCCGCGGCGAGCAGAAGTTCGGTCTGACGGCAGAGGAATGCGGGAATCTGGAGGATATCGACAAACTCTGCGGCCAAAGCGGCTTCGTGGGTTTCGTGGATATCTGTCACGACGGGGATACCGAAAGTGTCGCGCACTTTCTTCAGTATTTCCAGCGCTTTGAAATCACCGATACCTGTGAAAGAATCGATGCGGGAGCGATTTGCCTTGCGATAGCTTCCTTTAAAGACGAGAGGAATATTAAGAGGGGTAGTGATTTTTACCAATTGTTCGGCCAGATCAAGAGCCATCTCTTCCCCTTCGATTACGCAGGGGCCGGCAAGGAGGAAAAAATTACCCGTTGTGCTTGAAGTAAGATAATTTTTTATGTCGATATCGATATTTGCCATTGTCAGTAGGTTATAAATTTTTTATTAGAGACTTTGCCGGAGATGTTGCGTCGGGCGGAAAGACTCATGATTTGAGATAATTGAGGAAATGAATTGCATCGAGAGCCACGAGGGCAGCGGTCTCAGTGCGCAGACGGCTATCTCCGAAAGTCACCGGTAAGAACCCTGCTTCGACAGCTTTGCGCACTTCTTCGGGCGAAAAGTCACCTTCCGGGCCGATCATTAGAATGACGTTCTTTCCGGGTTGATATTCCTGAATAAGAGATTTGCGAGGATAAGCGGCATCGCAATATCCCATGAACTTCTGCGCGGCTGAATCTTCGGAGCCTGAATTTTCATTGAGAAAATCCTTAATGGGGGTGAGAGGCATGATTTCAGGCAGTGTAGTCTTAAGGCTTTGTTTCATTGCCGAGACTGCGATATTCATCAATCGCTCCGTCTTGACCACTTTCCGCTCTGAATGTTCACAGAGGAGGGGAACAAAACGATTGACTCCTATTTCAACGGCCTTCTCAACGAGCCATTCCATGCGATCCATGTTTTTTGTGGGAGCGACGGCAAGAGTGATATTGACTCCCCAATGTTGCGGCAACTGCTCCGAAGAGACGATTTCTACCTGAGTGGCTCTTGGATCCGGGTCGAGGATTACGCAGGTGAACCGTCGGCCTTTGCCGTCGATCACCTGAATCTCATCACCGACACGATGGCGGAGCACCTTTGAGCAATGGCGCGATTCATCCGGGGGAAGCATACCGGTAGCTTCTATTTCGGGAGCGAAAAACTGAATCATTGGTAGCTGAAAGATAGCNGAAACTTACTTCATATTAGGGTTGACGAANCCGTCGCCACCACCGACAATGTCTTCGGCCTCACTCNTGGAGATATTCTCNTTCTTAGCCGGAGAGCGGAATATAAAGATGAACAGAAGGGCAACGATGAGGGCATATCCGGCGAAAATGAGCCAGGTCGTTTTCCAGTCGCCGATCATATATTCGCCTTCATAATGGCAGAAAGAATTGACTATTGCACCGGCTGCGAGCATACCGGCTGTTGCACCGATGCCATTAGTCATGAGCATGAAAAGACCCTGGGCTGAAGCCTGGATATTGGGAGAAGTTTCCTGCTCTACGTAGAGAGCCCCGCTGACATTAAAGAAGTCGAAAGCCACGCCATAGATAATCATGGAGAGAATGAGGAGAATTACGGAGGGCATGGTCGGACCGCCAATACCGAAAAATCCGAAGCGAATTACCCAAGCGAACATTGCGATAAGCATGACATTCTTGATGCCGAACTTACGTAGACAGAAGGGTATAAGAAGAATGCAGCAAGCCTCGGAGATCTGGCTGAGAGAGGTAAGTAGAGTGGCATTGTTGGCTGCGAAAGAATCCACGAATTCAGGATATGCCTTAAAGGAAGTGATGAAAGGAGTGGCATAACCATTAGTGATTTGGAGAGAGACACCGAGAAGCATGGAGAAGATAAAGAAAATCGCCATGCGTGGGGTCTTGAAAAGGCGGAAAGCGTCGAATCCGAGGAGTTCGGCAACTGAGGCTTTCTTTCCTGCATCCGACTTCAGCAAGGGACACTCAGGGAGCATGAAAGCATAGACAGCCAGACAGATTCCGAGAAGAGCGCATACGGCGAGCTGATTGACGGTGTATTGGAATCTGGGGTCGAATGCCGCCTGATCGCCGAGCGGATTGGAAAGCATGTAGCCCCATTGGCCATCATAGATATAAAAACCGTTGACAAACCACATTGCNGCAATGAATCCGACAGTGCCGAGCACACGGATCGGGGGGAAATCCTTGATGGTATCCATGCCGTTGCGCTTCAGGATAGAGAAAGCGACGGTGTTGGAGAGTGCAATCGTAGGCATGAAGAAAGCCACGGAGAGAGTATAAAGGGTGAAAATCGTGGCGAATTCGAGATTTTCACCGGCCGAAAAACCGTAATACCAAGCAGCCCCCATGAAAAGAGCGGCCAGAAGATGGCAAAGNCCGAGNAATCTCTGAGGTTGGATAAACTTATCGGCGATGATACCGATGATAGCGGGCATAAAGATAGATACGACTCCCTGAATAGCATAGAAAAGGGAGATCTGACTTCCGAGNCCGTTAGCNCCNAGATAGTTGCCGATACATGTGAGGTAAGAACCCCAGATTGCGAACTCGAGGAAGTTCATTGCCGCGAGGCGTGATTTGACGTTATTTGCCATGGTAAGGATGTTGGGTATTAACAGATGAAGAGAAAGAGAGGAATCGAAAGAGAGGTTCAGGCCCTGCAATCCATAAGNCGTAGAGAGGCGGGGTCTAAAACAGACACAAAGTTAATGAAACATCTTTAAACATAAAAGTTTTTAAGGTAAAAAAAGAAAGCGACCTGACGAATGTCAAGTCGCTTATCGAAGTAGCGGGACCGAGAATTGAACTCGGGACCTCCGGGTTATGAATCCGACGCTCTAACCAACTGAGCTATCCCGCCAGGTATTGTGCTTAGGGGTTGTTCCCGTTTTGCGAGTGCAAAGGTACGGACTTTTTTTGAATTGACCAAATTTTTCAGTAAAAAATTGACATTTTTTTTGTAATTTTGTAGTCGGAGCCTGATAAGAAATCCCGGCTTCGGAGCTATTATTCTAATTATGAGTAAGAAAATAAAATTGACATATCTGATTGGGATGAGCGCTATGATGCTCATTTGCGGAGGATGCTTCACCGGGATAGAATCGACGAAGAAGATCGGACTATCGCGTGAGGAGCGGAAAACTTTAGCTCCGACGGCAGAAGAGCTCTATCTGTCGGAAATCAGTTCTATGCCCGACAGTGTGTGGGCGCGAGGAAAGAGATTTATTGTTGCAGGCGATCGGGGGTCGGTATTGTTCGAGCCGCGAAAGATTGTCAGCGGTAATTATTCCTTATCTACGGGTGATACTCTTCTATATATTGACACGCATCGCGTAACGCTTCCGGATGGAAGCCGGAAGTCGAGTCTCAGGTTCTCGCGTGGCGAGGATGAATTCAGTTATGTACCGTATTCAAAGAATGACGGGCAGGTCGTAAGGAGTGATGAAATTCCGGGACTTGTAGATCCTGATATGCTTGAGGAGGTAGCTTCTAAGATGTTGGGAAATACTTACTGGATTCTTACATCAGTATGGGAGGATTCGGACGGGAATAAAGTGGAGGGACGGAGATTTGACAAAGTGGAGGTCACAGGGATTGAGGCAGGGAATATGATATTTCCCGTGAAAGTTGATTTTCGAGACAGTAAAGGTGAACGACGGTCGGTGCTGATGAACATCGGACAGACCGGGACCGATTCCCGCAGTTTTGCAAATCTTTTCCGGCTGTCGGATCCCAGAGCTGATCATTCCTCGATATCGGAGGTCAACTGGAAAAATATAATGAACGGGAAGGTGGCTATCGGAATGACCAAAGATGAATGCAGACTTGCAAAGGGTAATCCTTCCGATGTCAACACCGGGCATGATTATCAACATTCCCTTCTGATATGGAATTATCCTGACGGAACGATGCTCTACTTCGTTGACGGAATTTTACGCGGAATCAATGCGATTCCGAATTAATGTTTTGCAATTTCCATCTTGTGAACATTAATTAGTATAAGGCGCTTTGCACCAAGTAATAAGTAACAAGTAATAAGTAATAAGGGCTGCTTAGAAGGTTGGACTTGTGGAATCTTGGAAACTGAACAATAACTTTTACCATATATATGGAAATAGAGAAGAATAAGGATATTACTTCGCTGACGACATTTGGTATCCCGGCGCGGGCTGCCTATTTTGCCGAGTATGGCAATGTCAGAGAGTTGATTAAGATATGCCGTTCGGAAGAATATGCAGCGGCCGGCAATCGGGTGTTGCATATCGGCGGAGGTTCGAATCTGCTTTTTATCGGTGATTTCAACGGGCTTGTACTCCACTCCCGTATCAAAGGGATAACGGTCTATGATAAGGATCCGGAGACTGTATTCGTAATCGCAGGAGCAGGGGAAAACTGGGTAGATCTGGTGGATTATTGTGTGGAGAATGGTCTGGCCGGGATGGAGAATATGGCCGGAATCCCCGGTGAGGTGGGAGCGTCGCCGGTGCAGAATGTCGGTGCATACGGCGTGGAGGCCTGTGACGTGATACACGCGGTGGAATGTCTTGACAAGGAGACACTGCAGGTAGTAAGATTCAGTAATGAAGAATGTGGATTCGGTTATCGTAATTCGAATTTTAAGACAGTCTGGAGAGATAAATATTACGTATTACGTGTAAGTTTCCGACTTCGACGTACGGATTTTGCCTCGCATGTGGAATATGGCGCGTTGAAGAAACTTCGTGAGGAATCGGACGGCAAACCGGTGACAATCCGTCGGGTGCGTGACTATGTAGTGGAAGTTCGCAATTCCAAACTACCGGATCCCAAAGAGATCGGGAGTGCGGGAAGTTTCTTTAAGAATCCTATCGTAAGAAGGAAATATTATGAAATGGAGATGCTGAATCTGGATCCTGAGATTCCGCATTATGATATAGCCGGTGATGATACTCATGTGAAGATTCCGGCAGGGTGGTTGATTGAACATGCCGGTCTGAAGGGTGAGCGTTGTGGGGGAGCTATAGTCTATCCGAATAACTGCCTTGTGATAGCCAATCAAGGTGGGGCGACGTCGGAAGATGTGACGTCACTGGCGGACAGGGTGGTACATAAAGTAAATCAGTGTTTCCACGTGCCTCTTTATCCCGAGGTCAACTTTATTGATTCTACAATAAGAGTTACGGTGCTTGGTAGCGGTACGAGTAAGGGCGTGCCGGAGCTGATGTGTGATTGTGGAGTGTGTAAATCGGAAAATCCCCTTGATCACCGATTGAGAGCATCTGTGCTTGTAGAGACTATGGGGGTTAAGATTCTGATAGATGCCTCACCTGATTTCAGGAAGCAGGCTTTGGGAGTCGATCTGCGCCATATTGACGCAGTGCTCATTACTCACGAGCATTACGACCATGTAGGAGGCATTGATGATCTTAGGCCTTATTGCTTCTCTGGACCTGTCGATATGTATATGAAGAGCGACGTGAAGGAGCATCTGATGCAGAGACTGGATTATTGTTTTCGTTCGGAGAAATATCCGGGAGTACCTTCCTTCGAGATTACGGAAGTATCGGCCGCAGCGCCTTTCTTCGTTAAGGGAATTAAGATCGAGCCGATAGAGGTGATTCACGGCAAACTTCCGATATTGGGCTACCGGATCGGGAAATTTGCATATATTACTGATGCGAAGACAATTTCCGAAGAAGAAAAAGAGAAATTATATGGTCTGGATGTGCTTATCGTAAATGCACTTCGTGAACGAGAGCATTTCGCACATTTCACTATCCGTCAGGCTCTGGATCTGATTGAAGAAGTTAAGCCGAAGCGAGCTTATCTGACCCATCTCTGCCATGAAGTCGGTCATCACCACGCGTTTGATTCTTCGTTGCCGCCAAATGTATCACCGGCTTACGACGGAATGAGAATCGTTATTACTTAATACTTGGCGCTTAGCGCCAAGTATTAAGTAATAACGATTCAAGTAATAAGTATTAAGTAATAAGTAATAAAGCTGCTTCGGGGGTTGTAATTGCNATAGTTGAATTTATAATACTGATCATTCCTGATACTGATAATACTTAATGCGACAGAGGGATGTTTCTCGAGAAACATCCCTCTGTCGCGCTATTTAAGTTATGTTGTGAGGAGGGGGAGAACAGTATATTATTGAGTTGAGAGTCTGATTATTTGAGTTTGAGGGTCTGACCGACTTTGATACGGTCTTCGGCTGACATGTTGTTGAGCTTGCGGAGAGTAGTGGCCGACAGACCGTAGGAACGGGCGATAGCAGCGAGAGTGTCGCCTTTTTTCACCGTGTAGGTTGTCTTTTCGCCGGCTGAGGAGTAGGGGTTAACGCCGGATTCGTTCTTTGCAAGCTGGCGATTGGGCGCGAAGTTGCGGGGCTGTTGATACGTCTGCTTGGAGAAAGTATATGTATCGGTGTGAGTAGTATGGTTGGCAAAGTCGAAAATAGCCGCGGGATTGATGGCATATCCCATGTAGCGTGTTTCGAAGTGGAGGTGCGGACCGGTAGAACGTCCTGTGTTGCCGCCAAGACCGATAGGATCACCGGCTTTTACTACCTGATTTGGTTTTACGAGATGCTTGTTGAGGTGGCCATAGACGGTCTCCAATCCGTTGGGATGGCGAATGATGACATAGTTGCCATATCCTTTGGCTTCATAGTTGGTAAGGCGTATTTTACCATCGAAAGCAGCGCGTATAGTATCGTTCATTTTAAGACCGATATCCACGCCTTTGTGCATTCTGCCGAAACGTGCGCGATATCCGTAGGGGGAAGTGATACGTCCGTTGTGAGGCATGCAGTAGCCGGTCACGTTGATGACGGCTGTATTTGGCACGTCAGATTCTTTGAAAGGATTGACAGAGCGGGAATTCCAACCTTCGGTATAGATATCGATTTCGGGCTCAACGTCGTCGTAAAGATCTACAAAAGAAGACTTATCAATGAGTTTGATCTGCTCCTTTGCGGAAGCATTCTTTGCGAGAAGATCCTTATGGGCGGCGGAATGTGCGCGAGTCTTAGTCTGGGCAGAGGCCGGGGCAATTGCTAAGAAAGCAGCCGCTGCACATATNAATAANTTTTTTAAGTTCATAATTGTAATTACCTTAAGATTGNAGAGAGTCGGNGGAGGAGAGAAAAATACTATGATGATTNGGTATTGCCGGTTTCGCTGAGGCGAAGAGGCGTTATTATTTCANTTCGTCGGAGCCGTAGAAGAATTGGATATTCGAAGGAGTATAATCGANTAATTCTTCAGGGCGGAAGAATCTGTTGATTTCGATTTGNGCGTTTTCAGGAGAATCNCTTGCATGAACAATGTTTTCCTGTCCGCTTACGCAGAAATCACCGCGGAGGGTACCCGGNGCGGCGTTGCGACCGTTGGTGGAGCCTGTCATTGTNCGGAAGACGTTGACAACNTCAACCCCTTTGAGACACATTACAATCACAGGAGACGCTGTCATCGATGCCACAATTGAGGGGAAGAANGGGCGATCTACCANATGTGCATAATGTTGGCGAAGAATCTTTTCGTCTAACTGCATCATCTTCATTCCAGTGATGATGAGTCCACGATTTTCGATTCTTTCAATAATGCGGCCGATCAAGCGACGCTCAACGGCAGAAGGTTTGAGAATGACAAGAGTCTGCTCCATTGTGATTNTGAGGTTATTGAAAGTAAGAAAATCTGTTAAGATTTTTTTACATTTCGAATTTTTATCTGCTCAAAACTATAACATTTTTCTTCTTGGTGCAAGTTTTTTCTAATATTTTTTGTTAATAATCAGTGGAATAAGTTTTNATAAGCGTTATAAAGTATTGATAATTAGATTTGTATGACAATTTTATGTTGTGCAGCATATTTTTGTAGCGTGTGCACATGTGCAATTTGGGTGTGCAAAAAATGTGCTGTATAAAGTGTTAACTAATGTTAATGTATAACTAACTTTTTCAGTAATTGAAACTTAATAGAAGGTCATGAATTGGCTGATGGATGGAAAAACGGCCGCCACTATGAAATAGGGGCGGCCGAAATAAGNTTGTGATGACTCACCGGAGCGGTGAATCAGGAAGTCAGATTACTGGAGGGGTTCAAGCTGCACAGTGAAGTGGCGCATGAGTTCAGTTTCCCATACGATCTTCACGCCGCGAGTGATTTCGTGACGACGGTCGTAGACATTCTTGAGAGCGGCTGCGATGACGTCCATGTGGTTGTTGGTGTAAGTGCGACGGCAGATGCAGAGGCGGAGGAAGTCGTTGCCACCGAAACGGTTTTCACGAGTGATGGGGTCACGGTCGGCGAGGATATAACCGATTTCGCAACCGCGTACGCCTGCTTCGCGATAGAGTTCGATAGTCAGAGTCTGAGCGGGGAACTCCTCTTTGGGTACCCGATCGAGCACCTTGTCGGCATCGATAAATACTGCGTGACCGCCGACGGGACGCTGGTAAGGGATACCATACTCATCGAGTTTCTTCGCAAGATATTCAACCTGTTTGATACGAGTCTGAAGCATGTCGAATTCAGTATTCTCGTCAAGGCCTACAGCNAGGGCTGCCATGTCACGGCCGTTCATACCGCCNTAAGTGAGGAAGCCTTCGAAGGGGATACAATACTTCTTGGCACCCTCATACCAGTCTTCCCACTTGGTAGCGATGAAGCCACCCATGTTGACGAGACCGTCTTTCTTNGACGACATAGTCATACCGTCGGCGAGAGAGAACATTTCGCGACAGATCTCCTTGATTGTAGCGTCTTTGAATTCGGGTTCGCGAGTCTTGATGAAGTAAGCGTTTTCAGCGAAACGAGCGGANTCGAAGATTACGCGCTTACCATANTTGTCGGCGAGGGCACGAACNCCACGGAGATTTTCCATGCTGACGGGCTGACCACCGGCTGTATTGTTAGTGATAGTGACGATAATGAAGGGGACTTTATCNCCATGTTCCTGAAGAGCTTTNTCGAGTTTAGCGATGTCGACGTTGCCCTTGAAGTCGTACTCAAGCTGAGTGTCTTTAGCTTCGTCGATTGTNCAGTCGATAGCGAAAGCCTTGCGTGATTCGATGTGACCCTTAGTNGTGTCGAAGTGAGAGTTGCCGGGAACGTAGTCNCCTTCGTGAACGAGGTGAGAGAAAAGAACGTTTTCGGCTGCGCGGCCCTGATGGGTCGGGATAACGTATTCAAAACCGGTGATGCGGTTGATGACATCCTTGAGTTCGAAGAAAGAGCGGGCACCGGCGTAAGATTCGTCACCGGTCATCATTGCGGCCCATTGACGGTCAGACATAGCGCCTGTGCCGGAGTCAGTGAGACAGTCGATGTAGACGTAGTCGCTCTTGAGCATGAAGACGTTGTAGTGAGCCTCCTTCAGCCATTTCTCGCGTTCTTCACGAGTGCTTTTGCGGATCGGCTCCACCATCTTGATTTTCCAAGATTCTGCAAAGGGAATTTCCATGATGTATTTTTTTGAAGTTAGATTTATGATTAGATGTTGCTTTCTTGTTGCCTGAGTCATAGCGTCAGGAAGATTATACCTGATGCNACTTCTCTGCGCTACAAAATTAACTAAAAAATTTCATTATGCAAAATTTATTACAAAATTATTTAGTTTTAATTTTGTAATATTTTGTAATNCNCTAATATNNAGNGNAATANGCGATTATTTTAGAGGAGTTACCGTGTAGCCTTCCTTACGGAGNAACTCTACGAGTCCGTCGTTGCCGGCAAGGTGGAGCGCACCTACGGCAATGAATGAGGGCTGTTGAGAGATAATCTCCGGNAAAGCCTTAATCCAATTGTGATTNCGCTTTGTGAGCAGAGCTTCCATAAATGCCGGGTCAGAATCGTCNGATTCGGTCAGGCTNANCANNGCGTCAAGATCACCTTCAGTNTAGGCCTTGTTGAGTTTTTGGCAATTCTCGGCCAGTTCAGAAGGGTTGTCAAGTACCTCCTTCAGATCATTNAGCTGCTTGGAAATAGGGGTGAAGGTGTAAAGGAGTTGAGCTTGTAATTCCGGAGTTTCGAGAGGTATGATNTTTTTGCCCTCCTCTTTACCTTGCAGCTGGAACATGGCGTCGAGCTGTTGGTTGGGGTTGAATCCGGGGAGAGATTTTTGCATCTCNGTCATTGTTACCATTGCAGAGATTACCATTGGGCGCATCATATCCAGTTGGGCAAGGGTCACTCCGGGCATTGGAGAATAAGGTGCGAATTTGGCTTCAAGATCNTTGAANTCATCCGGAGTAGTAAGACGAGAGATNGTNCTGTCGGCGGGAGCCATCATGTATTTTTGCATGGCCATAGCCATCTCCATCTGCGAAAGAGTCATATCAAGTTCGCCTACNATTGCCTTTGNNTCATNCAAAGCGGAGGGAATNGAAGGATATGACTCTACGATTGATNCCGGAGCAAGATGNTGGGTTCCNAATAGGTAGGATGGAGATTTGAGACCATTGCCTTCGATTTTATAGAAAATCTGAGANAAAGCNGGNAGTGCTGCGATGAGAAAGAGGAGAGAGAGAAGAAGACTGCGTCNGTTCATATTCAGAAATNGAAGAATTATAAAAAATATCTTCGCGAATTTACAAAAAAAATGTTGGGATATGAACTTTAAGAGTTGGAAAGTTTTAAATAATTAAGTAATTTTGTAGAAATAGAAAGGAATTCTGATGAAGATTTTCGCAGATTCCATACACTTCTGATTGAAATATTTGCTATATGGATAATAAAACCCTGATAGAATCGATATCGTCGGCTGCCGGGATTGATAGAGAAAAGGTGCAATCGATAGTCAGTTCGTTCTGTGACGTTCTTGCGGAGCGTTGNATNGATATGGACTCNATCGTGATTCCCGGTTTCGGGCAGTTTGAGGCNCGGAAGCGGAAGGAGCGACTTACTGTGCATCCCGCNACGGGTCAGCGCCTGATGGTGCCTCCNAAATTAGTGATGAATTTCAAGCCTTCGGGCGTATTGAAGAATAAGATATAAGGAGGGATAGAGATGAATCAGAAAATAACGCTTGCGAGATTGGCAGCCTTGGTGGCTGAAAAGAATGGCTGTTCTCCGAAGGAGANTGAGGATGTGCTTCGTCTGTTGTTTCAGTATATCGGTGCGTCGCTTGAAGGTGGCGAACCGATAAAGGTGAAAGGGATGGGTACGTTTAAACTGTCGAGTGTNGAAGCGCGCAAAAGTGTGGATGTGACTACGGGTGAGGAGAATGAGATTCCGGCTCACCGACGNATAGTCTTTATCCCATCCAAGGAATTGGCTGCGGCCGTCAACGCACCCTTTGAGATGTTTGAGACGGTTGTTATAGAGGAGAATGTGCTTGAAGAGGAATTGATGGCGGCTGAGAGTGAAAACAACGAACTGCTTGTCGATTCGCTTCAACAGCAGATTATACTTGAGGAAGAGAANGCTGACGAACTNAAAGAGCAGTATCCGGCGGANTTTGAGGATNCCGCGGTTAAGACANCTCCGATTAAGCCGGATTTGACTAAGCTTGATCTGACAGACACTGNTACCGCTCAGGATGAAGCGANGGCNACTTCATCAGAATCAGTCGCNGAGGATACNGCGGTTNAGAANGTTGATGANAAATCTCAATCTTCNGAAGAGGGAGTAGAATCAGNNGAAGATTCGCTTCACGATGATGGGAACGAAAAAGAAGAATCGCAGCATACTGATGCTTCACCCATTGTCAGCGAAGACTTATCGGATGATGCGGAATCAGAGACTCCGACTCCGAAGAAGCCGCATGGCTTTTGGATATGGTATGTAGTAGCCGGTATTGTGGTGATCATCTTAGGATTGGGAGTGTTGTGGATGGTAAATGATGATTTTGCCTCGAAAGGTCGTGAATTGTTGGGGATAGAAGCAAAGAACTCAACTTCTTCCAATCNGCAGGAGGCTGCGGAGGTGGCCACTCTGCTCGACAATGAGTCGAATCTTACGGAAGAGAATTCCGATATGACCGGAATTGTGGAAGAGGAGGGTCAGGATCCGGCCAACGATGCAAAAGAGGCTGCATTGGCAAAATCGAATGAAGATGCCGGATCGGAGGCTGTGCCGACCTCTCCCTCAGATGCGAAAAGCAAAGCTCCGGAATATGATACNATTACAAAAACTCGATATCTGACNACCCTTGCGAAAGAGCACTACGGCAATTTCCACCTCTGGCCTTATATATATAAGGAGAACGAGAAGATTCTTGGTCATCCCGATCGTATCCGCCCCGGCACGAAGGTCGTGATTCCCGATCTCTCAAAATACGGTGTAGATCCGAAGAATCCCAACGATATCGCCAAGGCCAAAAAACTCGGTGTCGAGATCTACAACCGATATAAGTAGTAATCTATTACTTCATACTTATACTCCCACTATATTGCCTCAAAATGCAATATGGTGGGAGTATTCAATTTCAGAGATAACGTTGATATAATCGACTCATATAACTCACGTTAGAAGCGGGAATTATATGAATCGTCGCCTCCTCCTTTATATTTATTTATTTGTTTTCTGCCAAAGGAATATGTGAGATTAAAAATAGCTGAAACAGGCACACCGGTCTTTTTAATCTCGGAATTATAATCTTCCATGATAGTAGTAATTGGGAGATTGTATATCGGATCGTATGACACAGAAAAATCTAAATCAAGATTCGGAATAATCTCTTTAGAGAACGCAAGCTTTGTATAAGCAATCCAATTTTTCCCTATACCATTTTCTTGTCCGCGATATCCAAATTGCGCAACAAGATCTATATTAGGAACAAATTTCTGAGAAAAGGATAGTCTGTTTCGGAGCGTGACATACCCACCAAGAGCCTTATCTGTAAGATTCTTATCTCCATAATAAAAAGGTGAATAAAAATAGACCCCATCAACTTTTGCTCTGAGTCGCCAGATGTTGCATAGTTGTTTGTTATATTCAAACGCAATATGGTAATTATGAGCCGAAGGTCGGTTTACACGTGTCGTAAAACTAATTCCGTCTTCTCCATAGATTAGCAGGGAATTTAAATCTTTATTCAAACTGTAATTAATACTTACGATGTAATTCTGCAAAAACAGATACATTGCGCTAAAATTCCATATGGTTGTAGCCTTTAATTCTGGGTTGCCCTTCACACAAGTATTCTGAGAGGTCCATAAAATGTATGGATTCAAATCATAAAACTGAGGTCGGAAGATAGATCGTTCCGCGGATAGCATCATATAGTGGTTGCCTCCCGGAACCATGAGATTGATATTCACAGAAGGGAATAAGTCGGTATCAGTTCTATTATATTTACAGACTCCATTAGTCATTTCCCCATCGATTTCAGCTGATTCAATTCTTAATCCTAATGTGGAGGATACTATTTGATTCCAAATGCTTTCTAACTGAATATATTCTGAATGGATGGTTTCCTCATAATTAAATACGTAGGAATTCAATATAGAATTTACTACATCTCTATTTTTAGTAGTTTGGAAATTATACCCTCCTTTCAAAGTATGTTTTTGGTTAAAAATTTGTGTGTAGCTAATTGTGGCCGATCCCCCGGAAGTGTTGTTGCTCCTCCACTCATCAGCATCCGGTGAAAAGTTATACTTTGCATTGGACTCATTTCTGCCATGACGGTAAATCCCACTAATATCTAAAAAGCTTCCCTTTGAATCAGTTGCTAACAGGTAATAGAGTTTGTAAAATAGATATGGCTTAGACCAAGGTTGAACATAAGATGATCTATTTTCATCATCATCAATCTTAGATTGAATGAGAGATGAAGTCTCGCTTACATTATTTTCATTGTGTTTGTCAGCAGAAATTGAAAGACCTCCACCTATTCTATTCTTTTTATTTATCTGATAAGAAGCGAAAAATTCTCCCCTTGTATTTTGAGATTGGGAAGTCTGCTTATTAATATTAGAGATTGATAAGTTATTATCGGTATTACTTAGAATGTAGTTATACGTACTACGGCTTTTAGTGCAATTTTGATCAAATTGATAAGATCCGTAGGCCGAGACTTTAAATTTTTTATGAGTATAATAGAATAATCCCGAATCTGCATTTCCATATGTCTCATCTCCGATATTAGCTATAATATCAGTTGAGACCCATGCTCCATTTCTTAAGTCGGTCATTCTGACGTTAACTAGTGCAAGATTCCCGGATGCATTATATGCACTTCCCTGATTTGGTATAATCTCAATACTTTGAATCCATTCGGCCGGAACGCTTTTTAATTGGGACATAACCTGATCTTGTGATACCTGAGGTTCTTTACCATTAATCAGAATATGACAATTTTTGCCTAATACTTTGAAGGAATTATGATCTTCATCCGAAATCAATGGTACATATTTTAAGATGTCTAATGCATTACTAATTTGAGTCTTGAGGCTGCCGGGAGTGAAGATGATCTTACCTGATTCGGCTCGTGTAATATCTTTGTTTCCCATTACAACAATTTCGCTAAGCTCCGTAGTTGTCGGTTGCAAATATATAGTATCCTGCACATTTTTATACTTATCCTGATATTCTTTGAATCCAAGTAACTGCGCATATAAAGTAGATTCTGTACTAACAGAATCAGAAAGTAAAGCAAGTCCCTCTTTATCGGTAGTAACGGCATTCTTAATTTCAGACTCCTCTTCAGTAACGATACTGATCACTACTCCCGTCAATGGAAAGTTTTCCGGATCGACAACCCAAATTCTTTTAGCATCTACTATTACAGCATTAATACATAAGAGTACTACCATTATTAATTTTAATATGGTAAGATCGGAGGGACTATATTTTCTATGTAAAAGGTGTATCATATGTGTAGATAAGAAAGATAGTAATTGTAAGTTCTAACGAAAGTACACCTTTTTGGAATTCCAAAAGGGGTACTTTCGTTAATCCCTCCGATTATTGTTGGATTTATCGGAGAAGTATCTTGTAAGATTCAGAATGAAGACTCTTGTCTTCTATTGTTAGGATATATAAACCGGAAGGCAAGTCGGTCAGATCATAAGAGCCCCCGGCAGACCAAATACAGCATACCGCACCTGTAGTATCATAGAGCGATGATACTCTGACAGAATCTGATAGCGTCAGGGTACGTCCATCCAACGAATAAAGACAATTGTTATCAGCGTCTATTTCCTCCACGGCAACATTAATATCCGGATCCCATTGCTTGATGATATCCCATTGTGCAGGATCAGTGATATAATCATTGCTCAAGTAATACGGGCTTCGTGTTGTGCCGAAAGAATTGATCGCCTCAAGATACATTATCCATCCCCATTGTCCCGGGCAGGTGTCGATCCATGTTTCTTCCGGACAGTAGAAAGGGGAATACATATATCTTACCTCCGCCATATCCTCAGGAAGCTTGAAATATTTCTCCCATTTAGAATTATATAACTTATACTGCAACTGACCCTCACATTTGAATTCCAATTTCATCTCGGAGTTTTCGCAGGTGCGATTCTCAACGTTGAGATCAAATGTCCAGCTAAGTACCTTCAGTTCCGGTACGGCAGGGTTGACATCCCATAGAAACTCTTTTTCTTCTGTTACTCCGTTGACGATACGTACTAATTTGAATGGAGTAACGGTATGTCCGTCGACCTCTCTGGTATATCTGAGGCAGGTAATAGGCAAATATGCTAATCTATTTTGCGGAATCAGGGTCCATATCTTCGTTTCATCTCCAAGTGTTGAGTCAACCCTATACCACTCTTCTTCTTTGGTGTAATAGTTGAGGACTTTTCTATAAAGTTCCCATACTGTGGGTTCGGTAGATTGGAAAGTCAGATTCCGGTAATATGGAATTATATTATCTAAAGAAATCTTCTCATCACCCCATAATACCTCATAGGGAAGAGCTGACTCGGCTGCTTTGCTTCCAAAAGCAAATGCTACCAGAACAAGAACTAAAAGTATTTTCTTCATTGAGATATCCGGATTTATTTAATTACTTTGAATGAGGAAATATCAGACTTTCCGTCGGATAATCTTAAAATATAAACACCCTTTTCAAGATTATCCAGAGAGATGGAATCTGTGAAGTCAAGTACTACATCCATTACATTATTTGCAGTCATGGCATCAATAACCTTGCATTTCAG
Organism: Bacteroides sp.; assembly: GCA_014801585.1. Classification (GTDB taxonomy): domain Bacteria; phylum Bacteroidota; class Bacteroidia; order Bacteroidales; family Muribaculaceae; genus Lepagella. Next base: position 69,847 of record JAAVDX010000015.1, read on the forward strand.
GACTCCTGCTTTTGCAAGTGAATTAATTCCTGTAAACTGCACATTATTTCCTTCACGACGCATTGATACCTGCTTATCCGGATATCCCACACCATTTATCTCGATGGTATTACTTCTGCTCGAACCATTTTTATTATAGGATATTACAGTTATCCGGGTAGTTCCTTCACGAAATACATTGGCCATGAAGTATCCTTTTCTGAAATCATATTCGTCATACGAGAATGGATATTTTTCATCAGGATCATATTGTTCTACTAATATATATTCCGTGCCTTCTACATTGCTGATCCCAATTGGGATATCAATAAAGTCCTCATCAAAATCATCTTGTGAAATCTTAACGCGGGCTTGCTTAGATGCTGCTGCCCCGGTACTGAGATCAGCGGGTTTATAGTAACCGGAATATTTAATTCTGGCGGATTGAGGTGCAAAGGCACGTGTGTGATATGAAACGTTATAATTGTAAAAGAGCTTATTCTTGTTATTTATTCTCTTTTCACCCGAAGCTATTCTATATCTCAATCCTCCGGATGTTGAGCGTGCATACTCTTCGAAGTCGTAGTGGTGTTTCAAATCATCCATTGATATGGTGATTGATTGTGGACCTTCATATCCTAAATCATCAGGCCCTTTATCCTGATATGATGAATAAACCACATCCCATTTTCCATTCTTGAGAAGAGCAGAAACAGTTGTTCCTTCTCCTTTTAAGTTGGGAATCCAATATGAATATGGTTCACAATATGATTTGCTGTAATCCTGACTTGTCGCAACCGACATCCGTTTATTATCAAACGAAGCTATTTCCAACGGACTCCCTGCACATAGTGATTCTATAGCAGTCCAATCAGAAGACATATTATCGTTTAGATGATTTTCTCCGATTGTAAACGAGCCATCGAACGGCAGTTCATTTGAAGTAGAGCCACTCTCTTTTATGGTTCCTGTTTCCCCACCGGTTATGATATCATTTCGCCAGTCTAACAAATCCCAGAAAGTACTTGTCCAGCTATTTCCGGTCAGATTACGTATCACAGTACCTTTTCCAAAATCATAACTCAGGAGCTGTGTCAATGGATTATTGGCCTCCGGTATAAACGTGGTGGCAGAGAGGCCTTCAATCCATGTGGAGGGTGCATAGTACTTTAGTGGCTGTCCATTGACATTTGCTTTATAGTAATCTCCTTTAGTTGCATTACTAAAGGCTACGGAGCCGTCATCAGATGTTGTAGCTCTCTCTGTTGGGGGATGAAGAAGAGCTCCCCAAAGTCGTTCTGTATAAGGAGTTGACGGTGACGGAACTTTTGCAAGTGTACGAGTTTGGAGATTTACTGCAAAATTAGGGACAAGGCCGAGACCTTTAGCTATATCTCTCAGTGCGAGTGTGACAAAATCAAATCTATTCCCTACTTTATCTTCATCGAGACTGAATGAGAAATCCTCAAACATATCGGAGTTGTAGGTTATTGTGATGTCATCATCGCGTTCGATAACCGACACGTCGTTCAATTCGTCATAAAAACGTTGAAAGGCATTGCGATTGAATTCTCTGAGAAGAACGGCCTTTACTGCAGAAGTCGGATATAAAAACTCCTTATTGTATTGTCCGGTAAATGAGAGTGTACGATATTTCACCTTTGATGGCACATCTTTACCTAACGGAGCAGTCAGCACTTTGATACTGATGGGTAAGCATTCCGGCAGATTCTCCTCCCAGATTTTCACTGCATATTCAAATGCACCACGCAACTCTTCCGGACAGTCTTCGGAATACGACGTAGTAAACTTGCTACCGCCATCTACGAGTCGGTATTCCGGCATGGGGGATACATGTTCATTCACAGGTAACGGCAAAGAAGGAACAGTCACTTCTATTTCGTTCTCTATAGTCTGACCGGACGCAATTGACGCTCCCAATGCCAGCAGACAACCTAATATTATGAAAATTCTTTTCATCTCTAAAAAGATTTGGAATCTAACTTTTAAGATTTTTTGTTCTTTACTATTTATCGATTTTTTCAGCGGGAATACTATCGTTGAATCAGATTAGTTTGCAATCTTAATATACAATCAATTAGTAGCGTCCTTTGAAAGTTACGCAAATATAACTAAAATTATTTTAAGAATATTAACTTAAAAACAATTTAACAATTTTTAATCTTTAAGACATGTATAATGATAGGATACGACCTGAGCAATTGAATAATATTTAAGCCCGCTTTCGGACGTGGAAAGCGGGCTTATAGGTAGGGTATTTTCTGTTTCGGTTATTTGGCTGCAGCCGTACCGGAGGTTGAGGCGGTCGAACCGTCGTTGCTCGGAGATGACGCTGCAGTACCGGACGCTGACTGCGTGGAAGATGAGGATGGGGAGGCCGGTTGACCGGAATTTGAGTCGATCGACACGTCTAAATCGCCGTGGTGACTGGGATAGTTGCTGGCCGGCGACTGCGGTGTACCCCCTTTTTGAAGGAAAGGATAGGGCAGACCGTAGAAGAGAGCCGGGTCGGCACCGGCTTCCAATACACCGTTGAGGATTTCGTCGCGTCCGGAAGCGTTCTCGTTGGTATAGAGATGGAACGAACTCATCATTATCGCTACATGCTCGAAGATTGAGGACTGGATTGCTTCGTAGGGGAGCCATTGTGAGGTAGAAGTGAAGCAATAGAGTTGCAATGGAATACCCATTGAAGTCTGAGCTAATGTAGAAATGAAGCAACTATCGGCCGGATCATGGCTGATATGAGCATTTGCATCGAGGAAGAGTTTGAGATATGCGCGGAATACCCCGAGGTTGGTCTCGATACTTCCGTCGACAAGGCCTTCGCTGTTGAATACATTTTCGATCTTTCCGGCATTACGCTGCGCGATTTTTTTGTTGATCCAGTCGGTAAGTAGCGGAATCTTGGCGTATGCCTGAAGCATTTCGTCGTCGACGGGAATGATTGAATCTGCATCAATCATATAGTTGCGACAAATACGTCGTGTCTTTGATTCCTGCATGGGTCGATAGTTGGTGAATGAGCCGGAAATAAGGCTGTAGGGAGGAAGGGTGGTAACCGTCTTATCGAAGTTTTCGACTTTAACGGAAGTCAATGTCACTTCAATTACGTTGCCATTGGCGTCCGTGCCGGGTACTTTGATCCAGTCGCCTACATGCAGAGAGTCGTTTTCGGACAACTGCACTCCTGCTACCACACCCAATATACTATCTTTGAACACCAACATGAGGACGGCCGCGAATGCCCCGAGTCCTGCCAAAAGGCTACCCGGAGATTTATTGACAAGAATGGCCACTACTATAATTACACCTATTATCCAGATAATGCCCTTAATGAGCTGGACAAGACCGCGAAGAGGGAGTTTCTTTTTATTCTCACGGGCATCGACGTGCGACCATATGACGATCACCAGAGTATTCAGGGCAACTGTCACAACATAAATTATATATATCCACGTGAGTCGAGAAAGCCACGAGGCAAGAGTGGCCTTCCCTCCCATCGTAAACTGCAGGAAGATAAGGAAGACGATGGGCGGTACGATACGACATATCTTAGTGAAGAAATTTGCGTTTAGTAATCGTTCGTAGACATCATATTTCAAAAATTTTGACAGATGCTCAACGGCTCCGAGAATGATCCATTTCACAACTTGTCCGACAAGTAATGCGATCAGAAACACGAGAATCGCGTACACTGCCGTGAAGAGGGCAGGATGATGATCAAGTCCTAAAAGATTAAGCAGCCAATGGTCAGCTTTCATGATCAATTGCGCGATTGTCCAGTAACCCTGTTCGGTCGCTCCGGATAATTCAACGTGAGGAATTACTTTCTCCGGTTCGGCCGGAGCGGAGGGTATGTAAAGGAGTAAGGAGTTAAGATTCATGGGCAGTAAATTTTAATAATAGTGGAATGACAAGAACCTCTGATCTCTATCATAGGCTCTTATTTACATATTACAAATTTAAGTCCTTTTATGTTCGATGGGTGGAGGGAAGAGGCTTTAGAGTAAGAGAGGGGACAGAACATAAAAAATGCTCTCGAACCTTTCGGCCGAGAGCATGTAACTGTAGAAGGTGGTCTTAATCTTTAGTCTCTGACAATCTCTTTTGCAGAGCGGTTGCCCCTTACTACGATATATATTCCTTTTCCGGGATTATCAACGCGCTGTCCTTGCAGATTGAAATAGATCGGCTCTGCGTTTTCAGAATCGAATGAGCTGATGCCTGAAGTTGAATTTTCGAGGAGGATCTGCATCTTGTTGAGCTTGGCAGTGATTGAATATTTGCCGGGAGCGACCTTCCATGCCGCGCATCCCATCGCATCAACAAGATAGGCATATTTGCGAATAGTTGCGGGAGAGTTGATTGAGAGTGGTTCGTCATTTTCGGAAGCGCCATATCTGTCGGCCTGGTTGGCTGCGTCCCATTCTCCGTCGGTGGTATCAAGTTGAGTCAGGAAGCTGAAATAAGCAGAGCCATCGTTGGAATCAACGAATGTCACCTCAGTCCAGTGATATTCACCATCCGTCTTGCTCGACTGGGGAATTCCATGGGCTGATGCCCAGTCATATCCGTCAAGATTGCCTACGATGTAAAGGTTGGCGGGATAAGTTGACGGGGTTTCGCCTCCGCCGCCCTGACCGTTAAATGCTCCTTGATCGCCTGATGTAGTATAGATATGATTGGCTACTGCTACAAAGTCGGGGGTCTTTGTGGCATCTCCGTCGCCTGCATTGAAGAGTATTCCGGTTGTGCCGGCAGGTACGGTATATTCCCATACGTTTGCTTCTCCGGCAGTGCGCGACATTGCTACGCCGGGCCAGGTGGATTCCGTTGCCCCCCAGTAGTGGATATAAGGTGTTGTCCAGTTGGAGGTTGCATTGTTGAAATAGACCTTGAAGGATTCGCCGGGATCGGTGGGGGGTGTCACTACTGAGCCTCCGGTCTTTGACCATACGCAATAGTCATTGCCTGTAGCTTTGATGTCGGAGTTGCTGTAGCCCGAGGGAGAAGCCATATCCGAACCGATTTTTACTACGAGAGTGCCTTTGGAACCTGTGACTTCTGCCATGTAGCAGTTAGATGTGGATTTCAATACCTTCACAGCACTTTGGTTGTGGATGCCACATGCATTGCGCACGGCGATGAGTTCCTGAATGGCTTTCTTATTCTGTACGTAGTGAGGCCAGAATACGCAGGGAGTGCCGGGAGAGCATAGGATAAAGGCGTTAGCTGCAACTACATTGCCGTTGAATTTGGAGCCGTCGCGATATGTATCGTGGTTGTCGATAAATGTAACGGCATATTGAGGATATCCGAAATGGATCAGTCCGGCGGGTTGGTCGGTAGTGCCATTGGCCTTCCAAACCAGTTTAGTGAGGTCGCCTGAATGAAATGCTTCGTTGATAGCATATTTACAAGGGAAGTCGAACGCGGCGCTTTGTCTTCCGGTAGCTTCGATCCAGGCAGCTACGGCATCATAGTTGCCGTCCCAGTATTCACCGACAGAGTATTTGGGTCGGGAATATTCGTTGTAGATTTTATTGTATTTTCCGCTGTAGCCCTTGACCATATCATAGCGGAAGCCTGCATATCCGAGATCTTCGATGAGGAATTTGCAATAGTTTTTACAATTGTTCTGCACTTCGGCATTGGTGTGGTCAAGGTCGCGTGAGCCATCGAAGTTATCGCCGGTATCGGGAGCGCCTGTGGGTTTTGCCTGACCGGAGGCCCATGCTACCTCGTCGTTGCTGCAGATGTGTTGAGGTCCGAGCTGATAGGTAACTCCATTCCAGGTCTCTGCCGGGAAATTGGTCCAGTTGCTGACACCGCTACGATGGTTGATGACCACATCCTCGATGATATCCGTGCCCTTAGACTTAAAGGTAGAAATCATTGTTCGGAGCTGTGCCTCGGTTCCGAAGGCAGTGTTATGGTTTGTAAACCAATAGACGGGGTCATAGCCCATTCCGGGGTTGCTGGCAGCCTTTGCGGAGTTGGGCACCCAGATTACCTTAAAATTCTGAGAAAGTTCATCGCTGAGGGAAGTGAGGGTGGCCCACTTCGTATTGTCAGTGCCATTATAGGAATCCCAATAGAAGCCCTGCAGCATGACTCCCTCAAAGCGTTCCGGCCATGCATAGTTGGCAGCCAAGGCCGGACAAGCGGCAGCCATAAGAAGCGAAGCCGCAATAGAAGATTTGAGTAAATTCATGAAGTATAAGAAGATAAGTTAATTATTAAAAAAGAGTGACTTTTCAGAATTTACGGCCAATTCATAAAGATCGATATGGAATACACTTCATCGGACTGAGTTATGAATTCTAAAGATGTTAAGCCTGAAAAAGTCTCAAAGTAAATCGAAGAATACAAAAATAAATATAACGATAATAATAAAAATCTATTTCGATATTCAGCGATTTACAAAATTAATAAAAAACATCGAGATATAAGGAATTATAGATAAAAATTGTTATATTTGCGGTATATAATCAAAAACAAAAATGGATGCGTTAATCATCATATTTGCATTGGTAGTAGCTGCTATGGCGGCGATGCGCATTTATTCTACCACGCCTCACTATAAGAAGCGTATACGTGCATCGCGGATAGCCCGGGCCCGCGTGAGACGCATCGGCTATGAGAAATTCGCAGTTCCATACCGCCCGGAGAAAGAGACTCCACGCCCGAAGAAAGGGAGACGGAAACGTCGACGTTATATTAGCCCTTATTTGAAACACGCAAATGCACCTCTTAAATCAGGCAGAGGTGGTTGAAATCATTAAGCAGAGTGGTCATAATGGGATTTTTTGGACGTGGCCTACATTTTTCGCAATATTGAGGCTTGAAAAATTTGGCATAAATGATTGATAACCTGATAATTACAAAGGCTTCCGACGGATGTCGAAAGCCTAACGGAGGTTCCA